>JBIJCX010000083.1:0-26070 GCA_044344465.1 Opitutaceae bacterium
CACCGGCGGCCGGCCCATCGCGCTGCTCGCGAATTACTGGCTGCACTATGTGGGTGGTGTGGGGCCCAATGACATTTCGGCGGATTATTTCGGAGTGTTTTGCGATCGCATCCAGCAGTTGCTCGGGGCCGATCGGCAGGAAACGCCGTTTGTCGGCATCCTGGCCAATGGACCCTGTGGCGACGTCAACAACAACAACTATACGCCGGGCGCGGCGCCGGGCCCGAAGTACGGCCGCTACGAAAAGATGCGGGTCGTGGCCAACGACGTGGCGCAGGAGGTCATGCGCGTGCACCGGACCCTGCAGCACCAGGACTGGGTGGAGTTGAAGGCGGCGCAGGCGGAGTTGGAGCTGCAGATGCGCCGGCCCACGCCCGAGATGGTGCAGCGCGCCCAGGAAATCATGGCGCGGCCCGAGACGGTATCGCCGATCCACAAGCGCGAAGCGGATTACGCGCGCCGCACGGTGGCGGCGAAGAGCTGGCCCGAAAAAACGAGCATCGTGTTGCAGACTTTCCGACTTGGCGGGCTGGGCATCGCGGCGATTCCGTTCGAGACCTTCACCGAGACGGGGCTGACGATCAAGGCGAAGAGTCCGTTCAAGGACACGTTCACCATCGAGCTCGCCAACGGCAGCAACGGCTACCTGCCGACGCCCGAGCAACACGCGCTCGGTGGGTACGAAACCTGGCTCGGCACGAGTCGCGTCGAGCAAGAAGCCTCGCGCAAGATCGAGGCGAAAGTGCAGGAGCTTTTTGCCCGGGTGCAGTGACGCGGCGCCGGCACCTGGCGGTAAAATCTCTCCGTCGTTCGGATGCCCAAGATTCTCCTCGTGGCTGAAAAGCCCGCCGCCGGGCGTGACTTCGCGGCGGCGCTCATCGGCGGCCACTTCAGCGGGCAGGGGCCGCATCGCGGGACGATGGCGGACGGAACGGAACTCACGGTGGTGTCGGCGCGGGGGCACCTGTTCGAGTTGGCGAAACCCGAGACCTACGATCCGAAGTTCGGCCAATGGAACGTCCAGGACTTGCCGATCGTCCCGACGAAGCGGTGGGACTTCGTGGAGGAACCGCGGGCGGATGGGGGAAGTTTGATCGAGGTGTTGCGGGTGGAGGCGAAGGCGCACGCGGGTGGCGAGATCGTCAACGGTTGCGATGCGGAGCGGGAAGGGGAGGTGATTTTTCGGAAGGCGCTGCGGGGTGTGCACGCGCCGACCGGCACAACCTATTCGCGCATGTGGGCGCAGACGATGACGGTGTCGGGGCTGCAGGAGGCGTTTGCGGCGCGCCGGCCGCTGCAGGAGTACAATGGTCTCGCGCAGGCGGGCTTCACGCGCGATCAGGCGGACTGGCTCGTCGGCATGAACGTGACGGTGCTCGCGACGAAGACCCTGCCCCGCGGGCGGGGCGACTGGAAGGTGTGGTCGGTCGGCCGCGTGCAGACCCCGACACTGGCGTTGATTGTCGCCCGCGATCGCTTGATCGAGAACTTCGTGCCGCAGAGGTTTTGGGAGGCGCATGGGACGTTTGGCGGCATCGAGGCGAAGGCGGAGCTGGACGCCTATGCGGCGTCACCGGACCGGGTGAAATTGCTGGGGGCGCCGGTGGTGAGCAGCGAGCGGGACAAGAAAGTTTTTTGGGACCAGGCGAAGGCCGAGGCGTTCGGGGCGTCGGCCAAGGCGCCGGCAACGTATCGCGCGACCGAGAAGAAGACGATGCGCACCGAGAAGCCGCCTCTGCCGTTCGACCTCCAGGAAATGCAGAAGCTGATGTCGAAGAAGTTCGGCCGCACGGCGACCGAGACGCTGGCGATCCTGCAAAAACTCTACGACGCGAAGTTGATCAGTTACCCCCGCACCGATTGCCGCCATCTGCGCGAGGATATGAAGGACAAGCTCTACGCCGCGCTCGGAGACGTGCATGCGCATTTGCAGGCGATGCGGCCGGCGCTGCATCTTTCGCAGCAGGCCTTGATGCCGAAGCCAGTCGCGGTGGCGTCGCGGGCGTTCGATGACAAGCAGGTCGAGGGTCACTACGGCCTCGTGCCGACCGGCGAGGTGAATGGCATCGAGCAGCTCATGGGCAACGACCTGTTCGCGTATCTCACGGTGGTGCAGACGACGTTGATGGCGCTCGACGAGGCGGCGAAATACCGCGGGGTGACGCGGCGCTACACGCAGGCCGGAGGCGCCGGATCCTATGCGCCGGCGGTGTTCAAGGCGACGCGGGAGCAGATGGATTTCCCGGGGTTCAACCGCTGGGTGAAGCGCGAGGCGAAGGCGGCGGTGGCGCTGCCCCCGATCGCGGAGAGCCAGATGCTGGAGGCGGTGACGTTGAAGGAGCTGACGACGAAACCGCCGGAGCATTTCACGGATGCGACCCTGCTCGATGCGATGCGATATGCGGGCGAGACGTTTGACGACGACATGCCGGAGGAGCAGCGCGAGGCGATGGTGGAGGTGATGAAGGACAAGGGCATCGGCACCGCGGCGACGCGCGCCAACATCATCGAGAAGATTCTCGTGCGCGGCTTCGTGGTGCGGGAGAAAGCGAAGATCCTCTCGACGGAAAACGGGCGCCTGCTGTGCCGCGAACTGGCGACGCGCGCGCCGGGTTTGCTCTCGGCGAAACTCACCGGCGAGTGGGAGCTGATTTTGAAGAAGATGGAGCGCAACACGGCGCCGATGACGCGGCCGGAGTTTCTCGACGCGCTGCTCGCGAGTGTCGTGAGCATGAAGGAGGGTTTCATCAAGGGTAGCTCGCGCCCGGGCCTCAACGAACCGGTGGTTCCGGTGACGGCCGGCACGCCGGTGGTCGGGGCGATTTGCCCGAAGTCAAACGCGCCGCTGCTGGATCGCGGACCGTTTTTCGAGGCGCCGGGATGGCCGGGGGTGCGTTTGTGGAAATCGGCGTTTGGGCGCGCGTGGGAGGCGGTGGAGCTGGTCGCGCTGCTGGCGAGCCAGGTGGCGAAAAAACCGTATCACGCGACGGGATTGAAATCGGCGGCGGGCAACCGTGTTTACGAGGCGGACCTCGTGATCGACGAAACGCAGAAGAAGCTGGTCATTTTCACGCCGGAGCCGAGCAAGGTGAAAGGCGTGAAGTGTCCGAAGTCGGGGAAGCTGATGCTGGACTGCGGAGGATACTTTGAGGCGCCAGGCTGGCCAGGGGTGAAGCTGTGGAAAAATGCGTTTGGCAAGCGGTTCGCGGCCGAGGATTACGTGCCAGTGTTGCAGGGTTGGAAGGCCGGTGCGCCGATCGACGTGGGCGGGTTGGTGTCCGTGAAGTCCGGCAAGGTCTACACCGCGAAGATCGTGCTCGATGAGAAGGCGGCGAAGGTGAAGTTGGATTTCGGGGTGCCGCCGGCGGCTTGAGTGCGGCCGGCACGGCAAAGCGGCCGCGGCACCCTTGGCATCTCCCGGTTGCCCAACTGTAGCGGCGGTCTATGACCGCCGGCTGGAGTTTCGACCGCCGGCCACTTCTGACCGGTCGGCGCAGCAATGCGACGACGGTCATAGACCGCCGCTACAGTTCGATGATTTTCGAACCGGCAGCCGGGAGAGCGCCTCTCAGTTCCGGTGGCTGAAAATCCAGTTTGCCAGCCGTAAATCCAAAAACAGAATCACGGCTGAAGATGACGACCTCCCGACGTCAGTTTATGGCCCGGACCGTACCTCTGGCTGCCGCGGCCGGAATGATCGCGGCGGCGAACCGAAACGTCATGGCCGCGCCGCCGGCGACGGGCGCGGGCGCGGAAACGTTCTACAAGGTCATTCCCGTGGGCAAAGTGGAGAAGGACGGCAAGGCGGTCCGCCTTCGCATCTTCGACCCATTCGTCGACGGGTTGCTGGGCTTGGACGGGTGGTCGCATGTCAACGTCTTCTATTGGTTCGACCAGAATGACGTGCCGCAGAAACGCCGCGTCCTCCGGGTCCATCCCCGCGGCGACAAGAACAACCCGTTGACGGGCGTCTTCGGCTGCCGGGCGCCGGTCCGCCCCAACCTGATCGCGTTAAGCGTGTGCCGCATCCTTTCGGTGCAGGGCAATCTGGTTAACGTGGATCAAATCGATGCGTTCGATGCGACCCCGATTATTGATCTGAAGCCGTTCATCCCACCCGATGCGCCGACCGAAGGGGTGAAGGTTCCCGCTTGGGCCGGGTGAGGGGAGTGCCCCGGGTCGTCATCGGCGCGCGGTCAGCCCGCTACTCCTTCAGATCCTCGGACTTCGGTTCGGGCAGGAAAAACGAGAGGATGAAACCTCCGAGATAAACCGCGAAGCCGATCGCCGCCGCTGTGTAGGCGAGTTTGGTGGGCGCGTACGCGGCGTCCGGGGTCGTGGCGAGGGTCACGGTCACCCAGGCGAAGCACGTGCCGATGAGGCGGCCGCCGATATTCGCCGCGAAACTTTCCCCGGTGCCGCGCAAATGCAGCGGATAGGCGCGAGGCAGATAGTTGCCCCAGAAACTGAATTGCCCGACGGTGAGCAGACCCGCGAAAAAGATTCCGCCGTACAGCCAGCTCAGGTTGTGCGTCGCGCAGAGGGCAAAGACGACCGGCATCACGATCAGGCCAGGAATCTGGAAAACGCGCACCAGCTTGCGACGGCTCACAATGTACACCGCGAGGATCGCGAGCAGGAAGCGGCCGGCCAGTCCACCGAGTTCCTGGACCTTGGTGACGTCCGCCGCGACCGATTGCGTGACGCGGGCCCGGGTCTGGGCGGCGATCTTCTTTTGCTCGGCCTCGGGCTTGCCCTTGATGGCGGCGGCGACCGCGGCGTCGGCCTTGGCCTTTACCTCGGCCAGGCCCGGGACGATGCGCGGAATGTGCTGGATGGCGCCGAACGCGGCCCCATAGGCGCAGGCAAACATCAGGGTCGTGACGATGGTGGTCTTGAGCAGCTCCGGGGCGAAAAGCTGGCCGAGGCTGGGCCGCTTGAGCGTGCCGGCCGCCTTCCGTTCCGCCCAAATCGGCGATTCCGGCAGGAAAGGGCGGATGAGCATCAGCGGGATCGCCGGAATCACCCCGGACATCAGGGTGTAGCGCCAGGCGGCGTGGGAGTCCTTGATCGCGCCGCCGAAGAGGTTGAGCGACTCGGGCAGGACGATGGCGGGCAGGCTCGTGTTGTGCGCCACGCACCAGCCGTTCGCGAGCGCGACCATGAAGCCGCCGATCGAGGAAAACGCCTGCGTGTAGCCGAGTACCTTTTCGCGGCGTTTGTAATCAGGAAACAATTCCGCCAGCCAGGCCACGGCGGCCACGAACTCCACGCACACGCCGATGAAGACCAGGCACCGGAAAACGAGCAGCATCCACACATTAGTGGAGAAGCCGGCCGCGAAAGCCGAAAAAGCGTAGATCAAGATGCTCCAGGTCAGCACGCGCCGGCGTCCGAGCCGGTCTGTCAGGTAACCGCCGAGCAGGCCAAAAATTCCGCCCGCCATCGCGGGAATGTAGAACAGCCGCCCGACCCAGGTCTGGAACTCGGGCGAACCGGGGGCCGCGCCGATCAATTCCTGCAGCGCCGGACCGACGATCAGCGGCAGCATCAGCAATTCGTAGATGTCAAAAGCGAAGCCGATGGCTGCGATGATGCAGATCAGCCATGCCGTCCGGGTCAGGCCGGAGGAGCCCTGGGGAGTGGGAGTCATGGTCGAAAGCGTGGCCGAGATTGTCGCCCGATTTCAAGCGGCGATTCAGCACATACGCTTGACCGCCGTCGGGATCGGATTGGATTCCATGCGCCCCGTCCAGAATCGAAGCGTAAATCGGTTGTTGTTCACCCGCCCCCCATGAATCCCACCGCCATCGAATCACATCTGCGACTCGTCCTTTACCAATGGGTGATCATCATCGCGGTCGCGTGGACTTTTGGGCGGCTGTTCAAATCCCTCGGGCAGCCGCTCGCGGTCGGCGAAATAGCCGCCGGGCTTCTGCTCGGTCCATCCGGGTTGGGCGCGATCTGGCCGGCGGAATGGCCGGTGCTCTTCCCGGCCGAGACCCAGCAGTCGCTGCAATTGCTGGCCAAGCTCGGGCTCATTTTTCTCCTCTTCCAGGTCGGAATGGAATTCGACTTCCGGCATGTGAAGACGTCCTCGCGCGCCGTCCTGGCCGTGTCGTTGATGGGCCTGCTGGCGCCGGCTGGGTTGGGGGTCGCGGTGGGGCCATGGCTGCATCGCACGTTCGCACCGGACACGCATTTTTTTGGCTTTCAGCTTTTCGTGTGCATCGCGCTGTCGATCTCGGCGCTGCCCATCATGGGCCGCATTCTAATCGAGATGGGACTCGAGCGAACCCGGATCGCCGCGATCGCCATCAGTGCCGCGGCGTTCGACGACGTGGTGGGCTGGATTATGCTCGCCGTGGCCACCGCCCTCGTGACGTCGGCGTTCAGCGGTTGGCACCTCGCCGTGCAAGTGGGCGCCCTGGCGGTGTTCTTTCTTGTCGTGCAAAAGGGGCTCGGGCCGGCGCTGGTGTGGATCTGGCGCCGGAGCCGGGATCCCGCCGACAGCCAGCTCATGTCTTCCGGGTTCCTGGCGGTCCTGCTCATTGCGCTGATGCTGTGCTGCCTGGCCACCAACACGCTCGGCGTCTTCTCGATCTTCGGGGCCTTTGCGCTGGGCGTCAGTCTGCACGGCGAAGTGGAACTGGTGGCGGCGTGGCGGCGCATGTTCTCGCGTTTTGTCCTGGTGGCGCTGGTGCCGGTGTTCTTTACCAACACCGGCTTGAGGACAGAAATCGGCGCGCTGCAGACTCCCGTCGCCTGGATCGGTTGCGGGGTGGTGCTGTTTGCGGCGGTGGCCGGCAAGCTCGGTGGCTGCTGGCTGGGCGGCAAGTTAACGGGACTCACCGGCCGCGATTCGGCGTGCGTCGCCGCGTTGATGAACACCCGCGCTTTGATGGGTTTGGTGGCGATCAACATCGGGGCCGATCTTGGTCTCCTGCCTAAATCCTTGTTCACGATGTTCGTCATCATGGCGCTGTTGACCACGGTCATGACCGCGCCCCTGCTCAAATGGTGGCTGCCAAAACCATGACGCGAAGTCTCCGCATCCCGCTTTTCTGCTGCGTCGTCTTGGCGCTCGCCATCTCTGTCGTCTTCGCGGTCGGAACAGCTGCCGCCGCGGCGGCCGGCAACTGGCCGAATTGGCGCGGGCCCGATGAAAATGGCAGCGCGCGCTCCGGGAAGTTTCCCGCGCAGTTGAATCCCGCCGGGGTGCTTTGGCAGACGCCGTTGCCGGGCAAGGGATGCTCCACGCCGATCGTCTGGAGCCAGCACGTCTACCTGACGGCGCCGGTCGATGGGCAGGATGCGCTGATGGCTTTTGACTGGGCGGGCAGGCCGCTTTGGCAAACCAGGTTCGGGGGCGAGACAGCTGGCCGGCATCGCAACGGTTCGGGCAGCAATCCGTCGCCGGTCACGGATGGGAAGGGAATCTTTGTCACGTTCAAGAGCGGCAATTTGGCGGCGGTGAATCTCGATGGTACGATTCGCTGGCAGGCCAATCTCGTGGAACGTTTCGGCCCTGTGCGGCTGAACTGGGATTTCGGCACCTCGCCGGCGTTGACCGAGCAGCACGTGATCATCGCCCGGATGCACAGCGGTGAATCCTGGCTGGCGGCGTTCGACAAGGCGACGGGCGAACTGCGCTGGAAGGTCGCCCGCACTTACGAGACGCCGCGCGAAGGGGACAACAGTTACACCACCCCGCTCGTCGTCCGGCACGAGGGCGGGGAAGCGCTGTTGGTGTGGGGGGCCGAACATCTCACGCTGCATCGCGCCGTGGACGGCCAAGTCATCTGGACGGCCGGCAATTTCAATCCGGGTGCCGTGGCCAATTGGCCGGCGGTCGCGACGCCGGTGGTCACCGCTGGCGTGGCCGTCGTTTGTTTGGGGCGCGCCGATCGCGGGCAGCCGCGGCTCTTCGGGGTGAAAATGGGTGGAAACGGTGACGTGACGGCGACGCATCGGGCGTGGACGCGCGAAGACGCCGGCGCCTTCGTTCCCAGTCCCGCCGAATACAGGGGCCTCGTCTACGTGTTGAGCGATCGCGGACAGATTGACTGCGTGCAACCAGCGACGGGAAAAACGATTTGGACCGAGTCGCTGCCGCGGGGCAGTTCGAATTACTACGCCTCGCCCTTGGTCGCCGGCGGCAATCTGTATGCGGCGCGGGAGGACGGAGCCGTGTTCGTTGTCCGCGTGGAGGGAGGTTTCAAGCTCGTGGGGGAAAGCAAATTCGAAGACCGCCTCATCGCTTCATTCGCCCCCGCGGCCGACCGTATCTTCATCCGCGGTGAGGCGAACCTTTATTGCGTGGCTGCGCCCTAACCTTTCGGTCGGGCGCAACCGCGGGCCCGTCGAACTTCCCGGTACCAGCCGCGGATCCCGCACTCAGATCGGTTCGCCCGGGCTGACCTTGGCCTGTTCGTGGAAGTCGTGCGGCGTGTTGGTCGGGGTCACGATGCCGGCGCGAATCACGAAGTCGCCAAAGCGCTCGCCGGCCGTGCGCTCGGCGGCGTAGCGGCGGATGATCGGGCCGAGGAGCGGTACGATCTCGCCCGTCGGCACGGATGCCCGGTAGAGGGTGTTGAGCCGCGAGCCGTTGAAGGCGGCGCCGAGGTAGATGTTGTATTTGCCCGGCGCCCGGCCCACGAACCCGATCTCGGCCAGGAACGGACGGCCGCAGCCGTTCGGGCATCCGGTGATCCGCAGCGTGATCGCGTCGTCACGCAGGCCCGCCGCCTCGAGTTCGGCTTCGAGCAACGCGACGAGCTCCGGGAGGTAGCGCTCACTCTCGGCCAGCGCGAGGCCGCAGGTCGGAAGCGCGACGCAGGACATGGCGTTGAGCTGCAGGGCGGAGGCGGCGTTGGCCGTCTCGAGCCGGTGGTGGCGGAGGAGGGCCTCGAGGCGCGGCCGCTCGGAGGGCGCGACGTTCGCGATCATCAGGTTCTGGTTCGCCGTCAGCCGGAAATCGCCCTGGTGGGCGAGTGCGATCTCGCGCAGCGCCGTCTTCAGCTTGTAGTCCGGGGTGTCCTTCACCCGACCGCTTTGGATGAACAGCGTGAAATGGGAATGCCCGTTTTCACCCGCGACCCAGCCGTAACGATCGCCGGTGTGCGTGAACTCAAACCGCCGGGGCGAGCCGAGCCGGTAGCCTAGGCGGGCCTCCACCTGTTCGCGAAACCAGAGCAGCCCGCGGTCCTCGATCGTGTACTTGAGCCGCGCATGCTTGCGGTCGGTCCGGTCGCCGTAGTCCCGCTGCACGGTCAGAATCTTCTCCGCCACGTCGATGACCTGATCGACGGAGCAGTAGCCGAGCACGTCGGCGATCCGCGGATACGTCTCGATCTGGTTGTGTGACATGCCCTGCCCGCCGCCGACGGTGATGTTGAACCCGGAGAGCCGGCCGTTCTCGTCGGTGATCGCGATGAAGCCGAGATCGTGGCCGTAGACATCGACGTCGTTGCTCGGCGGCACCGCCACGACGATCTTGAACTTTCGCGGCAGGTAGGTCTTGCCGTAGATCGGTTCGGCCTCGGGTTCGCCCCCGGCGACGAGGTCGTCGCCGACCCACATTTCATGATACGCGCGCGAGCGGGGGAGCAGGTGTTCGCTGATGGCCTTCGTGATCCGCCAGACCTCCGCGTGCAGCCCGGACTGCTCGGGGTTCGGATTGCACATGACGTTGCGATTCACGTCGCCGCACGCCGCGATGGTGTCGAGCAGCGCCCGGTTCACGCCGTTGATCGTCCGCCAGAGGTTGCCCTTGAGGATGCCGTGAAACTGAAACGCCTGGCGCGTCGTGAGCTTGAGCGTGCCGTTCGCGTACTCGTCCGCGAGAGCATCGAGGGCGAGCCACTGCGCCGGCGTGCACACGCCGCCGGGTATGCGGACGCGGGCCATGAAGCTGAACGCCTTTTCCAGCCCCTCCTTGCGCCGCTGGTTCCGGAGATCGCGGTCGTCCTGGGCGTAGATGCCGTGGAATTTGGTGAGCTGGCCGCTGTCGTCGGTGATGCCGCCGGTGGACGTGTCGGCGAGCTCGCGCAGAATATTTCCGCGGAGAAAATTGCTGTCGGCCTTGAGCTGCTCGTTCTTGTGCAGCGGCCGGGCGGGAATCGGGTTGAGGTCGGTCTTGGGACTCATGCGAGGGTTGCGGTTGGCGCCGGCGAGGGGAGAGGGAGGGTGGCGATCGTCTTGGCGAGGGCGTCGGCCAGGGCCTCGACGGCCAGGGGATGTGTGCCGATCAGGCCGGTGAAATGGCGATGCCGCGCGACGGTCATCCGGCCCGCGGTCCAATCCGCCGGTTCCGAGCAGGCCGCCCGGGCGATTCGGGCCAGATCGCCGTCGGGACCGGCATGGCGTCCGGGGGAAAGAAAAAGCGGCGCGATCACGATGTCGCCGGCCGTGAATCCCGGCGCGGCGAGCTGCTCCGCGAGCAGGGGACGATTGTGGGCGTGGTCCGCCCCTTCCATCGAGGCCGCGGCGAGCGGGCCGATGGCGTTGCCGAGCCGGGCGCGGATGCCGGCGGCGAGTTGATCCCGCAGCGCCGCCGAGGCTGGCGACGGGCCGCCGTGATCGACGACGATGATGGCCGGCCGGTGCAGGCGGCGTGCGGCAATGGTTTCCCGGATACGGGAGGCGGCAATGCCGACGATCGCCCCCCGGGCGGCCAGGCCCTCGGTGAACGTGAACCCGAAGGTGCCGGCCTCGCGCTGGAGTGTCTCCAGGTCGCGGCGCAAGGCGGAGCCAACCGCGCCCTGATCGCTGATGAAGAACGGCACAAAGACAAAATCGTGTTCGCCGCGCGCCAGGTGGCCCCGGACAAACCGCGTGAGCGTCCAGGCGCGATCGACCGTCGGCCGACCGCCCGGATCCGTCGCGCCCGTGGTTTCCGCCAGGATGCGGTCGCTGTGTTTCCACGAGACCGCATGAACCGTGACGCCGGTGCGCTCCGACAATGCCGCCGCGACCGCGCGCAGGTTCTGGTGCGCTTCGGGCTCGAGGGAGCCATTGTCGATGACCGCAAAGATCATGGGCAAAGCACGGCGACGTGCGCCGGAAGCGTTCCGCGGGCGCCGTCGGATGCGGTTTCCGCCCCGCCGGCAAACCAGGCAAGTTTTTCCGCGAGCGCGGCGACCTCGCCGATGATCACGATGGCGGGCGCGCCGAAGCCCGCGTGCTCGGAATCGAGGGCAACCCGGTCGAGGGTCGAAAGGAACTGGCGATGGTCGCCCGTCGTGGCGGACTGGACAATGGCCACGGGCGTGCGGGGCGCGAGACCGCCGGCCTGGAGGCGCCGGGTGATGGTCTCGAGATTCTTCATGCCCATGTAAATGCAGAGGGTCGCGCCGAGAGTGCCGTAGTCTTCCCAGCGAATCGCGGCATCCGGCTTGTTGGGATCCTCGTGACCCGTCAGAAAAACGACCGCCGAGCTGTGGGCCCGATGGGTGAGGGGCACCCCGGCGCAGGCGGCGGCCGCGAGCGCGGAGGTGACACCCGGGACGATGGCGAAGGGAATTCCGGCGTCGACCAGCGCCTCGGCCTCCTCGCCGCCGCGGCCAAAGATGAAAGGATCGCCGCCCTTGAGGCGCACCACGGTTTTGCCGGCGCGCGCGAGACGGATCAGGGTGCCCTCGATGTCGCGCTGCGGGCAGCAGAAGCCGTGGCCCTTCTTGCCGACGAACACGCGTTCGGCATCCGGCTCGGCCAAAGCGAGAATTTCCGGCGCCACGAGGTGATCGTACACGATCGCGTCGGCCTCGCCGAGCAGACGCCGGGCTTTGACGGTGAGCAGTTCCGGGTCTCCGGGACCGGCGCCGACGAGATAGACGGTGCCGGTCATTTCAGGGCTCCGGGTTGAGAAACTCCGAGCGCGCACGATCCAGGCGCCAAAGAAACACCAAGGTTCCAGAATGCCAGGAGCCTCCTGGCACCTCTTGAAGGGTCATTGGCGCTTGGCGGTTGGTGCTGGGAGCTTTTCATCACTCAGATGTCGGCGCCCGCGCCGGCGCCGCGTTCGGGCGGGCGGGCGAGGGTGAGGGCGAGGGTGGTGAGTTTGTCGAGGGATTGTTCGACGGTTTCGAGATCGGTGCGCAGTTCGAGCGCGGGCGTGAGCGGGGCCTCGTAAGGTGAATCGATGCCGGTGAATTTGGGAATCTGCCCGGCGCGGGCCCGCTGGTAAAGCTGCTTCGGGTCGCGGCGTTCGCATTCGGCGAGCGGGGCGTTGACGAAAATTTCCGCGAAGGGCACGCCCCGCGCCTTGCAGCGTTCGGCGACGAGCTGGCGGTCGGCGCGAAACGGGGAAATCAGCGCGGTGACAACGACGGTGCCGGCTTCGGCGAGCAGCAGGGCGGATTCGGCCGCACGGCGGATGTTCTCCTTCCGATCCTCGGCGGAGAAGCCGAGATCCTGGCACAAGCCGGCGCGCAGGACGTCGCCGTCGAGCACGACGGGCAGGATCCCGGCGCGGAAAAGCCGTTGTTCGAGGGCGGTGGAGAGCGTCGATTTGCCGGCCCCGGAGAGGCCGGTGAGCCAGATGACGGCGCCGCGGTGGCCGAGCAGCGAGGCGCGGGCGCCGGTGGTGACGGGGAGATTGTCATTCGGCGGGGTCGCCTCGGCGATCGCGGCATCGATCACGCCGCCGCCGGCGATGCGGCGGCCGCGCATGAGCACGAAACGGCCCAGCGGCGGGATCTTCCCGCCGGCGTCGAACGCGATCGGCTTGCGCACGCGCAGCCGCAGTTCGGCCACTTCGTGGCGCTTGACCTCGTTGGCCGGCGTATTGGTGGCGTCGAGGGTGACGGCGTCGAGCACGCGCGCGACGGCGACCAGCCGGGCGTCGGCCTCCTGGGTGCCGAGGCGCATGGGCACCGTGTCACCCACGCGGAGCGGTTCGGCATGGAGCCAGAAAACGCGGGCGGTGAATTCGCGCCCCTCGGCCGGCGCCGCGTCGGGGGGCGCGCCGATCTGGCCGCGCTCCACGAAGAGCTCATCCTCGAGCGTGATGCCGACGGACCGGCCGGCGGGGATCGGTCCCCGGGGCGCGGGTTGATTCGCCGCCGGTGGCGGCCAGGACTCGATGCTCTTCACGCGGCTGCGCTTGCCGCCGGGGTGAAATTCAATCGGATCGCCGACCGAGAGGCTGCCGGCCTCGACCAGCCCGGCCACGATCCGGCGGGCATCGAAGCGATAGATGTCCTGCACGGTGAGGCGCAGCGGCGCGCCGGCAATCGGAGGGGTTGAGCGAAATTGCTCGAGCGCCTCCAGCAGCGCCGGGCCCCGGTGCCACGGCGTGTGCGCGCTGGTGCGGATCAGGCCCTCGCCGTGTTTCGCGGCAATCGGGACGAAATGCGACGGAGTGACATTCAGCCGCCGCAGAAATTCGGTGAGCTCGGTGCGGATGCGGTTGAAGACCTGTTCGTCGTAGTTGACGAGGTCCATCTTGTTTACGGCGACGACAATTTGCTTCAGGCCGAGGAGCGAGAGCAGGTAGCCGTGGCGGCGGGTCTGCTCGCGGAGACCTTCGTTGGCGTCGACGATGAGGATCGCGGCGTCGGCACTGGCCGCGCCCGTGATCATGTTCTTGAGAAATTCCTTGTGGCCGGGCGCGTCGATGATGGTGAACGCGCGGCGGTCGGTGCGGAACGGCACGCGCGTGGTGTCCATCGTGATGTTCTGCGCCTGCTCCTCGAGCAGGGCGTCCATCAGGAAGGCGTATTCGAATTCCATGCCCTCGGCCTTGCACGCCGCCTGGATGCGCTCGGCCTTGCCGTCGGGGACGGATTTGGTGTCGAACAGCAACCGGCCGATCAGGGTGGACTTGCCGTGGTCGACGTGACCGACCACCACCAAATACAAGTGGCCCGGCACGGCGGCGCCCGGAGGCTTGGTGGTGGCACGTCCAACATTCAACGTCGAACGCTCAACGTCCAAGCTTGGCGAGACAGGGATTACTTCGGAAGAAGGCAAAGAGGTGCTCATCTGGTGTTGATGCGGAAACGTGAGCGTTAAGCGTTAAGAGTTCAGCGTTAGGCGTTGGGCTGGGCGCGTCATCACATGAACCCCTTGGCCCGCAGTTTCTGCATCGCGTTGCGCTCATGGTGATCCTGGGCGCGCCCGTCGCGTTCGGCGGTGCGGGTGACCTTGAGCTCCTCGATGATGTCATCGATCGTCGTCGCGTTCGAGGCGATGTCCTTGGTGATCGGCCAGCAGCCGAGCGAGCGATAGCGGCGGCCGTTGCGGCTGAAATACATGCCGGGCAGCGGAATATTTTCCCGCTCCAGATAACGCCAGATGTCGATTTCGGTCCAGTCGAGGAGCGGTTGCACGCGGACGTGTTCGCCCGGTCCGACGTCGGTCGTGAAGTGATTCCAGAACTCGGGCGGCTGATCCTTGTAATCCCACTCGAACTCGGCGTTGCGGGGAGAGAAGTAGCGCTCCTTCGCCCGGGTCGAGTCCTCGTCCCGGCGGATGCCGGTCACCAGGGCGTCAAACTTGTGGGCGCCCAGAACCTGCTGGAGCGCGACGGACTTCAGCTCGTGAGTGACAGTGACGGGGTCGGTCGTCTCATAACCGATGCCGCGCGCGCGGGCCTCCTCGTTGATCCACACGATGAGGTCGAAACCGTAATGCGCCTTCGCCCAGGAGCGGAATTCAAGCATCTCGGGAAACTCGTAGGTCGTGTCGACGTGGACGATCGGGAACGGCACGTGGCCGCCGAACGCCTTTTTCGCGAGCCAGATGAGGACGTTCGAGTCCTTGCCCATCGACCAGAGCATGGCTGGCCGCTCGAAGGCGTGGAAGGCCTCACGGAGCAGGTAGATACTATGGGATTCGAGTTCGTCGAGATGCGACATGCGGCTAAGAAGTAGTGAGTGGTGAGTAGCGAGTAGCGAGTAGGAAAGGGTCGGAACGCGTCGGGCAGGGAGTGGCGGGTATTGAGGAGAGAAGAAGAGGGTGGAAAGGGGGTGAATTCTGCCCGGAAAATGCGCTATGGTTTGGATGACCCAGGATGCTCGCTACTCGCTACTCGATGCCCGCTACTTGGTCTGTGGCGTCAGATGCCGGTGCCGCCGGTTTCCTCGTGGAGGCCGCATTCGCGCTTCAGGCCGAAGAAGCGGGTCTGCTCGGGCGTGAGGTCGGCGGTGAGCGGCCGGGTCGAGTGCGTGTCACCGATCGACACGTAACCCTGATCCCAGAGCGGATGATAGGGCAATCCGTGCTGCGTGAGATAGCGGTGCACGTCGCGATCGGTCCAATCGATGATCGGGTGGACTTTGACGCGACCGTCCTGCACGCCGACGATCTCGAGTTTTTCGCGCGTGGTCGACTGGGTGCGACGGAGGCCGGCGAGCCAGGCGCGGGCGCCGAGTTCGCGCAGGGCCCGTTGCATGGGCTCGACCTTGACGAGCTGGTTATAACGGGAGAGCCCGTCGCGGCCCTGTTCCCAGAGCCGGCCGTGCCGGGCCTCAATCCAGGCGGGCGTGATCGCCGCGTGATAAACCTTGAGATTGAGCTTCAGGGTCGACGTGAGGGTGTCGGCGAAACCGTAGGTCTCGGGAAACAGGTAGCCGGTATCGATGAAGACAACCGGAATCTCCGGCACCACTCGGGTCGCCAGGCTGAGCATGACCGCGGCCTGGGCGCCGAAACTCGAGCTGAGCACGAGGGTGCCACCGAACTCACGGGCGGCCCAGGCGACACGATCTTCAGCTGACGCGGACGCGAGCGAGGCGTTCACCGCGGCGATGTCGACCGCGGGTGAAGTTTCTTCCGCAGTGGCCATCGGCTAGCTTGGGCAGCAGCCAGCACAGGCGCAGAGTGCGCCGCAGGTGCTGGCAATGGCGGAGAAAAACGTCATGGACGCGCAGACCATGCGGTTTCGATTCGCCTCCGCAAATGCGCAGCCTGTCATATCGCACCCTCCACCCGGCACGATCCGCTGCCGATCGGCGATCCGCTTCAGCCGCCGGCCGCTCAGATCTCCCAGTCGTGCTCGTGCGCGGGGGAGCCACTCCGCTCGACCAGCGTCTCTTTCTTTCGGCGCGACCGAATCACAAGATTCTCGCCCCGGAAATAGGCGACGGACTCATTGGGCACGGACTTCATCAGCCAGACGTTGGAACCGATGATCGAGTGGTCGCCCACGCGGGTGTCGCCGCCGAGGATGGTGGCGTGCGCGTAGATCGTCACGTGATCGCCGATATCGGGGTGACGCTTCACGCCCTTGATCGGCCGGCCCTCGTCATCGACCTCGAACGATTTTGCCCCGAGCGTGACGCCTTGGTAGAGTTTGACGTGTTCGCCGACGCTGGCCGTTTCGCCGATCACAACGCCGGTGCAGTGGTCGATGAAGAAATGTCCGCCGAGCCGCGCACCCGGATGAATGTCGCACCCGGTGCGCTCGTGGGCGTACTCGGTCAGCATGCGGGGCAGCAGCGGCACCCCGAGATGGTACAGCACGTGGGCGAGCCGTTGCAGCGAGATCACCAGCACGCAGGGGTAGGCGAGGATGATCTCCTCCACGCTGCGCGCCGCGGGGTCACCCTGGTAGGCCGCGGCGACGTCGGTCTTGATCAATTTCCTCAGTTCCGGGAACTGGGCGAGCACGGTCGTGGTGTGGACGCGGGCCTGTTTGCCCGCGTCCGTCACCTGCGCGAAACGAAGGCACTTTTCGATCTCCGCGGCGAGGCGCCGGTCAATTTTTCCGAGCATGCTTTCGACCTGCGCCGGCAGATCGGCCTCGGTCAGCGCCGATTCCTCGAAATAACCGGGAAACAAAAGATGCATGCAGTCCGCGGCGAGCTGGTTGACCGACTCCTGGGACGGGAGGTTGACGCCGTCGAGGTGGTTGATGCCGCCATCGCTGCGATAGGAGGCGAGGAGGGCTTGCTTGATTTGTTCGAGGTTCATGTCGGCGCGCCGGGGGACAGCGAACAAGACCCGGCCGGTGCGCGCCAGTCTGAATCGCGGCATAACGGCCCCGGGGTGTCGGCGTGCATCTCGCTTCCTTGCCGCGCGCGCAATCCTTGTGGGTGGCGGGCACGTCCCTGTGCCCGCATGCTTGGCCCGCTCGATTGCGTTTCGAATGCGGGCACGAGGACGTGCCCGCCCACCACTGACAGCCGTGGCAGGAAACTGAGATGCGCCTAAAGCGGGGCATTTCCAAAGTCTGGCATCGACAGGTCCGCCTAAAGTCGTTCAGAGTTGTTCACAAGATATCCACACCCTGATGGAAAACCTTCGCGGGGCCCACGCCCCAATCTCGCGGTTCAAGGTTTCGGCAAAAGTTAAGACGTTCGTGCTCGATACGAATGTGCTGCTGCATGACCCGCAATCGATTTTCAAATTCGAGGAAAACAACCTCGCCATCCCGGTCGAGGTGCTCGAGGAGCTCGATGCGATCAAGGGGGAGCAATCCACCGAGCGCGGGCGCAATGCCCGGCGCGTGCACCGGATCCTGCAGGAATTGCTGCCCGATTCCCGGTCGATGCACGAGGGCGTCGAACTCGAAAACGGCGGCACGCTTTCGATCATCATTAATCCGTACCTGGCCGAGCCGGGCCGCCGCAGCCCCGCGATGGACCGCCTGCGCGCGATCCTGCCGGACCTGACGAAAAAGGATAACCGGATCATCGCGGCGGCGCTGTTCGTGCAGGAACAGTATCCTCCGCCTACGATTCTCGTCACGAAGGATGTCAATGTGCAGCTGAAAGCCCGCGCGGTCGGCCTCGAGTCGGAGGATTACCTCAACGACA
Organism: Opitutaceae bacterium; assembly: GCA_044344465.1. GTDB lineage: Bacteria > Verrucomicrobiota > Verrucomicrobiia > Opitutales > Opitutaceae > ER46. The sequence goes on from JBIJCX010000083.1 coordinate 17,763, forward strand.
AGGTGCCGGAGGGCGACGACGGGGACGGCTATCGTGAAATCGCGATCAACGTGTACGAGCTCCAGCGTTTTTGTTCCGAAGGGGCTTTTGCGCTGGAGGATGAGGTGGCGGGTCCGCTTTACCTCAACGAGTACGTGCTGCTTCGCTCGGATGAGGGCAAGACGATGCCCGCGCGTTTCTACGGTGATGGCGTCGTGCGCCGGCTCAAGCTGCCGGATTTCGTGAAAGCACCGGGCGGCATCCCGATTCGCGCCCGCAATCTCGAACAGCAGTTCCTGATGGATGCACTGCTCGATGACAGCGTCCACTTGCTCACGTGTTTTGGCAAGGCGGGCACGGGCAAGACGCTCCTGTCCACCGCCTGCGCGTTGCACCAGACGCAAGAGGACAACTCGCGTTACGATGGCGTGTCGATCTCCCGGCCGGTGATCGCGCTCGGCAAGGACATCGGCTTCCTTCCGGGTTCACTCGAGGAAAAGATGAAACCCTGGCTGCAACCGTACCACGATGCCCTCGAGTTGCTGATTCCCTCGAAGCCGCCGAAGGATCCGCAGTTTGCGTCGAAGAAGGTCTCGAAGAAGAAACACAAGAAGCGCGACGGGCAGTTTCTGGCGGCGATGACCATGCCGCAGCCCAGCCACGCCAGCCACCCCAATGGCCACGGCAACGGCCCCTTGGTGCGGCCCTACGAACGCCTGATCAAGAGTGGCCTCGTCGAAATCGAGGCGCTGGCGTTCATCCGCGGCCGGTCGATTGCCCGGCGATTCTTCATCCTCGACGAGGCCCAGCAGCTCACGCCGCACGAGGTCAAGACGATCATCACCCGGATTTCAGACGGCTCGAAAATCGTCCTGATCGGCGACCCGACGCAGATCGACAATCCGTACGTCGATGCGCGCAGCAACGGGCTGGTCTATTGCCACAACCGGATGAAAGGGCAGGCGATCGCCGCGCACGTGAAGCTGAGCAAGGGCGAGCGATCGAAGCTCGCGGAGCTGGCGGCGGACCTGTTGTAGGGTCGGGCGGATTATCGTTTGGCTTAAAACCCTCCGCCGGCCTGCACCGGTCTCACGCCAACCCGTACCCGTAGGCCAGCGCGCTTGCGCGCGCCAAGAATGCATCAAACTGCCCCGGCCGTACCGGTGGTTGCATCCGGGCGCAACCGCGTGGGATGGACCAAGCGCCCCACGTCACACCGTCACCCGCTTCGCCAGCAAACTCGTCGCCCCGGCGCGCAGGGCGGCGTACTCCATCGTCAGCGCAAACATGCCGGTGAACAGCAGATCGCTGACCAGCGTGTTGCGGAAAAAGTAGAGCGTCGGCGGGAATTCGGGACGACCGACCGTCATCGCCTGCCACCAACCGGCCGCGTTCTTGAGGTAATACGGATCACGCACCCACGCGTCGGTGTTGGTGGCAAGGTAGAAGCACACCGAGCCCGCGAGCGCACCGCCGCACAGGTTCAGCCACGACTTGTTCTGCATCACCATCCGGCCAAGGGGCAGGGCGAGGGCGAAGCACAGGGCCCGCAGCACCACGCTCGGCCAGGTCCAGCCTTCGTGGTACACCGTGGCGTAATGATAATCGAGATACAGATCCGAGGCCATCAGGGCGATGAACGGCACCAGCCACATCCGGCGATCCCGGAAATAGACGGCGCCGCAAAATGTCAGTGCCATCAAGGGGGCAAAATTGGCCAGTTCGGGCAGGTGAACCGCGGCGATCCGCCAGCCGGCGGCGAGAATGATGAGGACAAGGGCGAGAGACATGGCGGGAACTTTGGGGAAAATTGGCCGCATGACAAGCGCGACGGGGCCGGTTTGTATTTGCCGGGCAGGCCGGCCAGAACCATGGGCATGCAGTTGGCCTGGGGTGGCAATGCGACTCGCCGGCGGCATGAAAGGTCCAACACCGGCTGGAGCCGAAAGTGCGATGTCGTGCGAAAACAATCGCGGTGTCACGGCCTCACTCTCACTTTTATCTGCCTATCTTGGGTCCCATGATCGCGGGTCCCGATTCCAGGTTCAATTTTCACCCATGAACGACGATATTCTCAAAGCCATCCACGAAGAGCTGGTCGGCATTCGCCAACTCCTGCTCGAAGCCAAACAGGCTCAATCGCGCGGCACTCCCGCCCGGTCGACCAGCACACCCTCGACGTACTCGAGCGGGGGCGGCGATGAGCCGGTGCCGCAGCCCGCCGAGATCGTGGCCAACCCGGGCGACGTGCAGGTGCATTTTGGCAAGAACAACGGCGTCCCGCTCTCGAAGTTGAGCGAGCGTTCGCTTTCGTGGTATGCGCAGGAACAGGCCCCGCGCCTCGACAGCAGCGGAAAGCCCTACCCGGCGCGCCCGCAGGAGACCACGCTGCGCAACGCGGCCCGCACACTTTGGCACCAGAATCGCGGCACCCTGGCCGGGGCCGGGGCCCCGAAGGCTGACCCGGCGGCGGTTCCGACCGAGACTCCGGCGCATCTTTCCGACGAGGACAGCATCCCGTTTTGAGGCGGCAGGCACGCTTCACTCCATCACCAGGGGTGCCGACCGGAAGATGCGTTTTCCATGCTCGCCGCGGCGCGAAATGCGTTTACGTGGTCCGATCGGCAGAGCTACGCTTGGTCCCTTCAAGGACTCCCTCTCGTCGTCGAACCAGGACCGGAATATTCCAAAATTCTGGCCCAGAGACGACTCCACCGCCATCGGTTCGTCCTACCTGCCATGAACACCCAACCAGCCCCACGCCCTTGCCAATTTGTTTCCCTCGCCGTCGTCACCCTGTTCCTGCCGGCGTTCGTCGTCGCCCAGGCGGTTGCGCCCGCCGCCAACACGGCGAAGGAAGAGGCGGTCCAGCTTTCGGTCTTCACCGTGACCGAAGAGAAAGACATCGGTTACGAATCGATGCACACGACCTCCGGCATGCGCACGGTGCAGGAACTCAAGAACGTCGCCAATTCGATCTCCGTCGTTAATTCGCAGTTCATCGAGGACATCGGCGCAACCACCCTCGAGGAGATGTCGAAGTATTTCGTGACGGGTGAGCAGAACCCCGATCCGGCGCTGCCGGAAAAGGGCGTTTTCCGCGGCATCATCAACAACTACGCGGTCCGCAACGGCTGGATCTGGTATTCGCCGATGGACTCCTATGCCACCGACCGCGTCGAACTGCTCCGCGGGCCCAACGCGTTTCTCTACGGCGAGGCCGACCTCGGCGGCGCGAGCAACCAGATCACCAAGCGCGGCCTGTTTACCCGGGACGTCACGCGCGCCAAACTCATGGTCAACAGTTTCGATCTCCTGCGGGGCGAGCTCGATTTCAACCGCATCGTGATCCGGGACAAGCTGGCGGTCCGCCTGTCGGGCGTGCAGAGCACAAATCGCTCCTGGATCGATCACGCGCGCCGGGAATTTCGCGGGATCTACGGAGCGATCACCTACCGGCCGTTTCCGCGGACCACGATGAGCCTCATGGTCGAGCACGCGAAAAGCACCGCGGTGAACTCCCAGGGGCTGTTTCTCGATCAGTTTTCCCGGACGGCGAACTCCACGGTCGCGGCCGCGGGCGGTTATATTTACATCGCGGCGAACGGATCCCTGTTTCGCAATCAGGGCACCGGCCGGGTGAACAGCACGGGATCGGGTTCCACGATCGTCGATCCGCAAATCCTGCCCAAGGAGTGGCAGTCCAACGGGCCGAACGCCACCGCCAAGAACTACTACGACACCTTCACCTTCGAGGCGGAACACCACATCGGCAGCAATTTGCACCTGCAGCTCTCGGGCAATTTCTATCAGCAGAAACTCGACAACTGGGGCGCCAGCGGGCGGAACATCTACCGCGACCGCAACGCCACCTTGCCGAACGGAGCGCCGAATCCCTACTTCGGCGAACTGTATACGGAGTACTTCCGCGCCCGCCAGACCCATGGTGGGGTCGTCCGCGACATGCGGCTCTCCGCCGTCTATGATTTCAACACCAAGTGGATGAAGCAGCAGATCGCGGTCAACCTGCAGCAGCATCAGGACACCCCCGGACACTGGAAGCCGACGTGGGGCGAATACCTGAGCCCGTCCAATTCCGCGTTTGTCGGTGCCATCACCCCGCAGGTGCAGACGGCGGCGCAGTTTGCCGCCAACCGCACCACGTTCACGAACAACCGCTTCATGCGGCGATACTACTTGAAGGACGGCAATGGCGGCAAACTGACCGGTGATCTCGGCCCCATCCCGGGCATCTCGGCCTGGTATCCGGATTTAGGTAACGCCGTCCCCGCGGCGGGCGAGCAGACCTACCGCCGCTTCTACACGCCGTCGGTCGGCATCGGCGCGGCCGGCAGCTATTTCAAGAACCACCTGTTCACGCTGATCGGCTTCCGGCGCGATCATTTCGACATGAAGACGAGGTTCGGCGCGCCGCGGCCCCTGGAAAACACCTGGATCGTGGACGAGATCGCCGCCCTCAACACCGCCGACCCCTTCGTGCAATACAAGGTCGACGGCACCAACATGGGCGTGGTGCTGCGGCTCAACAATTCGTTCGCGCTCGCCGCCAACCGCGCGCAGTCGTTCCGCATTTCCCTCGGCGAGGGCGCCAATCTCTTCACCCTCGGCGACAAGCAGGGCATCCCGACGGGCGAGGGCACGGACATTTCCGCCCGGTTGAGCCTGTTTGAAAGCCGGATCGAGATGACGCTGACACACTACAACAACTACCAGCCGAACGCCCGGATCGCACCCGCTCCAGTGGTGGCGATTCGAGATGAGGTGCAGGCAATCTTCCCCACGACGTTTCTCGGCACCGGCCAAGACTACCAGACTAGCACGACCAGCGGCTACGAACTGGAGATCGTAGCCAACCTAACCCGGCACTGGCGGCTCAGCGCCAACGCCGCCACGAACGAGGTCGTCAACGAGGACCGCCTGCCCCTGTTGAAGGGCTTCCAGGCCGAGGCCAAGGCGATGAACAGTCCCACGCCCCTGCTCGACGCGTTTCTCCTCACGTTCCCCGAAGGGGTGCCGAATCCCGGCTACACGAAGGCGCGGGCGAATCTTTTCACCCGCTATGAGTTCAGCCAAGGGCCCCTCAAAGGGCTCTACATTGGTGGCGGCGCCAACTGGCGCACCAAGACGTTCCGCGGCAACCTCGACCTCAACCAGGATGGCATCGCCGAGGCCCTGTGGTCTCCGCCTTACACGATCGTCGGTTTGTTGGGCGGATATCGCACGAAAATCTTCAACCGCGTAACGACGTTCGCCTTCAACATCGATAACGTCATGGACAAGGATTATTATCGCTCGAACACCAACACGTCCGGCTCCTGGGGCGATCCGCGCTCGTTCCGGCTCACGGTCATCACGGAGTTCTGATACGTACCGTGGCAAGCCCGACCGCAAAGCGGAATTGGCCGCGGACAGACCAGAAACCAGATCGAGGATACGGTCCGGGGTGGGCCGTGCACTCCGTGCGCGGCCGGGCTGTTGCTGCCTCCGCTCTCAATCCGCCGCCCGCGGAGCGGCCGGTCCAACCCAAAAGGCGCCCAAAGAGTCCGTGGCGGCAGGAACCTGGGAGGTACCCGCTCGATCGGCTCACCGTGCGGCAGGGTTGAACTGAGAAACAGAGCTGCTTTGATCGGCAGATACCCGACGATTCAGGTCGGCGGGTGAATCGCTCGCCCCGAGACGTCCGCTCCCCTTTACCATGAAAACCAACCTGCCGATTCGATTGCTCTGCACCTGCTTGCTCGCCGCGTTGTTCGCCACCGCATCGCTTTTCGCCAAGGCGGATCCCGATGAAAAGCGTGCCGAGGTGCGCAAAATGCGCGATACCGTCCTCGCCGAACTCTACCAGCTGCACCCGGAGGCCAAGTCGAAGATCAAGAAGGCCGTCGGTTACGCGGTGTTTTCCAACGTCGGCGTCAATCTGATCTTCGCAAGCGTCGCCGGCGGCAGCGGCGTGGTCGTCAAGCCCGGCGTTTTCCGCGACACCGAGACGTTTATGAAGATGGGTTCCGCCGGCATCGGCATCGGACTCGGCGTGAAGGACTTTCGCGCGGTCTTTATCTTCCACGAAAAGGACAAGCTCGAGGCCTTCATCGACAAGGGTTGGGATTTCAGCGGCCAGGCCGATGCCGCCGCGAAGTCCGACAACAAGGGTGCGGCGCTGGCCGGGGCGGCCACGGTGATCCCGGGGGTCGAGGTGTATCAGATTACCAAGAACGGCCTCGCGCTGCAGGCGACGCTCCAGGGCACGAAGTATTGGAAGGACCGGGATCTGAATTGAGCCGGGCCACCCCTTGGCTTTTGGACGACTGAAGGAGAACGGACCTCCCGGTCCGTTTCATTGCCGCTCTGCCGCTTGGTGAACGAACCATCCAAACGGACCGGGAGGTCCGTTCTCGTGTGCCCGGCATGGGCATGAACTAAACATATGAAACGAAATGTTCGGCAACAGTGACAACAACCGTAGCGAAGGACCAGGCGGGTGCCGCGAGGCACTCAGCATGAAAGCAGTCTGGAGCAAAGGCACGACCGTAGGAACACGAACCGGCAGTGAGGCCGAGATGCGGGCGATGAGCGTGCGAGAGAACGCGAAATCCAACTGTCACCGAAAGACGCATCTGGTAGAGCCTGACGGCGCGGGCCGAGAGTTCATGCACCTTACCCGGGGAGATCTCCCGCGTGAGAGCGTGGGAGAAGTCAGCAGAGGCCGTAGTAGCGCAGAGGGCCGGGGAAACCCGGTCGGAGCGAAGGGCCGAAGGAACAGGACCGCGCGATCAACCGAGCGACTCCGGCCCTTGTGGCGGGCAGTCCTCCGAAACCGGTGGGGTGTGGCAACTGCGGCCGCTGCCCTGTCGGGCGCAAAGCGTGCCCCGGGGAGGATTCCTCGGAGCGTCCCGCGCGCGGGGGGCAAGCCACGGGTCGGGCGAACCCCGGGAGTGATACGATGACAACGATGCGCGAAACCGTGAACACGGAACCGGTCACGCTGGAAAGCGTGCTGGCGAAAGAGAACCTGAACGCGGCTTGGTCGCAGGTGAGAGCCAACGACGGGGCCGCGGGCGTGGATGGATGGGATGTGGAGCGCAGTCTCGAGCGCATCCGCGAAGGTTGGACGAAGATCGAAGCGGCGCTGCTGGCCGGGCATTACCAGCCCGCGGCGGTGCGCGCCGTGACGATCCCGAAGGCCAACGGCGGCGAGCGCACGCTCGGCATTCCGACGGTAGCTGGATCGACTGATCCAGCAAGCGATCCACCAGCAGCTCAGTCCGGTCTGGGAACCGGACTTCAGCGAGCACCGTTATGGATTCCGGCCCGGCCGCAGCGCGCACGACGCGGTGCGGACGGCGCAGGGGTTCATCAAGGCAGGCAAGAGTTGGGTGATCGATCTCGACCTGAAGAGTTTCTTCGACCGGGTCGGTCACGATAAGTTGATGAGCAGGGTAGCGAGCAAGGTGAGGGATAAGCGGCTGTTGAGGTTGATCGGAGCTTATCTTCGAGCGCCCATGCAGACGCCCGATGGTCGCCAGGAAAAACGGATACAGGGCACGCCGCAAGGCGGGCCGCTGTCGCCGCTCTTGGCGAACATCTACCTCGACCCGTTGGACAAGGAGCTGGAGCAACGCGGGCTGTCGTTCGTGCGCTACGCCGACGACATCGCGATTTTCGTCTCCAGTCCGCGCGCCGCCGAACGCGTCAAGGCCAGCGTGATCGCTTGGATTGAAAAGCACCTGAAAGTTGAAGTGAACCGGGACAAAAGCGGGAGCGGACCGAGCGACCAAAGCGGTCTGCTGGGTTTCCGGCTCTACGCCGACGGCCGCATCGGGGTGGCCCCGAAAGCGGTCGAGCGGATGAAAGCCAAAGTCCGGGAGTTATGGGAGGCACGCCGAAGCCTGACCAGCGAGCAACTGCGCGACCAATGGCAGCGCTACATCCAGGGATGGTGGAACTACTTCCAGTCAGCCGATTGGCGGCGGGAAGTGGAAGACCTCACTGGGTGGATCCGCCGTCACATGCGAAAGTGCTTCTGGTTGCGCTGGCATCACCCGCGAGGCCGGTTGAACGCGCTCAAGCGATTGGGCGTGCGCGGCCGGGCCTTGGGGAACGCCTACTGCGCGAAAGGCGCGTGGGCGATGGCGCTGCATCCGACCCTGCAACAAGCCCTGAAGAACGCCACGCTGCAACGCCATGGGTTTATCATTCCGTGGATCCTGACGCCGGCACGCCAGTGACCGGCGCCTGTTTCAACCGCCGGATGCGGAAAACCGCACGTCCGGTGGTGTGGAAGGGTCACGGGGCGCAATCCCCGTGACCC
>JBIJCX010000369.1:0-8145 GCA_044344465.1 Opitutaceae bacterium
TCGGCATGAAATGTTCCTGCGCGAGGCGGGTGACGGCACCGATCAGCGCATCGGCGCTGGCATGATTTTTCCCGCGCTCGCGCGACCAGCGAAGATCCTTGATCATCACACACAGCACATAAGGGCGTTTGGGTACAAGCACGATGCCGGCTTCGCAGCGATGGCTCGACCCCGAGCCGGAGCGCCCCGCGAACCGAATGAAGCTGGGCAGTTCGCGTTTGAAGTAGCTCGCCTCGGGCAGGGCGAGGACGGCGATAATCGCGTCGGACGTGGCCCGATCCACGACAGCACCCCGATGCAGCAATTCCAGCGCGCGCATGACGGAGCGCGGCGTACCGATGTTTTCGGGCGCAGGAGGCGTGTCGAGCCGGCTGGCGGCGCGGCGCCGAAACTTGATCTCCGGCGTGCCCTGCGCCACGAGCGCGGCATTGACGTTTTCCATGCCCACGACGTCGGTGAGGAAATTCGCCGCGCTGTTGTCGTTGACCGTGATCACGAGCGTGGCGTAGTCGCGCAGGCTCATCGAAACCGTGCCCGGAGTCATGTGGCGGAGCACGCCGGAACCGCCCGTGCGCGCCGACGCCGGCAGCGGGCGGGGCTCGTCGAGCGAGAACTTTTTCGCCGCCGCCTGCCGGAACAGTTCCGCGATCAGATGAAGGCGGATGGCACTGCCCTGGGGAAACACCGCATCGCCGTTGACCAGAAATTCCTCCCCGGACGTCAGATCCTTGATCGCGACGCCTGCGGAGAGATCGGATTTCTTGACCAGTGTCTCAAGATTCTGGCGAAACAGCGCGTTTGTCGCCTCGGTTCGATCGGGCGCGGCTATCGCGCCATGCGACCAGAGGGTCGCCGCAATGATCAGGGCCAGGAAAAACTGAAAGGGCATAACCGGATACGTCAGCGCCGGCAATTGTGTCCCCTGCACTGTCACGGGCAAGCATGCTCTCTTCCTGACCCGGCTCTCCTCCTGACCGACCGACGACTTTCGGCTCGCCTCTCCGGCCGGCCCGCTAGAAACACGAGACCCACTCGATCACTTGTGCATGGAACCTAGGCCCCCACCAACGGTGTTTCTCCGCCCCGCCTGCGACGACCCCGCAGCGACCCCGCCCGGAAAGGATGCACGCTAATGGGCGGGCCAGACCTTTCCGACGGGCGCAGCGCGCGACATTTTCTGGTGCTCGGCTTGGTGCTGGTGGCTTTCGGCGTCGGCGCCGGCAAGATCGCCCGCCACCCGCCGCCCGCCCTGTTTCGGACGACTCGAATCGCACCGACCAGCCCAGTCAGTCCAGCCCCCGATTCCGCACCGGCCGAAGGTGCCGATCTCCGCCCACGCAGCGACTTTGTCTCGCACCGGAAGCTCACCCGCATCCACGCGGCCAGCCTCGTCGAACTGCGTGACAGCAAGATTCGGGCCTTTTGGTACGCGGGCACGGACGAGGGCACCCAGGACGTGACGATACAGACGTCCGTGTTCGATCCCCTCACCGGGCAGTGGAGCCCGGAGCGGATGGTGGCGAGCCGGGAGACCACCCAGCACGCCCTGCTGCGGTATGTGAAGAAACTGGGCAACCCGGTGGTGGGGCGGGCGGACGATGGATCGCTCCGGCTGTTCTACGTCACGGTTTCAATCGGCGGATGGGCCGGAAGTTCGATCACCATGGTCACCTCGCACGACGACGGGGAAACGTGGAGCCAGGCGCGGCGAATCATCACTTCCCCGTTTCTCAACCTGAGCACGCTCGTCAAGGGACCGCCCTTCCCGTACGCCGACGGAACGATGGGACTTCCGGTCCACAATGAATTCCTCGGAAAATTTGGCGAAATCCTGCGCCTCGACAGTTCAGGATCCCTGATCGACAAGCTGCGCCTGAGCTCCGGCCGCACCTGCCTGCAGCCCGTCGTCATGGTCCAGGACGCCAACCGGGCGCTCGTCATGATGCGTTATGCGGGCCGGGCGCGACCCAAGCGCGTCATGACGGCGACGACCGAAAGCGCCGGCCGCGCCTGGACTCCGCCGGCGCCATCGCCCCTCTCGAATTCGGACGCAGCGCTGGCGGGCCTGGTGTTGCCCGACGGCCGATTGCTGGTGGCCCTCAATGATCGCGAGCACGATCGCCAAACCTTGTCGCTCGTGGTTTCAAGCGACGGCGGAAGCAGCTGGCGGACGGCCCACCAGGTCGAGGATCAGTCCGGGGCCGAATTTCAGGGCCTCGACGATGGGCGTTACTCCGCCGCGATCGAAAGGCTGGCTCGGACGACAACTGGCCAGCTGACCGATGCGGAAAGCTACTCGGCCTCCGTCAAGAAAGTGATGTATTCGAAACAAGGGTACTCGTTCGAATACTCTTATCCCTGCCTGCTGCGGACGAACCGCGGTGAGTTCCACCTCGTGTACACCTGGAACGAGGCTTTCATCAAACACGTCCAGTTCAGCCAGGCCTGGCTGGACGCGGGCCTGAAATAGGATGGCGATACCCTCGTACACGGACGTCACCGGGCTCGCGGGCATCGCGCTCGCGCTCGCGGCACTGTTCGCCGCGATTCCCGGCCTCGGGAAGTTGGGCCGGCGGCGTCTGGCCTGGTTGCTCCTCGCCGTTGCGATCGTCGTCCTCCTTCCGCTCGGAACTCTGTCGCTGGCGGCCGGCGTGCGCGGGGCAACCGGCGACCTGAGCATCACGACGCTGGTGCTGCTCGGTCATGCCATTCTCCGGCGGGTAACCGGCTGGCCCCCGGTCGACCGCGGCGCGCAGTTGGCGCTCCTGAGCGGCGTGGCGCTCGCCGCCCTCATTCTTTACCCGATGGCCTTGGGCGTCGGACTGGTCGACCCCTACCGGCTGGGTTACGGGTCACCGTGGCTCCTGGGCATCGTGTTCGCCGTGGCGCTGGCAGCGTGGTTCGGCCGCCTCCACTTGGTCGCAACCTGCGTCGCGCTCGCGATCCTCGCGTGGACGGTCCGCTGGTACGAGTCGAACAATCTCTGGGACTATCTGCTCGACCCGCTGGTGTCACTTTACGCCCTGGGCTATGTCGCCCTGCGCGGCGCAAACCGAATCGGGGATTGGTGCCGTCGCCGTAGTCGTGCGGTTTAACACCCACGGGCGCCAGTTGCTGGCGCCCTATTTTTTGTCCGCCACCTTCTTGTTGTTCAGCAGCAGGTATCGAGACGTTTCGTAAAAGGCATTCGTCAACGTACGGTAGTTATCGTCCAGGGCGGGCCTGCCCGCCGGCGGCGGCGGCGCGCTGAAGTCAGCCCACACCACTTCCGGGCGCGTCCCGTCGAGACGATGGCGGCCAAAATGCTGCTGTTTGACCATGCCGATCCAGTTGTCGTGCCGGTCGATGATGAAGGCGGTATTGGACGCGCCACCGTCCCGTTGCTGCTGCCGCAGCAGATCGCGCCCCATCGTCGTGTTGCGATACGGGATGTTCACCAACCCGGCCAGGGTCGGCAGGATGTCCACCATCGAGGAGACCGAGTGCACGCGCTGTGCCGGCACGAGCTTGGGCGCGTAGAAAAGCAATGGCACGTGATAGGACGTCAGCTTGTGCTCGGTCCACGCCGACGGAAACATCGTGCCGGCGTTCCCGTCGATGCCGTGGTCGCCGACAAAGACAAAAATCGTGTTGGCAAAATAGGCCGACTGCCGCGCGGCCTCGAAAAATTTCTTGAAGCAATAGTCGGTGTAGCGGAACGCGTTCATTTCCGCGAGCGATTCGAATCCGCAGCGCTGCAACATCTCGACCGGAACATCGATCTTGGTGAATTCCTTCAAGTCCTCCTTGGGAATGGTGTACGGCCGGTGGTTGTCGGCGGTCTGGATGACGGCGAAAAACGGCTTGGTCTGCCGGGCGAGCACGTCATGGGCCTCGCGGAAAAGGTTCTTGTCGCTGATGCCCCACACATCGATGCGCGGGGAACTGAAGCGGTCCTCCTCGTAGAGTTGGAGACCCTTGATATTGTTCGTCAGCAAGCCGCGGATGTTCGCCCAGCTGGAACTGCCACCGATGAAGTAGAGTTTTTCGTAGCCGACGAAATCGTTGATGATCGTGTGCTGGTCGACCAACGCGGGATTGCGACTCGCCGTTTCCACCGCCTCCACATCCGGGATGCCGGTGAGCGTGGCCCAGACGCCGCGCGCCGTCCCGTAGTGCGGCGTGAAGCAGTTGTCGAAGAACAGCCCCTGCTGGCAGAGCTCGCTGAAAAACGGCGTGGGATTGAGCGGGTTGCCCCACATGGAGCTCTTGTAGGCGCTGAACGATTCGCAGATCACGAGCACCACGTTGGGCTGGCCCGTCGGCCCGTCGGGGCGTGCGGCCATCCGCCGCTCGAACGACAGTCGCTCCGGATCCGGCTCCGTCACGCCCAGATAGGAGCTCATGAACGGATAGTGCTCCCGGACCTTGGCGACCTCGAATCCCGATGTCCGGAAGTCCATGGAACTGAGAAACGACTGCACCGGATTCAGCGCAAGATTTGCGAGGGCGTCGTTGCGCAGGTCGAAGGCATCGCTCCACCGCAGCGGGTACTGTCCGGCCCGGCCGAAAATGCTCAGCAGGCAGGCGAACAGCGCGACGACGAACCAGGCCACGCGGACCCGCTTGCGCAGCGTGACCGTCACCGCGGCGGCGCGACGGTGCAAAAAAACGATCATGACCATGACCCCGGCCAACGCGACCAGGAGACCCAAGCCGATGCGCCCCACCGGATAGGTTTGCCAGACCATGCTGGCGGAGATCCGCGCATCCGCGAAGAAACCCAGCACCGAGGCGTTCAAACGCTGGTTCAGATAACGGTAGTGCAGAAAATCGCTGACATAGAAAACGAGCAGGAACCCGCTGAATCCGCCCAGCAGGGAAAACCAAAGTCGCCGGCCATACCGGGTGTTGAAGGCGTCGAGAAAGGAAAAGCTGCCCAGCACGAGCAGCGGGAGCATCGCGCTGGCGACGACCCGTCCGTCGAAGCGAAACCCCAGCCAGAAACCCGGCAGAGCCTGGGCTAGCGTGAGGCGGTCACGCGCGAAGGCGAAATACGCGCCGACGCGCAGCAGCGTCATAACCACGAGAAAGAAAACCGCCAGGGAGACAATCCACCGGATCAAACGAGGCATCGGTGGCATCGGTGGGAAAAAAAGAATTGGCTGGCGGCGGTGGCGCTGGTGTGCGGCGAAGGGGCCGGCGGACCCAATGGTTTCATGGTGATGGAGAAATTCCCGCGGCCGCGATGGTGGTAAGCTGGGGCTTGGCCGGTGGGCCCGCCGCACGCGAGGAAGGGGGCGTATGGCGCGCTGCCGGCCGCGTCAACAGCGTTCCCAACGGCCCAGGAAAGACGCCACAAAAGCTTCGCCCCTTGACCCCATGCGCCATCGCGAAAATCTTCCCCTTCCTTCCCATCCGCCCATGTCATATACCGCCGCCCCCACCCGTTACGACCAGCCCGAACTCTACCGCCGCTGCGGCCGCAGCGGGCTGCGACTGCCGGCGATCTCCCTGGGCCTCTGGCATAATTTCGGCGCCGTCGACGATTACGCCAACAGCCGCGCCCTCATCCTGCGCTCGTTCGATCTCGGCATCACGCATTTCGACCTCGCCAACAACTACGGCCCGCCGCCCGGCTCAGCGGAGGAGACTTTCGGCAAGATCCTCCATGCCGACCTCGCCGCCCATCGCGACGAACTCATCATCTCGACCAAGGCCGGCTACACGATGTGGGATGGCCCCTACGGTGACTGGGGTTCGCGCAAATATCTGCTTTCGTCCCTCGACCAGAGCTTGCGCCGGATGCGCCTCGACTACGTCGACATCTTCTACTCCCACCGGCCGGACCCGGAAACCCCGCTCGAGGAAACAATGGGCGCCGTGGCCCACGCCGTCCGTTCCGGCAAAGCGCTCTATGCCGGCATCTCCAACTACAACGCCGAGCAGACGACCCGCGCCGCCAAACTTCTGCGTGATCTCGGGACGCCGTGCCTGATTCACCAGCCGAAATTTCACCTCTTCGACCGCTGGATTGAAAACGGGCTCACCCGTGTCCTCACCGCGGAAGGCATCGGCGGCATCGCCTTCTGTCCGCTCGCCCAGGGCTTGCTCACGAACCGCTACCTTGCCGGCATCCCCGCCGACGCCCGGGCCGCCCGCGATCCGCGCTTCCTCAAACCGGAACACATCACGGAACCCAAGCTCGCCAAAATCCGCCAGCTCAACGCGCTCGCACAGGCCCGCGGCCAGTCGCTCGCGCAGATGTCGCTCGCCTGGGTGCTCCGCCAGCCGGCGATCACCTCCGCCCTCATCGGTGCGAGCAAAGTCAGCCAAATCGAGGAGAATCTCGGCGCCCTGAAAAACCCCTCGTTTTCACCGTCCGAACTCGCCGCCATCGACGCATTGCTCGTGGCCTAATCCGCCTTGCCGACCATCGACAAAAACTTCGTCCACCTTCACGTCCATTCCGACTACAGCCTGCTGGACGGCTGCTGCCGCATCGACCGGCTGATGGACCGTGCCGCCGAGCTCGGCATGGGCGCCCTCGCCCTCACCGATCACGGTAATCTCTACGGGGCGATCGAGTTCTACAACCAGGCGAAGGCGAAGGGCATCAAGCCGCTGATCGGCTGCGAACTCTATCTGGTTGAATCCTCGCGCCTCGAGAAGAACGGCCGCTCCGACGAGGGCAAAACCATCTTTCACCTCGGGTTGCTGGCGAAAAACATCACCGGCTACCAGAACCTGCTCAAGCTCGTCTCCGATGCGCACCTGCGCGGCTTCTACTACAAGCCGCGCACGGACTTCGAAACGCTCTCGAAGTACGCCGCCGGCCTGATTGGCTTCAGCGGGTGCCTCGCCTCGCTCGTACCCCAGCACCTGCTCCATGATCGCCTCGCGGAGGCGCGCCAGGCCTGCGGCCGCTTCGTCGAGATTTTTGGCCGCGAGAACTATTTCATCGAAATCCAGGACCACGGCATTCCTGAACAGCGCAAGATCATCCCCGGCCTCCTGCAGCTCGCGGAGGAGTTCAACCTCAAGATCATCTGCACGAACGACGTTCACTACGTGCGCTCGCAGGACGCCGGCCCGCACGACGCGATGCTCTGCATCCAGACCGGCGCCAAGATCGACGACGAAAAGCGCATGCGCTTCGATGGTACGCAGTTTTACCTGAAGTCCCGCGCCGAGATGGAGAAACTGTTCATCGAGGTACCGGAGTCCGTGACGAACACCCAGCTCGTCGCCGAGATGTGCGATCTGGCGATCCCGTTCCCGAAGGGCAGTGAGCGCTACCCGAAATATCCGCTGCCACCCGAAGTGAAGTCGGATCGCGCCGGCTACCTCCGCGACCTCTGCATCGTCGGTCTGAAAAAACGGTACGGTGTCGACTACCCCGCCCCGGAGACCGCGGCCGATCCGGTCCTCGCGAAGACCCTCGTCAGCCGGCTCGACTTCGAGCTCAGCATCATCGGCAAGACCGGCTTCATCGACTACTTCCTCGTCGTCTGGGACTTCATCGACTGGGCCAGGCAGCACGGCATCCCGGTGGGCCCGGGGCGCGGCTCCGGTGCCGGCTGCCTCGTCGCCTATGTGCTCGGGATCACCAATCTCGACCCGCTCCGCTTCAAGCTGCTGTTCGAGCGCTTCCTCAACCCCGAGCGCGTCTCCCCGCCCGACTTCGACATCGACTTCTGCATGCGGCGCCGCGGCGAGGTCATCGACTACGTCCGCCAGAAATACGGCAACGACTGCGTCGCCAACATCATCACCTACGGCACCCTCGGCGCGAAGATGGTCATCCGCGATGTCTCGCGCGTCCACAATCTGCCCTACGCCGACGCCGACCGCCTCGCCAAGATGGTCCCGGACGAGCTCAACATCACGCTCGAGTCGGCGGTGGCAAAGTCCGCCGAGCTTCGCGACGAGGTGACCAAGAATCCGGTGGCCAAGAAGATCTTCGATCAGGCGCTCGTCCTCGAGGGCATGGTGCGCAACACGGGCAAGCACGCCGCCGGCATCATCATCACCGACCGGCCGCTCGACGAGTTCGTGCCCCTCACCGAGCAGGAAGGAGACGTCACAGTCCAGTTCGACATGAACGCGGTCGGCAAGCTCGGGCTGCTCAAGATGGATTTCCTCGGCCTGAAGACCCTGACGGTC
>JBIJCX010000370.1:0-8134 GCA_044344465.1 Opitutaceae bacterium
CTCCTCGTGCGACATGTGGGAGAAGCAACCGTGCAGCCCGCTCTTCTCATAGACCGAGCGACCGGCGGGCGTGAAATGGTTCGTATTGCCCATGTCGTGCGTGAAAGTGATACCGCCCGGATATTCGGTGGCATCCCCCGGAAACCTCACGGTATCGGTGTAGGAGTAGCGCCGGAGGAACCAGTCGAGTTCGTTGCGCACGGTCCATGGGTTCATCTCCATCTCGAAGAAAAGCTGGTCGATCGTGAGGTCGAGCGTGTTGATCATCCGGTATTCGCCCTCGTTCACCACCCAGAGCGGCTTGCCTGCGCATTCCAGGAACTGCGTGCTGCCGTAGTAGCTGTGCACGGCCTGGGCGAGCATGAAGGAACGGGCCTCGCCGAGCCTGGCCTTGGCCACCTTCTTGTCGAATGCGTCGCCGCGTTTCTTTAGGGCACCGAAGTTTTCAAGCGCATATGCCGCGACGGATTCGAGTCCGTCGAAATAGCGCGTGTAGTGATAGCGGGTGTCGAGTCCCGTTGTGACCTGCCCCGCGCGGTAAAAGCAAACGACAAAACGGAAGGTCTGCTTCCTGCCGGGCTTCACCGCGCAGACCATGAGCCCCACGCTGCCGATCCCGAATCCGCGATTGAACGGCTCGGTCTCCTCCAGGATGTGCTCGACGGTGAAGCCGAGTGCGGAGTGGACGCCGGGTGAGTCGCTCGCGATGGCCAGCGTGTCGCCGCAGGCAAAGCCCGCGATTTTTTCCGCGCCCTCGAGAAGGCGCATCCCACGCACCGGGTCGTTCCCCTGAAATCCGAAGATCGCCCTGCGCTCCGACTTCGAGCGTGTGTTATCCACGGTCAGTTCCACGGTCAGCGCGGGCACATAGGCCAGGCGGAGATCATTTCCCACAGCCTTTCCCGGCTCGGGTGCCGACATCACCGGAGTGTGGATGCTGAAGGTCAGATCCCCCGCGCTCCAAGTGTCGGAACCCGCCGAGAATTCGCGCCGGATTTCCTTTTCAGCCCACGGACGCGGAACCACACGCTTTTGCACCGCCGCGGCCTCCACGTCGAAGCGGGCGCTGTCGTCCTCCGTGGTCTTCTGAAAAAACGGCAGGCAGTTGATGCTGTTTTCATCCGCGATGCCGATAAAGACATTCTGATCAGCCGGCTTGCCCAGCTCAAGTCCGAGACCGCCCACGGCTCCCTTGGCCCCGAGGGTGAAGCTCGCAAATGAGCCGATGGGTGAATGCTGGGTGTTGAAGAAGATATTCATGTTCGTTTTAATTTTGGGAAATCAGGGTGTTTGTCAGGAATGGGATTTGTTGGGGAAAGTGCCGTCATGTTGCCCCAGATGCCGGGACAGAAATTCCGCGATTTCGTCGAACCTTTCCGGCAGGGTGAATTCCGCCGTGCTGTGTCCCGCGCCGGGGATGACCTGCAGCGTGCTTTCGGCGCCGGTATCCAAGAGGGCCTTGTGCAGCCTCCGGCTTTGGACCAGCGGCACGATGTCGTCCCGATCCCCGTGAAAAGTGAAAAACGGCGCGCTCCGGCCATCCACATGATGAAGCGGGCCGGCGCGTCGGGCCTTCTCCAGGTTTTGTGACAACGGTCCGCCGAGAAGCCGGTAAACCGGCGATTCAGGGGAATCCATCGAAGGGGAAAACGGTGCGCCCCAGTCGAGAAAATCGACCGGCCCGAACTAATTCACCACGCATTGGATCTCGCTTGATTGATCAAGATGATCACCGGCATCAAAGTCCCGCGTGTGGCCGGTGGTGCTGAGGAGCGCCGCGAGTTGTCCCCCGGCGGATTCCCCCCAGACGCCGATCCGGGCAGGATCGATCCCGTATTCCGCGGCATGGGCGCGAAGCCAGCGCACAGCGGACTTGCAATCATGAAGCTGGCTCGGGAAAACCGCCTCGTCGCTCAGTCGATAGCCGACACTGGCAATAATATAGCCTCGCTCCGCGAAGTCCCGCACCGGGCAGGGATGTTTGTTGCCGCATTCCCAAGCCCCCCCGTGGATCCACAGAACCGCAGGCGAAGGACCGTGGGCCTTATCGGGCAGGTAAAGATCCAGAACCTGACTCGGGCTGCCGCCGGCGAGAAAGGGAATGTCATGAATGGCTCTCATGACTTGGAAAACCGGCCCCGGCAACCATTGGTGGAAGATCGGACGACCTCACACGCCGCCATTCGTGTTTGCGGTGGAAGCCGCAGACGGCGTGCGGCGAGGTGGTCGAGATGACAGGCTTCGGCGTTCCCGGCGTGTAATCGTAGCGGCCGAAGGAAAGCAGCCACTCGGGATGCTCGCCGGGAAAAAGACCCTGGAGCGGAATCCGCGCCTCCACACTCCAGCCCGTTGCAGTGATTGCGGTCCGGCTCGTGAAGAGTGGTTCCTCAACGGCATGGTCCTCGATGGTTTTCCTGACCCCGTTTCCATCAAAGAAAAGCTGGAGGATGCTGTTGGAGGGCGTCACATGCAGTTCGTAGTAGTCCTTACCGTCGGCGGGCCCGAGGAAAATCTCGAACGCGTCGCACTGCATGAAAGCAGGAAAGTTGAAGGGAAAGACATCCTGCATCGGATGCGCATCGGTCAACTCCGCGCGGACGACGAGTTCGTTTTCCGAAAAGCCGAGCGCTACCTGCCCCGGCGCGAAGGCGGGGTCGGGTTGCGGAAGCCAGGGTTGTCCGAAGGACCAAGTGTGTGCTGTTCTTTCCATGGAATCTGTTTTCAAAAACCAGCCGTTCTTTCCAGCCAGCATTTGGCCATCAGCAGATGACCTGCGGCGGAGGGATGCACCCCGTCGGGGGCCCAGTATTCGGGTGGGGGCAGCTTCACTGCGTCGTCGAACATCGACTGAAACGGAACCAGCACAGCGCCGAATTCCTTGGCAAGTTTTGCAACCACTGCGCGGCGCTGATCGATCTCCTCGACCCAGTCGTCGCGGACCACGCCGCAGCGTAGCAAGAACGGCTCACAAAGGACGAACTTCACATTGGGCAAAGCCTCGCGCGCCTCGTTGAGCAGGTCGCGGTAGATGCGCTCATACTTCGGAATGGCAACGCCATTGCTCCAATCAGGATTCTTGCCGTGCCAGGTGTCGTTCACCCCGATGAGGATACTGAGCACATCGGGCTTGAGATTGAGGATGTCGCCCTGAATCCGTGCGTAGAGATCGACGACGCGGTTACCGCTGATGCCACGGTTAAAAACACGGAGACCGTCTGCGGGCCTCGTGCTCAGGAGTTCCGCTGCGGCCATCATGGCGTATCCCTGGCCGAGTCCGCAGAGATCATTCGGGGTTCCAGCGGCATCGCGGTTGCGGCCACAATCGGTGATGGAATCGCCTTGGAAGAGGATGGTGCTATTTTTTGTAATCATGGTGTTGGTTTTTGAAAGAGTTCGCCCGGGTTGTCCTTGATCAGCACGCCGGGGCCGTGGCCTCCGCGATCGAGGATCAATTCCTTGAGCGCGCCGGAATCCATCACGTTGTCCTTGATGACCACGTTGCGCAGGCCCTCGGCCACGACGCCATAGTCGGGCGACCAGTTCTCCGCCCTGCTGAAACCCATGCTCCCCTCGTTGTTCTCGTCATCGAGTCCGGCCACCAAGGTGTTGCCCGTCACGGTCACGCCACGCGCGCCGATGAGCGCGACATGGGCGCTGGAGTCCTCGCCGGGACGGTTCCAGACTGGGCGTCCGCTGCGGTAGATCATGTTGCCGGTGATGCTCGTGTAGCCCACGCGGCCGACGATGCGGTGGGGCACGACCGGATTATCCGGCGTGGCCGCGAAGAGGATCCCCGGGCCGCTTCGGTCGATGTAGTTTCCCGTGATGTTGTAGTGGGAGCCGTTGAGGATGCGCAGGCCGCCGAGTTGATTCCACTCGATCCGGTTGCCGGTGATGGTGACGGCGTTGTTCTCGCCGATGCTCGCGTAGCCGGCCCCTCCATTAAGCGAGAGCCAGTTGTCCAAGACGAATCCGTCCCAACCGCGCACGGAGAGGCCGTGGCCCTTGTTTTCGGAAAACATGTTGCCGCGAACCCGAAAGCACCAGATTCGGCTGAGGCGCACACCGTCGCCGCTGAAGCGCGAGACCTTGCAACCCTCGATGAGCGGGCTGTCCTCGGTGGTGCCGTAGTCCGGCTTGTCCACCAGGATGCCGTGCACGCCGTCACCGAGATGCTGCCCGTCGAGGCAGAGGCCGTTGACGCGCGCGCCGATGGCGAGCGTGAGATCGAGCAGGCAGGAAGCGGAGGGGTCGATGAGCTTGAGCGTGGATCCACCGTTCCCCTTCCAGGCATAGGCGGGCGAACCGGTGATGCCGGTGTGGGGATGCATCTTCAACCGGCCGACGCAATAGGTTCCCGGCGGAACCTCGACGGTCTCCTGGCTCTCCGCCGCGAGATCAAGAAGCTTCTGGAAGACGGCTGTGTCGTCGGTCTTGCCGTCGCCCTTGGCGCCGGCGGTTTTGACGTTGAAGGTGGTGGTGGTTGTCATGTTTTTCAGTTGTTGTTTCACTCGGCCGTCGGCGCGGGTTCGATACGAACCTCTCCGGTGACATTATTTATGGTGATCGCGCAGTTAGTGCCACGGAAGCGACGGCTGACTTTCACCCCGGTCCAATGCAAAGGAAGACACGGCTTGACCTCCAATCCATCGAATGTCGGCCGGACCCCCAGCAGATACTGGGTGGCGGCTATGTAGGCCCAACTGGCGGTGCCGGTGAGCCAGCTGATGCCGGCTTTTCCGAAATCCGCGGTCTGGGCCGGCCCGACCACCGACGAGGCGAACACATACGGCTCGCGTCCCCAGTGTTCATGCCCCTCCTCCCCGGCCGCAACGGAGGGCAGAAGTTTGCAGTAATACTCGAAGGCGCGGTCCCCGTTGCCCAGCATGCACTCGGCGATGATGGCCCAGGTCATGGCATGGCAGAATATGCTGCCGTTCTCACCGGTGCCGGGCACATTACTGGTGAGCGGATCCTCGGGGTTCGGAATGCCCGTGTAGGGCGGGGTGTGAATCATCAGCCCGCGCCTCGTGTTGAGAAGCCTGTGGGCGGCATCCATCGCAATGCGGCCCCGGCCGACGCGGCCGACGCCGGATATGACCGACCAGACCTGCGGCTCCAGATAGATTTTTCCCTGCGGGCGGGTCTTGCTGCCGATCCGCATGCCGTTGGAAAGCAGGAGGCGGCAATACCATTCTCCATCCCAAACGGGATCGGCATTGAGGCACTCGTCGAGCTCGGCCATGACCGCATCGCACCAGGCCACATCCTTCCAGCGGTCGAGGCGCGCCGCAAATTCGCGGAAAAGCTTTGCCGCATGAACAAGCTGCATCCCGAGCATGACGCTCTCGGCATTCTCATCGTGGAAAACAGCCAGCCCGTCGTTCCAGTCGGCGTGGGCCAGCAGCGGGAGGCCGTGCGGACCACGGCGCGCGTAGATATATTCAAGGCCGATAAGGATGTGCTCGTAAATGCTCGCCTCCCCGCCGTCGCGGAACGGAATCCGCTCCTCGAAGAAGGAGAGATCACCCGTTTCGTTGACGAGGTTCGCCACCGTCATGATCGGCCAGACCGTGTTGTCGCTGCGACGAGGTTCTTCGTTGATGCGTTGTTTCGGTGCGTATGGGTAGAACGAGAAGCAACCGGATCCGTCACGACCCTGTGCTGCGAAGATCAGCCGGATGCGTTCCTTGGCGAACACCGGGTCGATGTTTGCCATGGCCAGCGCGTCCTGCATGGTGTCGCGGTAGCGCATGCCATCGAGACCCATATGGTCTGTGGAGATGTCGCGCGTGCGCTCGAGGGTCACCTGGCAGTTGAGCGGGTTCCAAACATTGACGAAGCGGTCAACATCAGCGTCGGCAGTCTCCGCCTGGAAATGCGATGTCTTGCGTTCCCACTCCCGCTGGAGCGAGTCGAAGGCAAAATCAACGGAGGGGATCGAGGAAAATTTCCTTTTTAGATCCGCCGCCTGCCGCCAGTCATCGGCGACGCCGAGCACGTAGGCGAAGCGTTCCGTGACACCGGGAGCGAGTTCCAGATCGACCCCGATCGCGCCGCACCCGTGGCCGCCGGCCGGGATCTGCGAGGAGGTGAAGCCGTCGCCGAGCAATGCCCGAGGGCGCTCGAGGGATCCGCCGCGTCCGCAAAAGGAGGCGCGCGATGCGTCAAAGCCATCCGCCTTGCGGGTGCAGGAGAAGAAGATGGCGGGCGTGTAGGGTGCCTGGAAAACATGGTAGTCGTATTTGATCCAGTTCTCCGCCGCCTCGTAGGTGAAGGCGATCTGGTTTTTGAGGTAGCACCAGAACGCCTCGCGGGCGAATTCCAGAAGCCCGAACTCAAGATAGCTCGAAAGGGTTAGGTTCCTGACCTCGCCGGAGCCGTTCGTCACGGACACATCCCACAGCATGACGTCGTCCCCGGGCGGGATGAAGAGGCGCAGGGAGACATCCACGCCGTCGCGCGAGGCGACAAAGCGCGTGTATCCCAGACCGTGACGGCACTCGTAGGAATCGAGGGTTGTCGAGGTGGGACCGAAGTGCGGATTCCAGAGTGAGCCCGTGCCGTGGTCCTTCACATAGAGATAAAACCCGGGCTGGTCCTGCGCGGCGGGCAGATAATGGTAGCGCGAGATTCGTCGCGTCAGCGGCTCCTTGTAAAAGACCAGCCCGCCAGCCTGCTGGCTCACAAAGGCAGTCAGGCGCGTGTTGCCGAGATAATTGATCCAAGGCAGCGGAGTGAGCGGATCGGTGACCACATACTCCCTGGCCGGGTCGTCGAAATGTCCAAAGGCTGGCTTCATGAAGTCAGACTGCTTTTCGGATGATTTTTGTCAGGCGCTGGTGCCAGTCTACATCGCGCCACATCCCGACGAATTGGGGTCCGCAGAAATTGCTGCTCGCGATGGCCGCCCAGCGGTTCGTGGCGGCGGCGCGTTCCACCCCGAGCGCGCAGAGTTCCTTCACCCAGCCCCAGTCGAGCATCGGCCAATCCTTGTAATCGACGATGCCCCAGCATTCCGTGGTCACGAGCGGTTTGCCGCTGGCGCGCGACCAATCGGCGACATTCCCGATGCCCTTGCAGAGTGCCTGCCGCCAGTGCTCCTCGTCGCTCCGGTAAAGCGGCTCGGCCATGCGCACCAGCTTTTCATATCCGACGGGATCGAAGCGCTCATATTTGTAGTCGATGCGCTCGTAGAAATCCCCCGCTTGAACCATCCAGATGTGCGGCTCCAGAAGATCCAAAAACGAAACATCCTTGTCCTGCCAGTTTTCCAGGTCTGTGGTGAAGGAGAAACAAAAATCCATGTGCGGATACGCCTCCTTGAGCAGCGCAATCGATTCGCGCTGCCAAGCCGTGGAAGCCTCCGCCGACCAGACATGCTCCCCGGCCTTGCCATTGTTGAAAAACGGCGCCCAAACCTTCAGCGGCCACTCGTTGCAGAGATCGACATAAAGGATCTGGTCGAGCAACCCGGCCCGCTCGATCAGTTCGAGCGTGCGCCGCCAGATTTCCCCGTGGCGCCGGGCTGTGGGAACGAGAAACCGCTGGCCCGTTGTCTCCTCGCGGAACCAGGTCGAGAGCGCCACGCCGATCCCCCGCTCCGCGCACTTGCCGATGAACTCGATGAGCGCTGGCATCACCCGGACCCGGCACCTCGCCGGACTCCCCCAATCCTGCTGGTTCCAGCACGGGATCAGCTCCCATTCTTTCTCCGGATCCGCTGCCAGCAGATGGGGATAGGCGTCAATGCGGACAGCGTCGTAGCCGCGCTCGACCAGACCGTCGAGAGCCTCATCCCAGTCCTCGTAGCCGGCGCCCGGCCACCGACGTTCCAGCCAGGAAAAGTCCCACATCGTGATCGCCTTTGCGGTCTTTTTCAGTTCGAGAGATTGCGTGATTGTCATGGTTATCAGTGCGCAATGTCTGATGGGCACGGGTCGTAGTGCGGATGCGGGACTTTCGGGATGCGGAGTCCGCCGGTTTGGTAAACCACTGGAGCGCCGTCGCATTCGATCCTCAACGCAGGCCAGAGGCCGGTCTCGTTGGTTACGGGCACATTGCCGATCTGGAGGCGCGTGCCGGTCTGGGTGAAAGGCAATGCTTCGCCGTTGTCGAGGCGGCTTACGGAGAC
>JBIJCX010000084.1:0-25859 GCA_044344465.1 Opitutaceae bacterium
TGGAAATACGATGATCCGAAATGTAGCGGCGGGCTATGACCGCCGTGCTAGGTGCGAACGTTGTCGGCGGTCACAGACCGCCGCTACAGGTGAAACCGGGCTCATCTCATTTCCCCATCCCGGCTTTCTTCCCGTGCGGATCAGGAATGTCTGATCCTGCGCCGGAGTCGAAATCCTAATCGCCGCAATGAGCCGGCAGACTGTCCGGCCAGGCCGGTTTGACCCGGGCCTGTCTTGGCGCTGCAATTCGCCCTCTGCGTGCTGGGAGCAGCTTGCCCAATATTGAATTCCATGGACCTAGATCACCGCCCCGACCGGCTGATCGCCATCCCCACCCCGCTCCCACGCAGATCGCAGGCGGGACCCTCCGCACCGGGCCTTCAGTCCGCCGGCCGCGCCGGAGCGCCACCCTCAGCTGAAAATCGTCGCGCGCTTCGCGTGCTGTTTTTCGAGCGTGCCGCACACCAGCTCGCACAACTGGAAGATCGACGGATCCGCCACGGCGTAAATTACGAGCAGCCCCTCCTTGCGCCGGGTCACCATCCCGGCATCCGCCAGCGTCTGCAGGTGCCGCGAGACATTGGCCTGCGTGCTGCCCGTCGCCACCACCAACGCGTTCACGTGCTTCTCCCCGTCGAGCAGCGCATGCAGCAGCCGCAGCCGCATCGGCTCCGCCAGCACGGCAAACCGCCGCGCAACCAGGTTCATCGCTTCCTCAGTCAGGGGACGGGATTTCTTGCCCATGGCGGAGTAAAAACAGGTGCTTGACATAAATTCAACTATATGCCTGTTTACTCATATAACTTTATAAGTCAACCATGAAAATCGACTCCCTCATCCGTCTCCTCGCCGGTTCGGTCGTGCTTGCGGGCACCGTCCTCGCCTGGCTCGTCAGCCCCTGGTGGCTGCTTCTGCCCGCCTTCGCCGGCGTGAACCTGATTCAATCGGTCTTCACCGGCTTTTGTCCGCCGTCGCTCCTCCTGGCCAAGCTGGGCTGGCTCGACGACCACGGCATCATCCATTGGGGCGGCCGCAAGCCCGGCGCCTGATCCCTCGCCGCCACCTCTCCCCATGAACTCACCCGTTCTCCGCTTCGGCCTCACGGTCCTCGGTGGCGCCGCCATCGGCGCCCTCATGGGCACCTTCGGCCAGTGCACGTCCGGCACCTGTCCGCTCACCTCGACCTGGTGGCGCGGCGCCCTTTACGGCGCCGTCCTCGGGCTGATCGCCGCATTCGGCAACCGCGCCGGCTAATCCGGGTCAGCCCTGACGTGCCCCTCCATCCCATCCACGCCGCCGCGCCTCGCGCCCGTGTCACGTATGACGTGACACTTTCCGTTCCGCTCCCGCTGCACCGCATCACCTGAGTGTAACGTATTACGTGACACTTTCCGTTCCGCTCACTGGGACGGCATCAACAAAGTGTCACGTAATAGGTGACACTCTCCGTCCCGCCCGCCTTATGCCTCTCCGACTTCTGCTGATACTCACCGCCGCGCTCCCTGCGCTGGCCGGCGCCCTTCGCGCCGAAACCTGGTCGCTCGATCGCGCCGTGGCCACGGCGCTGGCTGAAAATCCCGATGCCCGCCTCGCCCGGCAGCGCATCGCCGCCGCCGAGGCCATGATCGATCAGGCCCGCTCTGCCTGGATGCCCATGGTCATGCTGCAGGGCCGTTACACGCAGACCAACAGCCCGATGATGGCGTTCGGTTCCATCCTCAACCAGCGCGCGTTCAATTTCGGCCTCGATTTCAACCGGCCTGGCTGGATCGACAACCTCAATGCCACGGGCACGGTCGCGTACAATCTGTACAGCGGCGGCCGCGCGACCGCCGGCCGCCAGGCCGCCGAGGCGGGCACCCGCGCGGCGCAGGAGGACCTGCGCGCCGCGCAGCACCAGCTCGCCACCGCGGTGATCAAGGCCTGGCTCGGCATCCTCAAGGCGCGCGAGGCCGTCGTCGCCGTCGAGGCGGGCGTGCGCGCCTACGAGGCGGCCGTGAGCGCCGCCACCGCGCGGTCCGAGGCCGGCCAGATGCTCAGAGCCGATTTGCTCAGCCTCGAGGTGCAGCTCGCGCAGACGCGCGAATCGCTGGCGTCGATTCGCCACGGTGCCGCGCTGGCCGAGCGGGCCTTTCTTTTCGTGCTGGGCCAGACTGCCACCGGCGAGCGCGTCGAGCTCGATCCCGCCGATCCCTCGCTCGCCCGGCTCACGTTGCCCGACGGCAGCGATTTTTCGGCCCGCCCCGAGCTCGCCGGACTGCGCGAACGCGAGAGCGCCGCCGAGGCGATGGTTCGCGTCGCCCGCGGCGCCCGCCAGGCCAACGTGAACGCGTTTGCCAGCTACCAATATGATCACGGTTGGAAAATGGCCCGTGGCGACGACAGCTGGATGGCCGGCGTTTCCGTGGACCTCAATGTCTTCGACGGCGGCCAGACCAACGGCAAAATCCGCCAGGCCACGGCCGAGCTTTCACAGGTGAAGGAAATGATGCGCAAGGCCACGCTCGGCATCGGCCTCGAAGTCGAGCAGGCCCGCCTCGCGGTGGCCGATGCCCGCGAGCGCCTCGCCGTTTCCGGCCGGTCCGTCGAGCAGGCCACCGAGAGCGCCGCGCTCAGCCGCGCGCGTTTCGAGAAAGGCGCGCTGTTGACCGCCGATCTGATCGGCGTCGAGAGCCGGCTGATCGAGGCGCGCATGCGTCGCACCGTCGCCGAGGCCGACGAGCGCCTCGCCCTCGCCGAGCTCCGCCGCGCCCTCGGCCTTGCCCCCCTGCCCCAATCCTGATCCTCGGCTGTCCCCGCAGCTTTACTGCCCGACCCAATCACAACCCTTCCCTTTCGATTCATGAAACCTGCTCTTTTCCTCGCCACCACCGCCGTCTTCGCCGCTCTCGCCGGCTGCGCCAAGCACGCCGAACCGAAGTCCGGCGCCGCCCCGAACCTGCCCCCCGCCAAGGTCCGCCTCGCCGTCGTGCGCACCGAGGCCACGCCGGCCACGACCGAGGTCACCGGCACCGTTCGCCCGGTCCGGCGCGCGACCATCGCCGCCAAGCTCATGGGCGTGATCGAAGAGATGCCGGTCACCCTCGGCCAGCGCGTGAAAGCCGGCGATGTCCTCGTGAAGATCAACGCCGGCGAAATTTCCGCCCGGGTCGCCCAGGCCCAGAGCCAGCTCAATCAGGTCCAGCGCGACCTCGCCCGTGAACGCGATCTGCTGACGAAAAACGCCAGCACCTCCGACATGGTCAAGGGCCTCGAGGACCGGCTCGCGCTGACGCAGGCCATGATGCGCGAGGCCGAGGTCATGGTCGGCTACATGACCGTGCGCGCGCCGTTCGATGCGGTGGTCGCGCGGAAGCCCGCCCATGCCGGCGATCTCGCGGCGCCCGGCCAGCCGCTGCTCGAACTCGAAGGCCTCGGTGAATTTCAGATCGAGGCCGGCATTCCCGATTCGGCCGCCGCCAGTCTGGCCGCCGGCGCCATGCTGGCCGTCGAGGTTCCGGCGGCGGGAGCCACGTTTGCCGCCCAGCTCGTTGAGTTGTCACCGTCGTCCGATGCCTATGCGCGCACGGTGGTGGCGAAACTTTCGGTGCCCGCCGGCACGACCGTGCGCTCGGGCCAGTTCGCCCGCGTGCAGGTGCCCGGCACGGCCGTCCGCAGCCTGCTCGCCCCGGCGGCGGCCGTTTCCACGCTCGGCCAGATGGAGCGGGTCTTCATCGCCGGCGAGGGCAACCGCGCCACGCTCCGGCTCGTGAAGACCGGAGCCACCCGCGGCGACCGCATCGAGATTCTCTCCGGGCTCGCCGATGGCGATCGCATCGTCGTCGCGCCACCCGTCGGCCTGCGTGAGGGTCAGCCCCTGGAGGTGCAGCCGTGAGTACGGGAGCCCATTCGCCCTTCCCCGATCCCAGCCGGTATGGCTTCGCCGGCCGGATGGCGGCGATGTTCATCGACTCGAAGCTGACACCGATCGCCGTCGCCGCCTCGTTGCTGCTCGGGCTGTTCGCCATCCTCATGCTCCCGCGCGAGGAAGAGCCGCAGATCAAGGTGCCGATGATCGACATCATCGTCGGCATGCCGGGCGCCGAGGCGCGCGAAGTCGAAAGCCGGGTCACGCGCCCGATGGAGAAGCTCCTCTGGGAAATTGCCGGGGTGGAATATCTCTACTCCACCGCGATGCCCGGGGCGAACATGACGATCGTGCGCTTCAAGGTCGGCACCGATCTCGAGGACGCCCTGGTGCGCCTCAACCAGAAGTTGCAGGCCAATTTCGACCGCATTCCGCTCGGCGCCACGCCGCCGATCGTGAAGCCGCGCACGATCGACGATGTCCCGATCCTCGCGCTCACGTTTCACAGCGAGCGCTACGATCACGCCACGCTCCGCCGCATCGCCGCCCAGATCGAGGACGCGGTGAAAAGCGTGCCGCAGGTCGCCGAGACCACGCTCATCGGCGGCAACCGCCGCCAGATCCGCGTGCAACTCGATCCGCAACGGCTGGCGTCGCGCAACCTCAGCGCCACCTATATCGTGCCGATGCTGCAGCAGGCGAACGCGCAGGCCCACACCGGCGCGCAGAACTCCGCCAACCGGGAAACGCTGCTGCAAACCGGGGTGTTTTTCCGCGACGCCCGCGAGGTCGGCGCCGTCGTCGTCAGCGTCTCCGACGGGCATCCCGTTTATTTGCGGGATGTCGCCACCATCGTCGACGGCCCCGAGGAGCCGGCGAACTATGTGTTGTATGGGGTGGGAGCCACGTTTGAGGGCGAAGTCCGAAAAAGTGGCGGCCCTGGGACCACGCTGGCGCCCGGCTCCAGCCCGGCGACGGAGCAAGCCGCCGTCACGCTCAGCGTCGCGAAGCGACCCGGCGCCAATGCGGTCGACGTCGTCGCCGCGGTGATCGCGAAGGTCGACGCCCTCAAGGGCACGCTCATCCCCGCCGACATCGGCGTGGCCGTCACCCGCAACTACGGCGCCACGGCGAGCGAGAAATCCAACGAGCTCCTGCTCCACATGGGCCTCGCCGTCTTCGGCGTCGCCATCCTGATCCTGCTTTTCCTCGGCTGGCGCGAATCCCTCGTCGTGATGCTCGCCATCCCGGTGACGCTCGGGCTCACGCTGCTCGTGTTCTACCTTTATGGTTACACGCTGAACCGCATCACGCTCTTCGCGCTGATCTTCTCCATCGGCATCCTCGTCGACGACGCCATCGTCGTGGTCGAGAACATCGTCCGGCACATGAGTCTGCCGAGCTGCCGGAGCAAGCGCCTGCTCCAGATCGCCGTCGAGGCCGTCGACGAGGTTGGCAACCCGACCATCCTCGCCACCTGGGCCGTGATCGCCGCCGTGCTGCCGATGGCGTTCGTCAGCGGCATGATGGGACCGTACATGCGGCCGATCCCGATCGGCTCCAGCGCCGCGATGCTGTTCTCACTGATCGTGGCCTTTGTCGTCACGCCCTGGGCCGCGCTCAAGGTCCTGCGCGGGCACGCGGTGCACGGCGGCCACGCCGCCGAGTTCGTCACTGCGCCGCCGCCCGAAGAGGCGGAAGACGCGGACGCAATGCAGGACAATCTTTTCACGCGACTGTACCGCCGTTTCATGGATCCGTTGCTCGCGCATCGCGGCTGGCGCTGGGCCTTCCTCGCCGTGGTGGCCGGCCTCACCGTCGGTTCGATGGCCCTCGTCGGCCTCAGCGCCGTGAAGGTCAAGATGCTGCCCTTCGACAACAAATCGGAGTTCCAGGTCATCCTCAACATGCCGAAGGGCTCCACCCTCGAGCAGACCGCCGCCGTCGCCCGCGAGATGGCCGCCGTCGTGCGGACCGAACCCGAGGTGCGCGACTACCAGGTGTACGCCGGCGCGGCCTCGCCCTTCAATTTCAACGGGCTCGTCCGTCACTACTTCATGCGCCGCGGGTCCGATGTCGCCGACCTCCAGGTCAACCTGCGGCCCAAACACGAACGCAGCGCGCAAAGCCACGACATCGCCAAGCGCGTCCGCCCGCGGCTCGCCGCGATCGCGGAAAAATACGGCGCGGCCGTCGCCGTCGCCGAGGTGCCGCCCGGCCCGCCCGTCCTGCAGACCCTCGTCGCCGAGGTGTACGGCCCCACCGAGGAAGCGCGGCTGAAGCTCGCCACCAAGGTCCGCGAGATCTACCGCGCCACCGAAGGCGTCGTCGATGTCGATTGGTACGTCGAGGCCCAGCAGCCGAAGACCGTCTTCCACCTCGACAAGGCCAAGGCCGCGTTGCACGGAATCACCGAGGCCGCCATCGCCCGCACCGTGCAGATGGCAGTGCAGGGTTACCCGGTCACGCTGCTCCACTCGCCGGGCGAACGTGAGGACGTCAATGTCGTCCTCGAACTGCCGCGCGCGCTGCGCGCCCGTGCCGAGGATCTGCTGGCGCTGCCCGTGCGCTCCGAGATGAATCCCGCCGCGCCGCTCGTGCCGTTGCGCGAGCTCGTCCGCGTGGAGCAGACCGTCAGCGAACGAAACATCTACCACAAGAACCTCCAGAACGTGACGTACGTCACGGCCGACGTCGCGGGCGTGATCGAGAGCCCCGTCTATGCGATCTTCAAGATGAACCGCGCGCTGGCCAAGCTCGATGGCCGCGACTTCGGCGGCACGCAGCCGCACGTGGAAATCTTCAACTCCACCATGCCGGCCAGTGAGACCGAGCCCGCGATGAAGTGGGACGGCGAATGGCAGGTCACGATCGAGGTCTTCCGCGATCTCGGCCTCGCCTTCGGCGCGGTGTGCATCCTGATCTACATGCTCATGGTCGGCTGGTTCAAAAACTACTCCACGCCGCTGATCGTGATGACGGTGATTCCGTTCTCGCTGATCGGCATCCTGCCGGCCCACGCGATCATGGGGGCGTTCTTCACCGCGACGTCGATGATCGGCTTCATGGCCGGCGCGGGCATCGTGGTGCGCAACTCGATCATCCTCGTCGACTTCATCGAACTGCGCCTGAGCCACGGCCGCTCCCTGCGCGAGGCCTGCGTCGAGTCCGGCGCCGTGCGTTTCCGGCCGATGATGCTGACCGCGCTCGCGGTCGTGATCGGCGGACTCGTCATCCTTGCGGATCCGATCTTCCAAGGCCTCGCCATCTCGCTGCTCTTCGGCGCGATTGCCTCGCTCCTCATCAGCCCGCTCGCCGTGCCGCTGATCTATTACATGACGCACGCCGGCAAGCACGCGACGCCACCCGCGCCAGCCGCCGACGCCAAATGCGCCGTCACCTCTTCTTCATGAGCCTGATCAAAATGTTCAAAGCAATGTTCACTTCCGCGCCGCGGCTCACGCCGGCCGAATGCGCCGCACGCGTCCGCGGGGGCGAGGCCATCCTGGTCGACGTGCGCGAGCCCAACGAATGGACCGCCGGCGTCGCCCAATCCGCAAAGCTGCTGCCGCTGAGCGATCTCACCGGCGCGCGCACGCAGTGGAAGCTGTTCCTCGCCGAAGCCGCCGACCGCGAGATCCTCCTCTACTGTGCGGCGGGCGGCCGCTCCGGCATCGCCGCCCGCCTGCTCACCGCGGAGGGATTTCGCGCGGTTAACACCGGCAGCTTCTCCGACTGGCTCGCGTCCGGCTGGCCGGTCGCGAAACCGGCCAACCGCCGGCGGTGAGCACGCCCTCGACACCCGCGCACGTTACCGGCACCCCTTCATCATGTCCTCCTCCGCTTCACCCCAGGGTTTCCTGCGCCGGCCGCGCTGGAACGCGTACCTCGTCGGCACGGGTATCGGCGTGCTCAGCTGGCTCGTCTTCGCGCTCGTCGACAAGCCGCTCGGCGTGACCACGTCGCTCACCGGCCTGGCCGGCGCCTGCGCCGCGCCCTTCGTGGGCGCCGACACGGTGAGCGCCAACGTGTATTTCAAGCAGCACGCCTTCAAGTGGGACTATGGCATGCTCTTCCTCGGCGGCATCGCCCTGGGCGGTTTCCTTTCGGCGCTGCTCTCCGGCCGGTTCCGGGCCGAGATCGTGCCGGATGTCTGGCGCGAGCGCTTCGGCCCGTCGGTGCCGAAGCGGATGCTCGCCGCCTTCCTCGGCGGCAGCCTCGCGATGTTCGGCGCCCGCCTCGCCGACGGCTGCACGAGCGGCAACGGCATCAGCGGCAGCCTCCAGCTCGCGGTCGGCGGCTGGACGTTCTTCCTCGTCCTGTTCGCCTTCGGCATTCTCACGAGCCTGGTGCTCTTCGGCCTCGGCCGGACCCCGAAAAACTAAACCCGCCGCCGCCATGCCCTTCCTCGCTGTCACTCCCCCCATCACCGGCCCGGCCGCCCTGGTCGCCGCCATCGTCCTTGGCGCCATCTTCGGCTTTCTGCTGCACCGCGGCGGCGTCGCCAACTACAACGTGATCGTGAACCAGTTTCGCTTCCGCGATTTCACGGTGCTCAAGATCATGATGACCGCGATCGTCGTCGGCGGGGTCGGCGTGCTCGCGCTCAATTCCTCCGGCCTCGCCAACTACCACATCAAGGCGGCCAACATGCTGGGCGTGGTGCTGGGGGCCGCGATCTTCGGCGTCGGCATGGTGGTCTATGGCTATTGCCCCGGCACCGCCATCGCGGCCGCGGCCGGCGGCAGCCTCCACGCCGTCGTCGGTCTCGCCGGCCTCCTGGTGGGCGGCACGCTCTACGCCTTCAGTTTCCCGTGGATTTCCGCCCACATCCTGCCCGTCGCCGCGCTGGGCAAGGTGCGCCTGCCCGACGTCACGGGCGTCCCCGCGTTCGCCTGGTTCATCGCCCTGATCGCGATCGCCCTCACCGTGTTCTACTTCGTCGAGCGGGCCGAACGTGGGCTAAAGACGGATACGAAGAACACGAGCGTCTGACCCCGGCACCCGTCCGACCGGCAACCCCAAAGGCGGCGGCTGATCGTGCGCGCGCTGGCGGCCGAGGGGCACACATCCGTTTCCTACCACTGCTGGCGGTGGTGGGCGGGCACGGCCGCGTGCCCGCATTCGAAACGCGATCGAGCGGGCCAGACCTGCGGGCACAGGGACGTGCCCGCCCACCCAAGGAGATTGCTCGCACGGCAAGAAAGTGAGCTGCGGCCCGCCCGGCCCGCACCGGAAAATCGGCTTGACGCCCGACTTAAAGTGAGTAATCACTTACTTACTTTGAATCACCCTCCGACCACCACCCCGGCCAGGCACCTGCCGGCCGACGAGCGCCGGTCCGTCACCGTGGCGGCGGTGATCGAGCTGGCGGCCGAACAGAACCCGGGTGAAATCACCACGACGGCGATTGCGCAGCGCATGAACCTGACCCAGGGTGCGCTCTTCCGGCACTTTCCCACGAAGGACGCCATCTGGCAGGCGGTGATGGAGTGGGTCGCCGAGCGACTCCTGGCCCGGATCGACGAAGCGGCGCAGACGGCCGCCTCGCCCCTCGCGGCCCTGGAGGCCATGTTCATGGCCCACATCGATTTCGTGGCCAGGCACCCGGGTGTGCCCAGAATGATGTTCGGCGAGTTACAGCGGGCGGAGGATACGCCGGCCAAGCAGATGGCGCAGACCCTGATCGCCCAATACGGCCTGCGCCTCCACGCGCTCATCGAGCAGGGCCAGGCGCAAGGCGAGCTGGCCCGCGAGGTCGATCCGGCCGCGGCGGCCGGCTTGTTCATCGGGTCGATCCAGGGATTGGTGATGCAGTCGCTCCTGGCCGGAAAGGTGCAGCGCATCCGCACCGCCGCGCCGGGGGCGTTCGCCATCCTGGCCCGGGGGATCAGGAGGGTGCCATGAAACGTCTCCCGCTGCAGGGTCGCACCCTGAGGTTGCTCGGCGTGCTCGGGCTGTTGCTCGCCTTGTTCATCTTTGTCGCGCTGCGCTCGGGGCCCATGGCGCCCGTGCCGGTCACGGCCACCGTCGTCGAAAACCGCGCGCTCACGCCGGCCGTGTTCGGCATCGGCACCATCGAGGCCCGCTATACCTACAAGATCGGCCCGACCAGCGCCGGACGGATCAAACGCGTCGACGTGCAGGTGGGGGATACGGTCCGGGCCGGGCAATTATTGGGTGAGATGGATCCGGTTGATTTCGACGATCGGATCGCCGCTCAGGAGGCCGCGCTCAAGCGGGCCGAAGCCGGCGTCCTGGCCGCTGAAGCCCAGGTGCAGGAAGTGTCCGCCCGCCAGCACTACGCCGGGACCCAAGCCCGCCGCTACGACCAGCTCATGCAGGCGGGCTCCTCCAGCGCGGAAGCAGTTGAGGCCAAAAACCAGGAACTTCAGGTGGCCGATGCCGGCTTTTCCGCCACGCGCGCGAATCTCGAGGTCGTCCGCCAGGAGTTCGCGCGGGTCCGGGCTGATCGCGAAGTGTTGTTGCGGCAGCGGGCCAACCTGCGCCTGGTCGCACCGATGGATGGACTGGTTACCCTGCGCCACGCGGACCCGGGCACCACCGTGGTGGCTGGACAACCGGTGGTGGAGGTCATCGAACCGGCGAGTCTGTGGATCAACGTGCGCTTCGATCAATTGCGGGCCACCGGCCTGCGCGCCGGGCTGCCGGCCCGGGTCGTGCTCCGCTCGCAAGCCGGACGCTCCTTCGCGGGCAAGGTGCTGCGGATTGAACCGGTCGCCGATGCGGTGACGGAGGAGACGCTCGCGAAGGTCGTGCTCGATGTGCTGCCGGAACCGTTGCCTCCCATTGGTGAACTGGTCGAGGTCACCGTGGCCCTGCCACCGCTGCCGATCGGTCCGGTGGTGCCCAATGCCAGCGTGCAGCGCGTCGAAGGGCAGCTCGGCGTCTGGCAACTCGAAGGCACCACGCTGCGCTTCGCGCCGATCCAGGTCGGCGCGATCGACCTCGATGGCCGCGTGCAAGTTCTCGCGGGGCTTGCGCCGGGCGCCCGCGTGGTGGTCTACAGCCAGCGCTCCCTCGGCGCCCATTCCCGGGTGAAGCTCGTGGAACGTCTGCCGGGAGTGTCGCCATGATCAGTCTCGCGGGCCGGGACATCCTGCATTCCTGGGGCAAGTTCGTCTTCACCGGCATGGGGCTGGGCCTGTTGATCGGCGTGACGCTGACGATGGCGGGGGTCTATCGCGGCATGGTCGACGACGGCAAGGCGCTGCTCGACAACAGCGGCGCGGATCTTTGGGTGGTGCAGAAGGACACGCTTGGTCCCTATGCCGAGCCGTCCAGCCTGTATGACGATGTCTATCGCGGCCTCCTCGGCATGCCCGGCGTGGCACGGGCGTCGAATGTCACCTACCTCACCATGCAGGTGCGCCGGGGCGAGACCGACGTGCGCGCCATGGTCGTCGGGGTCGTGCCCGGTGGTCCGGGCGAACCCGGGCAGCCCGGATACCTGATCGCCGGCCGACAAATCACCCGGAGTCACTACGAGGCCGTCGCCGACGTCGCCACGAAGTTCCAACTCGGCGAACGCATTCACATTCGCCGCAATGTCTACACCGTGGTCGGACTGACCCGGCGCATGGTGTCGTCCAGCGGCGATCCGATGGTTTTCATCCCGCTGAAAGATGCGCAGGAGGCTCAGTTCCTGAAGGACAACGATGCCATCGTCCAACAGCGCCGCCGCACGACGGCCAGCCCGGCCTTCAACCGCCCGGGCGTGCCGGGTTTGCTCGACGCGGTGCTGGCCGCCCAGAGCACCAACCCCTCCGTCAACGCCGTGCTGGTGCAAATCCAGCCCGGTTACGCGCCGGATGACGTCGCCGAGCCGATTCGACGCTGGAAACGCCTGCAAGTTTACACCCGGGCGCAGATGGAGGATCTCCTGGTGCGCAAGCTGATCGCCACCTCGGCGAAACAGATCGGCATGTTTCTCGTGATCCTGGCCATCGTGAGCGCGGCCATCGTCGCCTTCATCATCTACACCCTGACGATGGGCAAAATCCGCGAAATCGCCGTGCTGAAGCTGATCGGCACCAAGAACCGGACCATCGCCGCCATGATCATGCAGCAGGCGGTCGGGCTCGGGGCGATTGGTTTCGCGGTGGGCAAGATCGCCGCCACCCTTTGGGCGCCCATCTTCCCGAAGTTTGTCCTGCTCGAGCCCGGGGATACGGCCCGGGGCTTCGTCGCGATGATGCTGATCTGCGTTCTGGCCAGCCTGCTGGCCATCCGCGCCGCGCTCAAAGTCGACCCGGCGGAGGCGATCGGAGGCTGACATGCATTGGCGGGGCATTCACATCGAGGGGCTGCGCAAACGCTACGGCGAAGGGGACACCGCCGTCGATGCGCTCAAGGGCGTGGACATGCGCGTCGCACCCGGCGAGGTCGTCGGGCTGGTCGGGCCCTCGGGCTCCGGCAAGACCACCCTGCTCAAATGCCTGGGCGCGATCATCGAGCCCACCGCGGGCCGGATGTCGCTGGGCGAGGACGTCATCTATGACCACGGGTGGAAGATTTCCGACCTGCGCGAACTGCGCCGCGACAAGATCGGCTTCGTGTTTCAGGCCCCGTATCTGATCCCGTTTCTCGACGTCACCGACAACGTGGCGCTGCTGCCCATGCTGGCCGGGCAATCCAACAGCGAGGCCCGGAAGCGGGCGCTGGAACTGCTCGGGGCGCTCGACGTCGCGCATCGAGCCAAAGCCATGCCGTCGCAACTCTCCGGCGGCGAGCAACAGCGCGTATCCATCGCCCGGGCACTGGTCAACCGTCCGCCGGTGATTCTCGCCGACGAGCCCACCGCCCCGCTCGACAGCGAGCGGGCGCTGGCCGTGATCCGCATCCTCAACCAGATGGCCCGCCAGTTCGAGACCGCCATCATCGTGGTGACGCACGACGAGAAGATCATCCCGACCTTCAAGCGCATCTACCACATCCGCGACGGCCGGACGCACGAGGAAGCCGGCGAGGGCCGGAAGTTCGAGTGAGCGCGGGGGATTTGCCCATGAAACGCCGGTCTGGACCCATTTCCAGCCAGGTCATGACCACGCGCACGGCCACGACGCCCACGGGGCGTCAGCTCGTTCGCTCAATGACGGCCAACGGTGGGCGACCGGCAAACCGTCGCGCCTCGGCATGCAACGCATCCGCGACGTAGTCGCGCTGGCGCTCGTCGCCCCGACCGGCGCAACCTGAATCAGAAACAAGCGAAGGTCATGGCTGATTCCATGCAGGAGCATGTGACCTACCTCATGCATAACTGTAAACTCGCCCACAGGCGGACGCGGCCCTGCATGTCTTGATCACCGAGTTAATGGAGGACGCCGCGCTGGTGGCTGCGAATCCCCAATCCGAGGCTGGCCGCTCCAAGCTCGCGAATGCGCTGCGTAATTATCCGAAGTATTTCGATCATCCGAACTGGCGTCCGCTCCCCGCGCCGCCGTCTTGAACCTGCGGCGGGCTACGCCTTCATTGTAGCCCTGCGCGTGAGCGCAGGGATGCCGCGATCCGCAAACAATTTTGACGCCAAGTATAACCGGGGAAATTCTCGCGCCTCGGTTCGTGTTTCACCAGCATCCGGAGTAGTTATCGAACACCAACCTCCGCTTCCTCTCCCCGCCTCTCCCGCGTCTCCCGCGTCTCCCCCGTCTCCCCCGTCTTCCAAGTCTCCCCCCATGTCTCACGATCTCTCCGATTTCCAAACCGACGTTCTCGACTGCAGCCAGTCCACGCCGGTGCTGGTCGACTTTTGGGCCGCGTGGTGCGGGCCGTGCAAGATGCTCGGGCCCGTGCTCGAGAAACTTGCCGGCGAGGCCGCCGGTCGCTGGGTGCTCGTCAAGATCGACACCGAGGCCCACCAAGACCTGGCCGAGAAATTCGGTATTCGCGGCATCCCGAACGTCAAACTCTTCCAGCGCGGCGCGGTCGTGGCCGAGTTTTCCGGCGCGTTGCCCGAGCCGCAGCTCCGCGCGTGGCTGGCCGAACACCTGCCGACGCCCAAGCGCGACACGATGGCCCGCGCCCGCGAACTGCTCCACGCCGGCCGCTCCGCCGAGGCGGCCGCGCTCCTCCGCCCGCTCTACGCCGCCGAGCCGGCCGACGGCGAACTCGCCGTGCTCACGGCGCGCGCGCTCGTCTTTGCCAAGCCCGCCGCCGCCCTCACCCTCGTTGCCACCCTGCCGCACGGCTCGGCCTGGACTGAGGGCGGGCGCATCGTCGAGGCGTTTGCCGCCGCCTTTGCGCGCCTCTCACCCAACGCGCAACCGGTGTCGCCGGACCCGCTGACCGAGCGCTATCGCAACGCGGTGGTCGCCCTCCAGCGCGAGGATTTTCGCGCCGCCGCCGCCGGCCTCGTCGACGTGTTGATGGAGAAACCGGGTTTCGACGAGGGCCGCGCGAAAGCAGCCTGCCTCGCGCTTTTCCAGCACCTCGGGCTCCGTCATCCGATCACCGAAGAGTTTTCCCGCGCCTGCAGCATGGCGCTGAACTGCTAACGCTTCATCTGCCGGTCCGCGAAATTCAGATACTGCGCCCAATCGTACGGGGTGATGGCGTGCTTGCCGGTCCGGACGTGGTAGGCGGTCGCGTCTCCCGCCACCGGTTGATCCACCGCGGGAATATCCGCCGCCGCGATCCCTTTCTTGCCGAACAGCCGGTAGACCGGCTCCGCGCCCTTGAGGCTGAGGAACTCGCCGCGGGGATCGGCCCACGCGTCGGCCTCGGCGCTCGCCACGTAGACGGATCGCGGCGCGATCAGGGCAATCAATTCGTGCTGATCGACCGGCAGGGCGGACTCGTTCTCGTTGTAGCGGCGGAAATTCCTGGCGAACCAGTGGGGAAAGCCCCGGTTGATGATGCCGACGGTCTCCCCAAAGATGCGCTTGCTCAGCGCCGCGCCGCCGCAGCCGCTGTTGTTCGAAATCGCGAGCGCGAAACGCTCGTCCTGGGCGGCGGCCCAGAGCGCGGTCTTGCCCAGCCGCGAATGCCCGTGCACCGCGACGCGGCGGGCGTCGAGTTCGCCGTCGGTGGCCATATAATCCAGCGCACGGCTCAGCCCCCACGCCCACAGGCCGATCGCGCCCCACTCGTCGGGCGCGCGCGCCTCGGCCCCCGGCGTGCCGAACACCGCGCCCAAGGCCAGGGGCAGCCCGTCCTTGTGGTCGGGACAGATGTCGCCGTAGTAGATTGTGGCGGTCGCGTAGCCGCGCGCGACCACCGTCTCGACCTCCCAGCTCGACGCACTGGTGCCCCGCGTGCCCTCCGTGGCGCGATTCGCCACGACCTTCTGCGCGGCGTTTTCCCGCATCCAGGACCGCGACAGCGTGATGCCGGGATCCGCGTTAACGGATTGGTTGCCGTAATAATTGAGCCCAAGAAAAACCGGCCAGGGCTGATGCGCACCCGCCGCTCCGGCCGGCTGATAGATCAGCAGATGCATTTGCGGGCCGTCCTTCTTTTCCGTGAACCAGATCGTCACTTCCTTCCGCACCGCCTTGCCGCCCAGCGCGGATCGGTCGACCGCGGTCACCGCCCAGTGCAATTTCTCCGGCCGACGGGCCGGGGTACGGCCGTAAACCTCCCGGGCAAACACCTCGAGCAGCTCGGGCCGGCGTTTCGCCCGCCAGGTCGCGGCGTCGCGCACCGCCGCGCCGTCGGCGCCCACCAGCGGATCGGGCAGCGTGTACGGAGGGATCTTGCTTTCGTCATAATTGGCCGGAGTCGACGCGGCCGGCAGCGAAGCCACGGCAAACAGGACCGCGAGCGGGGCGAAAAAGAGGCGCGGAGTCATGCCCCAGTCTTGCGGCGGTCTCCGTGCCGGAGCAAGCCGGCGCTGGCCAGGCGAACCTTTCGCGCTCGGCATGCGCCCAACTCCCGCCTAACCCATTTCACCATGACGAGCTCCCTCCGTCTCCTCGCTCCCCTTTTCTTCGCCGCGCTGGCCGGTGCCAGCCGGGCCGACGTCACCCCCGCGGTCTTGTTCACCGATCACGCGGTGCTGCAGCGCGACAAACCCGTGCCCATCTGGGGCCGGGCCGACGCCGGAGAGAAAGTCACCGTCACCTTCGGGGCGCAGGTTCGCGCCGTGACCGCCGGCAGCGATGGCCGTTGGATCGTGTTTCTCGACGCGGTGCCCGCACGGGCCCAGGGCGCCGACCTGACCATCGCCGGGCGCAACACGATTACCCTGCGCGATGTCGTCGTCGGCGAAGTCTGGCTCTGCTCCGGTCAGTCGAACATGGCCTTCACCGTGAGCCGCGGGGCGAATGCCGCCCAGGAGATCGCCACCGCCAACTTTCCGTTGCTCCGCCACGTGGAGATCGGCCGCATGGCCGCGGCAACCCCGGCCGACAGCGCCAAGGCGGACGGATGGAAGGCGGCGACGCCGCAAACCGTGGGCACGTTCACCGCTGTCGGCTATTTTTTCGCGCGCGACATCCACCTGAAATTGGGCGTTCCGGTGGGGCTGGTACACAGTTCGTGGGGCGGCACACCCGTGGAGGCGTGGATGAGCCCGGCAGCGCTGGCGGGCAACCCGGCCTTCAGCATCGTCGGCGAACGGTGGCAGCAAGCGGTCGCCGCCTACCCGCAGGCGAAGGCGGCCTACGAGGCGCAGCTCCCCGCCTGGACAAAGGCGCAGGCGACGGCCAAGGCCCAAGGGCCCGCCGCGCTGGCGGCATGGACGAAGAAGAATCCGGGTCTCCGCGAACCCCGCGTCCCTTTGACCCCCGCCAGCTTGTTCAACGGCATGATCAATCCGCTCCTGCCCTACGCCCTCCGCGGCGTGCTGTGGTATCAGGGCGAGGCCAATGCCGGCCGCGCCGCCGAATACCACCCGCTGTTCGCCGCGATGATCACGCACTGGCGCACGCACTTCGGGCAGGGTGACATCCCGTTCTATTGGGTGAGCCTCGCGAATTTCAAAAACCCCGGCGACCGGACTGGCCGAAACTATGCGTTCCTGCGCGAAGCCCAGACGCGGACACTCTCACTCCCGAACACGGGCCAGGCGCTCGCCATCGACATCGGCGATCCCGACGACATTCATCCGGCCAACAAGCAGGACGTCGGCCGGCGGCTGGCGCTCCTCGCGAAGACGCGCCTCTACGGCATCGTCGGCGACGATACCGGGCCCACGTTTGCCGGCATCACCCGCGAAGGACCGGCGCTGCGGGTGCGGTTCACCCACGCGGGCGGAGGGCTGATCGCGCACGACAAGCCCGTGCAATCGCTCGAACTCGCCGGCGCCGACCAGCAGTTTCACCGCGCCGAGGGCAGTATCGAGCGTGACACCCTGGTTGTTTCATCCCCGGCGGTGAAGGAACCCGTCGCCGTCCGCTACGCCTGGCAGAACGCGCCGGAGGCCAATCTCTACAATGGTGCGGGCCTGCCGACCGTGCCGTTCCGGAGCGACGCCTGGTGACGCGGACCTGGACGGGCGGGCGATGCCCCGTTCCCGTGGTCGCAGCCCAATATCTTGCAGCGGGTGCCGCCTTGGGTGGGTCGTGCGCTCCGCGCGCGACCAGACAGGGGCGGTGCCCGCCCGCGACCAGCCGCCCGCGGAGCGGCCGGCCCACCTCGGGGCCAGGCTGGCAGGAAACTGCGATGCGCCCCGTTCCCGTCATCCGGGAAATTTGGGTTTGCCTCCGCGCGGGCCGATCCGCTTCTTTGCACCTTCACGTTCTCGAATAACCTTTATCCAAACCCTTTCTCATGGCTGAACTCGTAGGCAATGTCTTGGTGGGCCAGTCCGGCGGACCCACTTCCGTCATCAACGCCAGCGTCGCGGGCATCATCGTCGAGGCGCTGAACCATGAGTGCATCGAGGAGATCTATGGTGCGCTCAATGGTGTCCTCGGCCTGCTGCAGGAAGACCTGGTCGACCTCGCCTCCGAGTCCCAACAGCAGATCCGGGCCCTCCGGCACACGCCCGGCGCCGCCCTCGGCACCTGCCGCTACAAGCTGAAGAAACAGCAGGATTTTGAGCGCGTCCTCGAGGTCTTCAAGGCGCACAACATCCGTTACTTCTTCTACATCGGCGGCAACGATTCGCAGGACACCGCGGACAAGATCTGCAAGCTCGCCCAGCAGCAGGGTTATGAGCTGCGCGTGATCGGCGTGCCGAAGACGATCGACAACGACCTTCCCGGAACCGACCACTGCCCCGGCTACGGCAGCGCCATCAAGTACATCGCCACCAGCGTGCGCGAACTGGCCTGCGACAACGAGGCGATGGGGCACGGCGACCTGGTTTCCATTGTCGAGGTCATGGGCCGCAGCGCCGGCTGGCTCGCCGCCGGCGCCGCGCTCGCCAAGCGCCGCGACCACCCGCACGATCCGCCGCACCTCATCTACTTGCCCGAGATTCCCTTCGACCAGGCCAAGTGCCTCGAGGACATACGCCGCATCTTGAAACGCGAAAAGTTCTGCCAGATTGTCGTCGCCGAGGGTCTGGTTGACAGCGACGGCAATTACGTCGCCGCCGACGCCGCGACCGATGCCTTC
The DNA here is from genome assembly GCA_044344465.1 of Opitutaceae bacterium. Lineage (GTDB taxonomy): Bacteria > Verrucomicrobiota > Verrucomicrobiia > Opitutales > Opitutaceae > ER46. The sequence continues at coordinate 18,371 of JBIJCX010000084.1, forward strand.
GGCCATGCGCTGCTGGGCGGCGCGGGCGATGCGCTCGGGGAAATCATCCGCACCAACCTTCCCGGCGTGAAGGTGCGCGTGGCGAAACCCGGCTTGCTCCAGCGCTGTGCCGCGCATTCGGCCTCGAAGACCGATGCCGACGAGGCATTTTTGGCCGGTCAGGCCGCCGTCAAGGCCGCGATCAATGGCGAAACCGACAAGATGGTCACCTTGGTCCGGGGCGATGGCGAACACTATACCTCCGAGACCGGTCTCGCGCCCCTGGCCGATGTCGCGAATTCGGTGAAAAAATTACCGCGGGAGTGGATCAACGAAGACGGCGTGAGCATGAACTTCCAGTTCCTCCGCTACGCCCAGCCGCTGATTCAGGGCGAGGTCGTCATCCCGCACGACAATGGCGTCCCGCTCTTCGCCCACCTCGACAAGATTCGCGTCGACAAGGTGCTGCCGGCTTACGAAACCTGAGTGCTTGGCGGGTCGAGCGAGGAACTTTCTCACCGGGCGCCTTAAGGTCGGTTGCATGACCGAACGCCTGAGCTGGCGCGGTACGGCTGCGGGTGTTAGGGTCACACCCCATTCCTAAGCATCGGTTCGCCGCGTAGCGTACTTCTCGCCGACAGTTAATCCGTCGCCCTCGAGCACGAACGGCCCGCCCGGTCTCGATCGCCACCCTCGCGCACCAGTGCCGCGGCTCAAACCAGCCGAAACGATCCATCATGAAACCAGAATCCTCACCCAAACCCAAGGGGCTCCCCACCGCCCAAGTCACGGAAGCCGCCGAATTCGTGAAGTACCAGGACGATGCCGTCGTCAGCCGCGAAATCGTCCGGAAGCCAACCGGCAGCGTGACCCTCTTCGCCTTCGCCGAGGGCCAGGGCTTGAGCGAACACACGGCCCCGTTCGCGGCGCTGGCACACGTGCTGGAAGGCGAAACCGAAATCACGATTTCCGGCCACCCACACCGCCTGCAGGGCGGCGAGATGATTCTCATGCCCGCCGGCCAGCCGCACGCGCTCAAAGCGATCACCCGGTTCAAGATGATGCTCACGATGATTCGGTCCTGAGTTTCCTTTGGCGGGTGGCGGCTTGAGACCACTGGCGCGACGAACCCAGCTCCGGCGAGGCCACGTTCACCCATCGGCCGCGCCCATCCATGAAGCTCTCGACGCTTACGCCGGACGCGCTCCGCCAGATCGACGCCTACTGGCGCGCGGCTAACTACCTCTCGGTCGGCCAGATTTTTTCCGCGACAATCCGCTGCTGCAGCGGCCGCCGGCGCTCGCGGATGTGAAGCGCATGCTGCTGGGACACTGGGGGACCACGCCCGGCCAGAACTTCATTTACACGCACCTGAACCGCGTGATCAAAAAGTACGATCTCGAGATGATTTTCGTCTCCGGCCCCGGACACGGCGGCCCCGCCGTCGTGAGCCACGCCTACCTCGAGGGCCGATGTAAGCGTCCACGACGTCGATGCCCCGGTCCGAAATCAGGAACTCGCGGATTTGATTCGAGTGCGCCATGCCACGCGCCTTGAGCACGTAGAGCACGCGATTGCGTTCGCCGTTGCCCTCGAAGTCCTGCAACAAAATCCACGCGTCCATGAGCGAGGACATGGCGGACTCGCTTTGCGCCAGCGCGTGGCCGCCCTGCGTCAGGCTGGTGAAGAGCGAGGTGACTTGTCCCGCTTTCAAGCAGTCGATCAACCGCGTGACCATTCCCTTGCACTCCGAGTCGGTGCCGGCGTCCATCAGGCTCGTGATCGGGTCGATGATAACGACATGGGGCTGAAACGCGGCGATCTCCTTGAACACCGTCGCCAAGTGCATTTCCAGGCCGTAGAGCGAGGGCCGCGCCGCGTGAAACCGCAACCGATCGCGTTTGACCAGCGGCTCCAGGCGCAAACCGATCGCATGCATGTTGCGGATGATCTGGTTGGGCGATTCCTCGAAGGAGAAGAAGAGCACGCGCTCCCCGCGCCGGGCGGCCGCCTGGGCGAAGTTCGCGGCGATGATGGTCTTGCCCGTGCCGGAGGTGCCCGTGAGCAGAATGCTGCTGCCACGAAAGAATCCCCGCCCGCCCAGCATCGCGTCCAGCCGGGAGACACCGGTGGCAATCTGGTCATTCACCCGGTGATCGAGCAGGATGACGCAGTCGGACACGTATTCCTCCAGCCCATGGCGCGTCAGTTGTTCGCGGCCGAGCTCAGCCGTGATGACGGCGGTCACGCCCTTGTCCTTGAGCCAGCGAAAAAGCCGGCGCAACTCGGCGCGCACGATGGCCTCGTTGCGCAGACCGGCGAACAGCGCCTCCAACGTGTCCAGCACGACGCGCTTCGCGCCCACGGAATGGATCGCGTGATTGATCCGGACAAACAGACCTTCCAAATCATAGTCGCCGCTCTCCTGGAATTCACCCGGCTCGATGTGGACGTAGTCGACTACAATCCTCCGGCGCCGGACCAGGCCGGTCAGGTCGAACCCGAGCGAGGCGACGTTGGCCTTCAACTCCGCTTCGGTCTCCTCAAAGGCCATCAGCACCCCGGGTTCGTCGAACTGCACCGCCCCGCGCACGAGAAATTCCGCGGCCAGCAGCGTCTTGCCGCACCCGGCACCGCCGCACACCAGCGTGGGCCGGCCGCGCGGCAGCCCGCCACTGGTAATTTCGTCGAGACCCTGGATCCCGGTGGGGCACTTGGGCAGACTCTTGCCTGGCGTGGTGGATTTTGACCCGTTGGTCCTGCTTTTACATGGAGCGGTCGACTTCATGTTTTTGGGTAGGCTTGAATTGTCGGTCCGACAGCCGGCTCGCACCCGTGCACGGATCGCGACGATCCGCCGGACAGGCGGCACGGAGATCCCGGACAGATCGGTGGACTGGAAAAGCGGAAATAATGGGAGGTGGATGGAGAATGGTTTCGCAGTACGTGAGTGATGAGCTGTGGCGACCGACCCCGCGGGATGGTCAGACCAACGCGACCGAAACCTGCATCCCCGGACCCTTCGGGACCCCGCCACCGGCGTCCTTTCTCTGCGGGTCAAGATGCGCCCAACCCTCGGTGCAAGCTATGGGGTGTAACCCTATTAAATTCTTGCTTGCCATCGTGGCTCTTTGCTCTCCGCCCGCGCGGCGAAAAGCCCAGATTGGGCAGGGGATCGCGCCTGCCGCCGTTTCCGCCGTCGGCTTCACGCCGGGCAGAATGAGTTCTTCAATCTGGCCGACCGTCATCATCGATTGGGCGAGTTGAAAAACCGTGCGGATTTCGGCGGGCAAGGGGTATTTGCCAAAATATGCCTTCGCCCCGAGCGCATACGCCCGGTCGATGTCCCGCGCATGGGTCGACTAACTCAGCACCACGGTCAGCAACCGCCGCAGTCGGGGCTCGCTGCTAATCCAGGCCAGCACCTGGAAACCGTCGGTGCCGGGCATCTTCAGATCGAGAAACAGCAAAAGCGGCACGGCGGCGTCTCCCTCGATCAATTTTCCCGCCAGGTAGTCGATCGCGACGGCGCCGTCATGCACCACATCGATGGGCGCTTTGATTTTTGCGCGGGCGAGCACGCGCACGGTCAACGCGACCGCGGCGGGATCGTCGTCGACAATCAGGATGGGACGGTCGATCGCGGTGCTCACGCAGACGATTCGGGGCCGGCGGTGTGCCGTTGAAACTCGTCGTTCCCGGGCAAGCCGCGATCGTCCCGGCAAAACCAAGGAAGGGCGTCTTCCGACGTGGCGCGACGGCGTGCGCGGGGCCCGTAGAGCGATTGGCAATGCTTCCGACGGGGACAAAAAAATTCCACGCCGCAGGAGACCCCTAATCGCGCTGGGTGTTTCTCACCCCGTTCAAAAAACCGTCGCGCTTACCCGCCTACTTTGAACACCCCATTGTGACGCCAACGCGGACGCCGTATCCTTCGCCGATGAATTCAACCTCACGGCCCTCTTCCTCGGCGCCGCGCTCCTCGCTTTCCTCGGCACTGGCTGCAACACCAGCAAGGGCTTCGGCAAGGACGTCGAAAAGCTGGGCGACAAGATTCAGGAAAAGGCGCGTTAGTCGTGCCAGCCGGGCGCCTCGAATCGCCTGCCAGCAGGCTCCCGCTGCTGGCAGGCAAATTGGCGTCATCTTGAAAGCGATTTAGCCTTCAGCTCCGCTGCTCAAGAAACAGCGCCTGCTTGTGGGTGGACCGTGCGCTCCGCGCGCGGCCTTGGTGTGAAAAGAACGATCCAACGTAAGAAATAGCCGCGCGCGGGGCGCACGGCCCACCTCGGATCGTGGCTACGACGTTTCTTCCCGTCGGGGCCAAGATTTGTTTTGGAGTCTGGGCGGCCATGAAACAGCTTCGCTTTCCTTCAATCCTGCCCCATGAGACCTGCCTTTGCCGCCTTTTGGTATCAGGCCCCGCGCAGCTACACCCTTGCCGCCACGGTGCCGTTCTGAGCCAATGCCATTCCCTCCGAGAAGACCGCCTGCCGGTCACGACCCTGCCATGACCACCACGCTCACCCGACGGGATTTCCTTCAACTGGGTGGTGCCGCCAGCCTCGCGATGATTCTTCCCGTCCGTGGCGCCGACCCCCGCACGCGTACCGCCGACGTCTGCGTCTACGGCGGCAACGCCGCCGGCATCGTTGCCGCCGTCGCCGCCGCGCGCGAGGGTTGCCGCGTGCTTGTGATCGAGCCAAGCCGCTGGTTGGGCGGCATGACCGGCGGCGGTTTGGTGCACATCGACTGGGGCCGCCCCGAGGCCGCGGGCGGTTCGGCAAGAAAACTCCTCAAAGATGGGCTGACCGATCCCCAGTACCGGCGCCGGTTTGCGGACCTGGCGAAGGAGCATGGGATCGATGTGCTCTACGAACATCGCGTCGCGTCCGTTGCCCGCCATGGCGCCACGATCCAATCCATCGCGCTGGACTTCGCCCCGCCGGAGCGTTTCGGCTGCCCCATCCCGCAGCCCAAGGCCGCGCGGGCCGTCAACGTGGTCGCGCGGATGTTCATCGACTGCTCCTACGAGGGGGACTTGATGGCAAAAGCCGGCGTATCCTACACCTACGGACGCGAGTCCATCGATCACTACGGCGAATCGCTCGCCGGCGTCCGCCCGAGCCTGGCCGTCTACGCCGTCGATCCCTACGTGCAACCGGGCAATCCGCGCAGCGGTCTCCTGCCTCTCCTGCAGGATCTCACGATGGGCCCGCTCGGCAGCGCCGACCAGCTGACGATGGGCTACGGCTTCCGCTGGAAGTTCACCCTCAGCCCGAACCAGCTTCCGATCGATCCGCCGGACGACTACGATCCGCGCACGTTCGAGCTCTACCGCCGCGCGTTCACCAGCAAGATCAAGCTCGAAGGCCGCCGGATGCGAAAGCTCGGCGTTTACGAGGAGGCGTCCGGCGCCATCCACTCCCCGGGCATGGGCAACCTGGCCCGCAGCCTGATCGCACCCACGGTCTACGGCTGCAACGCCGCCTATCCCGACGGCGACTGGCCGACGCGCGCGCGCATCTGGCAATTCCATCAGGATTTCATGCGCGGCATGACGCGTTTTCTGCGCACCGATCCCTCCGCGCCCGAAAAACTGAAGCAACGGGCCACCGCGGTCGGCTTTGAACCGGGGCTCTTCGACGACACCGCCGGCTGGCCGCATCAACTCTATGTCCGCGAGGCGCGCCGGATGGTCTCCACCTACGTGGTCACGCAAAAGGATCTCGAGGGCAAGACCGACCCCGGCGACTCCGTCGGCCTGGCCTCCTACGGCGTCGACGACTGGCCGTACGCCATGCACCCGTTTGAGGGCAAGGTCGCGCTCCAGGGCGGCGACTACTCGATGCTCTACCTCGACGAGGCGCATCGCGGCATCTACAAGATTCCGTATCGCGCCATCACGCCCAAGCCGGACCAGTGCACCAACCTCCTCGTTCCCGTCTGCGTCTCCGCCAGCCACATCGCCATGACTTCCATCCGCATGGAACCCGTGTGGATGACGCTGGGCGAGTCGGCCGGAGTGGCGGCGGCGATGGCGCTCAAAGCCCGTCTCACCGTGCAGGAGGTCGATTACCGCCAGCTACGAACGAAGCTGCTGGGCCTCAGTCTTAAGCTGGATCGGCCAGTCTGACGCTGACCGCCCGGTTTTGAGTCGTCATTCCGACCCGCCGTATCCTGATCACCAGAACCATCGTACCATGAAAAACCAATCGACCAAACGCTGCTCCGGCTGGCTGCCAGCTCTGCTGGCGCTCTTAACCACGGCCACGCTCACCGGCGCAGACGCGGGCGGAACCGCGGCGACACCCGGCGGCGAAAAGAAGGACGAGGCGGTCGTCCTCTCAGTGTTCGAGGTTACCGGCGACCGGGACGTCGGCTATCGTTCCACGCAGACCGTCGCGAGCACCCGCACGTTGGAGAACCTACGCGACACGCCGAATTCGATCTCCATCATCAATCGCGAGCTGATCGACGATTTGGGGGCCACGTCCATGGCCCAGTTGTCGACGTTCGGCATCACCGGAGAGGTCGAGGACAATGTGGAGACAAACCGTATCGCCTACGCCTTCCGTGGCTCGCAGGGCACCCAGTTGCGAAATGGCGTCTTCTGGCTGCTGCCGAAAGACACCTTCAACCTTGAACGCGTGGAAATTTTTCGCGGCCCCGCCGCCTTCCTCTACGGGGAAGGCAATCCCGGGGGAGCGCTGAACCAGGTGACCAAGCAGGCGGCCCAAAAGGATTTCGAGAAATTGGTCCTGTCCGCCGGTTCCAACGATGCCTGGCGCGCCGAGGTGGACGTGAACCGCCGGATTACGGACAAGGCGGCGGTGCGGCTCAGCCTCGTCTATGATGACATGGACGGCGTCATGCACCACACCCATCGCACCTTCAAGGGATTCTATACCGCCTTCAACTACCGGCCGTTCCAGGGCACGAACATCAGCGCGAACTTTGAACTGGGCCGCAATTTTGATGTTCGGGGGAGCAACATCCCCGCGGATCGCTTTTCCACGACCCAGCGGACCGGTGCCACCTCGGCCTACAGCGTGACGACCGGGGGCTGGACGCTCCTGCCGGCCACCGGGCAGATCATCAACATGGCCACCTCGCGGTTCTCCGGTGGCACCGGAATCGCGCTGACCGATGTCGATGTCCTGCCCCGGGAGTTCAATTTCATGGGGCCCGACTCCTACTTTCGCCAACACTACGACGCCTTGCAGGTCATGGTCGAACAACGGATCGGCCGGAACTTCAATGTCCAGCTCGACGTGGTGCTGTCCAATACCAACCGATATATCTACACGCGGGCGGGCTCCCTGTCGGCTGGAATCTACCTCGATGCCAATCGCACCCGGCCGGACGGCACGCCGAATCCGTATTTCAACCAGTACTACACCGAGTCGTACGACCGGAAGCTCTACCAGATGGAGCCCAAGAAGAACTGGCGATTGACGGCGGTGTACGACCTGAAACTCGGCTTCACCACGCAGCGCATCATGGCGATGGG
>JBIJCX010000248.1:0-12626 GCA_044344465.1 Opitutaceae bacterium
AAGAGTATCAGCTGCTGAACCGGCCCCGCCACCGCATGCGTGTATCCGACTCACGGCGACTGCGATGATCTCCGATCGCCATCTTCCCTCGTGCCTTATCTTAGCGCCATTCCGGCCTGACCCCATCGGTTCGGCTTCGGACGACGGGAGAGCACTGCGGCCCTTGCACTTTCCTCAGCGGATCTTGCTGTGGATGCCGCTGCTTGCGTTGCGCAAGCAAGAAGTCGGCAGAAAGAAGCAGTAAGCGGTGGTAACGGGCTGTTACGGAATCCCGACTCGAAACGGTCAGACCGCTTGCCTCCGTCGTCTGCGATACGCGGCGAGGCCCAGCGCGGCCAGCCCGAATAGGGCGGCGTAGGTGGAGGATACGGCTAAGGGGTCGGGCCGTTACTTGTTTCTTAGCAGCAGCCGCTCCGGGAAAGCGGTTTTCACTCGTACAGTGGGCCGCAAAATCGGCCGCTAACGTGTAACGGCCTGACCCGATGGATGCCCGCCACGACCGGCTCACGGCTTCAGCGGATTCCAGACCTTGGCAAACCCCAACCCTTCGAAGTCTTTTACGTTCACAGTGGCAAAATCGGTCACGCCTTGGCGGAGCAGGGAGAGGGCGGCACGCCAGTCGTAGGCGCGGCGACGGGCAAAATCTTTTTCGCGCAATCGTGGCCACAGGAGGTCGTGAAAGGCGCGACTGTCGGGCGGGAAGCCAATGACCTGCCAGTGTGGGTGTTTTCGGAATGCGGTGCAGACCTCCACGGCGACGGAGGCGGAGAGTGGCTTGGAGAGCACGGCGGGGTTGCGCAACAGACCGTAGAGCTCCAACAGGATGAACTCGGAAATCACCACGTCTTCGCGTTCGTGCAGTGACTCGACAAAAGCGGAGGCGCGGTTGTGGTCAGGGTTCCGCGTTTCCACCGCTGGCAGGAGGATGTTGGTGTCGAGCGAGATCATCGGTGCCGTCGGGAGCGCGTGGCCTCGTCCTCCGCTGCGATTCCGTGCAGTTGATCGAGCGGGACTTGGAGGCCCCCGCCGTCGATGCGCGGAAGCCGCCAGCCTTTTGGTTCCGGCGGGGACGTAGGGAAGCGTTCGAGGAAGAGCTCTATCCCACGACGGGTGATTTCGGCGAGGGAGATTTCCCGCTCGGCGGCAAAACGCTTCGCGCGCCGATGAAGCTCGTCGGGCAGTTGAATTTGCGTTCGTGTCATGCTGTCAATGCTACATCAGTTGGAAGTGCTGTCAATATTCCATCTGTGGGCGGGAAACCGATCAAGGGCTGGCAGGTCGAGGCAACCCGGCGGGGTCTCGCGAAACGCGAATTTGGAATCGAGCGAAGAGGGCGGACTATGAGGACGTGGCAGGCAAGGGACTTTCGCGTTTTGCGATTTGACCCCGTCGACTCGACCGCCACGGCGGCCATTGCACGCACCGGGAAGACCGCGAGGATGGCCGCCGAGCGACTGACGCCCTACAGCCCGTGGTGCCCGAATCAACTTCGCGGGGCCGAACCAAAGGGTCGGGCCGTTCGATGTTCGCGAATGTAGGGCTGATCCCACGGAAGGCCGTTGCGCGCCGCCAGTTCGCACTTGCACGGGCTGGGCGCCGCCGCACGCCCGCCACTTCCGCAAATCCCAAGCGTCACCCGAGGAATCCTTCGAGGGTGAGATCGATGCCCGGTCGGACATTTCAATACACTTCGTCGTGCGTGCCCACCGCCTCGAGCAATATGCCCTCCTGCGCTCCGTGCCGAACAAACTGAAACACGATGCGCAGATCGTATCCGGCAGAGCAGGCCCACGATTTCGCCAGTTTCCCCTTCAGCTTGTGGGTGCGTAACGCGGGGTGATGCGCGTCCTCGGCCAGCAGTTCCAAGGCGGCCTGAAGATCGTCGGCTGACGCGGGATGTCGGTGGGCCAGGCGTCTCGCCGCGCGCAAGAACGCGCTGCTCGGCAGCAGCAAGCGGTTCACGCGCGAATGCGTTGCATGATGGCCCCGACGTTCGCCGGCTTGCATCTCCCGCGGGCGAACTCAGTCCGGGCTTCCTTTACGGCGACGACCAATTCCGCGCGTCTCTTCTCTGCAATTCGGCGGCGGAGCGTGTCGGCGAGCTGCTCCTGTTCCTCAAGGGTAAGCTGGTCGGCCGCATCCAAAGTGGTCGCGTATGAGGTCATGCTGGAAAACTGAACGACCTCTACCGGTTTTTCAACCTCGCTCTGGTCCTACTGCCAAGCAGCAGGCAGGGGGGAAGCAGAGTCAGGTTGAAACAATTGTGGTGAGACGTCGGCAGTCGCGATCTCCCGCGACGCCGCTGGCCTTGTAGCGTCCCTGAAAGAGGTGCCCGTGTTCGCCGCGGAGGCGATTGAATCGGTTGGCGAATGTCGCCTGCAGCCAATGCATGCCCGCGACCAGATTGCCTTCGGGAGTCTCCTTCTTTGTTGAGCTCGGATGCCGGCGCCAGGCGGACTGAATCTCCTCGCCGCACCGTTTTCGATCTGATTGCAGAGTCGTGCCCTCGAATGCTCCCCATGGGTGTCCCATGAACGTGCCTCTTTTCCAAACCGCTTGCTGCTTCCTGCTCGTGGCCGCGCTTACCGTCGCGTGTACCGACGGCCATGCGGCCACCGTATCTCGGCCGCTGAAGTGGAAGGGTGCGGCGGCTTCAATTGTCATCACGCCGGCGAAGAACTCGTGGCTGGCAGGTTACGCCGGCCGCAGCAAGCCCGCCGAGGGCAAGGTGCAGGACTTGTTTGCAAAGGGGCTCGCACTCCAGGACGAGCAGGGGCAAAGGCTCGTCATCGTGACGCTGGACTTGATCGGTGTCCCGCAGTCGGTCCGCCACCGACTGGCGGCGCGTGTCCGGCAGGAGCTGAGTCTGCCGCCGCAGTTTCTCCTGCTGAATGCCTCGCACACCCATTCGGGACCGTCGTTGCGCGGCACGGCACCGACGGCGAAGGAATTGGAAGATGAACGCATTCGCGACGCTTTCGAGTACACTCAGCGGCTGGAACAAGATCTGTTCCATCTGGTTGCCGGCACACTGGCAACGCTGGAACCGGTACGCCTGACCTGGAGCCGGGCACGGGCCGGTTTCGCCGTGAATCGCCGGCTGCCGACGCCCCAGGGATATCGTCTTGCGTTCAATCCGGACGGCCTGGTCGACCATGAGGTGCCGGTCCTTAGCGTCGAAGGTGCGGGGGGCGAGCTGCGCGCGATGCTGTTTGGCTACGCGTGCCACAACACCTGTCTCGGAGAATACACCTATTGCGGCGACTACGCCGGCTACGCGCAGGAGTATCTGCAGGCCGGCCGGAAGGACTTCACCGCGATGTTCCTGATGGGCTGCGCCGGCGATCAGTCGCCGCAGAGTCCGAACCGGCGCGGCCCTGGCGTTGTCCCCCGGCTGGCCGCCCTTGACGTCGCGAAGCAGCACGGGCGGGCGCTCGCCATCGCGACCGAAATGGCCAACATCGCCCCGCAGCGCGAGGTGCGGGGGCCGCTCCGCGCCGCCTATGAGGAGGTGCCGCTCGACTACACGCCGGAGAAGGCAAAGCCCGCGCACTCCTATCCGGTGCAGGTCATCGCGTTTGGGTCCGATCTCACGGTCGTCGCGCTCGGCAGCGAAGTGGTGGTGGACTATTCGTTGCGGCTGAAGCGGGAATTGGCCGGAGAGGCCGCCGTGTGGATCGCCGGCTACTCGAACGACGACACCGGTTACATCCCGAGCCGGCGGGTGTTGCAGGAAGGCGGCTACGAAGCCAAGGCCGGCTGGACCGAGACGATCGAGGAACGCATCATCAGCAAGGTTCACGAGCTGCACCGGCTCGTGAGCCAACCGAACGTCGCCAGCCGCTGAGTTGCCAAGGGCAACCCCATGGGGGTCAGTTCGTGCGGCATATGCCCCGCCGTGATGCCGATCCAAGGCCGAAGACTGCGACCGTCTCTGGCGAACCGAAGCGCGAATCGATCCCGGGTTGGCCTTGTTCAAGGCGGGTTCCGAATTCAAGGCCGCAGGCTCCTCCCGATTGACTTCGTTGTCGGCATGGCCCACGAACCCACCGAGACTTCTTCCGCCGCAATCAACCGCTTTGCGTCCATGATCAAATCTGCGTCTGTCAGGTGGTGCGCTCGTTCGCTGTTTCTGCTGGCGGCTTGCTGGCTGATCGGAGGTCCGAGCCGCGCCGAAGACCGGGGACGGGGCATCACCGAGGTCACCAAGGGATCCGTCGACCTGTTGATTCCACGCGACGTGCCCAGCGGCGAAACCCAACGCTACGGCCTCGCTTTCCCTTTCCAGGTCGGCCCGAAGATCGCGGCGTTGTTCGTCAACGTGCGGATGGAGGGCATGGGAGTCGGCGACTTTGAGAACGGCACCGACGTGATCCTGTTCGACGACGTCTCGGCGGTCTCGGCGAATCCCGCGATTCCCATCGCCCGCAACCAAAAGAGGACCGATCCGGCGACCGGCGAGAAGCGCATCCTGGTGACGTTTCCCGACCGCGGCGGGTTCGTGCCTTTCGGCGCCAAACGCGAGGATGGCACGCCTCATCCGCTGGCCGGCTCCGGCTTCGCGTTCTGCCCGGTGCTGGACTTTCCGATGAAGGAGAACGGAGCGTTCCGCTCCGATGCGACGCCGCTCAATCATGTCGAGCTCCGTCAGTTCTCGTACGACGGCAGGGAATTCCGAGTGGTCCGTGATCAGTTGCTTCCCCACGACCAGCCGCTGCGGACCACGGATTCCCGCTGGCGCGTGGTCTCGCCGGGCATGACGCTGGCCATCCCCGACGGCGACGATTTGCTGCAGCCAGTTTCTGCGGTGGGGGCAAAGCCCGTCTGCGGCGTGGCACGGTGGCAGTCGCGCTTCGGCGTCTGGCGGCCGGTCGCGTTCCTGCCCGTACCGGAGACCGAGAAGTGGATGGAGCCGAGCCTGACGCGGGATCGGGACGGGACGCTCCTCTTCACCGCGCGAAACGGCGACCGGGCCAATGACAACGCCTTCGCCCTGCGCGTGTGGCGTTCGCAGGACGCGGGGGCGAATTGGGCGCGGATTGTGGACGTCGCGGAAACCCGTGACGCCGGCCCCGTCGCCATCGGCCGCGCCACGGACGGCACGCCCTTCATCTTGGGAAATCCGGTCCAGAAAGACCGATCATATTTTCGCGCGGCGGTTTGGCTGTGGCCCTTGAACGCCGCACGTTCCCACGTCGAGGCACCGTTGACGGTGCGGGACGCGCCGGCCGAATTCGGGTCAGTGTCGAGCGGGGCACGATGGAAGATCGACCACGCGAACTCGGCCGTCGTGCGTCTGGCTGACGGCAAGTGGCGCAGCGTGCTCGTTTACCGGACGATGAACACGGCCAGCCTCAAGGCGGGGTCCACGCCGTCGGTGCACAACGGCTGCTACGTCGAGGAAATCAGGTCCCGCGGGCCGGCCGTGCCCGCGTGGCATTTTGCGGAGTGAACCCCGAACCGAAAACTGACGGCTCTGCCACCCGACGCGACTCGCCGGCAGATTCTTAATCCCGAGGCAACCATGAAACGACGCACCTTTCTTACCCGTCTCGGCGCGGTCTCCGCCACCGGCGTTCTCGTCGCGGCCGAGCCGCCGTCGGGCGGACGAGCGCTGACCGCCGACGTCCTCATCATCGGTGGCGGGACGGCGGGGACGATCGCCGCGATCCAGGCCGGGCGGCTCGGCGCGAGCACCGTGCTCGTCGAATCCGGCAGCCAGCTTGGCGGCACCACGACGACGGCGGGGGTCGATTTCCCGGGCTTGTTCCACGCGTGGGGCCGGCAGGTCATCGCCGGCATCGGCTGGGAACTCGTGACGGCCACGGCGAAACTCAACGACGACGAGTTGCCGGATTTCACGCAGCCAACCGGCGTCAGGCACTGGAAGCATCAAGTGCGGATCTGCGGTGCGCTCTACGCGGCGCTGGCGGAGGAAGCGTGCGTGAAGGCCCGCGTGCAACTCCGCTACTACGAGTTTCCCATTGCGGTTGCGCCGACGGCGGACGGCTGGAAAGTACAGCTCGCCGGCAAGGGCACGAGCGTTGAAATCAGGGCCAGGCAACTGGTGGATTGCACCGGCAACGCGTCCGTGGTGGGCCTGATCGGCCTGCCTCGCCAGCGCGAGAAGATCACGCAGCCGGGCACCTTGATCTACCGGCTCGGGGGCGCGGATCTCGCGTCGCTCGATCTGGATGCGCTGCAGGTCCGGGCGGCCGCGGCCGTGAAATCCGGCGCGCTCAAACTGACGGACACCAACGGCGGCATCGCGGGATTTGTGCGCAGCGGTGGCGAAAGCAAGATGCATGTGCCAGGCGCCGACTCGTCGACGTCCGAGTCCCATACCGCGACGAATATTCTTGGGCGGCAGTCGATGTTGCGGGTGCTGCGCTTCCTGAAGGCGGAGCCGGCCTGCGCCTTTATGCGAATTGAGCGGCTGCAGGCCGAGACGGGAGTGCGGGAGACGTTTCGCATCGTCGGCGAAACGACCGTCACCCTGGACGACTATGTGACCGGGCGGGTGTTCAAGGATGCGGTGGCGCATTCTTTCTACCCGATCGATCTGCACGTTGAACACGGAGTGAGGCCGGAGCATCTGAGGGATGGGATCGTGCCGACGATTCCGCACGGCGCGCTGATTCCAAAGTCGAGCCGGAACCTGATGGTGGCGGGCCGTTGCCTGAGCAGCGATCAACTGGCCAATTCCGCGTTGCGCGTTCAGGCCTCGTGCATGGCGATGGGCCAGGCCGCAGGCGTCACCGCCGCGTTGGCGGCGCGGATGGGAACAACGCCGTCGCAGATGGATCTGCGGGATATCCGGCGCGAGCTGGCCGGCCATGGTGCCATCGTGCCAAAGACGAGCAAGGCCTCCTGAGCAAATCGCCGGCCAATCGGAAGGGCAGAGAATGGCCAAACGCCAAGTCTGATCTCATTTCCCGCACCTTGAAGGATTAAATTTATCCCCCGACTCGCATGACTTCTCGCAGAAGCTTCATCGGCTCAATCGCCACGCTGCTCGCGGCCCCGGCCTGGGCCGCGCAGGGACGGCAGAAAACCATTCTGCTCCGCAGCGGCTGGGCGACGATCAATATCGGCGACATTGGCCACACGCCGGGCACGCTGCGGCTGCTCGAGCAATACCTGCCCGACGTGCAGGTCATTGCGTGGGTGGCCGCCTTGGACCAGCGAGTGCGCGCAATGCTGCGACGCCGGTTCCCCAAGGCCGAGATTGTACAGGGCCAGGTGGGCGATGCCGTGGTCGACCACGCGTTCAAGCGCGCCGACCTGGTGATTCACAACTCGAACATGGGGCACGGCATGAGCCTGCCGGAACACTGTATCAAATTGGGAAAAGCGTACGGGTTGTACGGACAATCCTATTTCCCGGACTTTGTCGCCGGAGAGCAGGGCAGGGCGAATCTGGCGATGCTCAACCAGGCGGCCTTCGTCTATTGTCGCGATGGCCGGACCCTGGAGACGTTGCGCCAGGCGGGAGCGAAACCCGGGGTGCTCGAGTTTGGTCCGGACGGTTGCTTCGGCATCGACGTGCGCGACGACGAACGCGCGCTGGCCTTCATGCGCCGGCACGGCCTGAAGGATCGTGAATTCATCACGCTGCAACTGCGCACGCAGACGGCGAAATATCCGGGGAAAGACGGTGCGCCGCGCAATCCCCTGCATCCGACGCCTCAGCAGCAGGCGGAGGACGAACGTCGGGCCGCGAAGTATCGCGAGGTTGTCGCCACGTGGGTGAGAAAGACCGGCGGCCGGGCGCTCATCGCCCCGGAAGTGAAGAAGGAAATGGAGCACAACCGGCGGCTGATTTATGACCCGCTGCCGGATGACGTGAAGGCGAAGGTCGTGAACTGCGAGGAGTTTTGGAACGTTGACGAGGCAGCGTCGGTTCTGGCTCGGGCCCACACCTGCATTTGCCATGAACCGCATTCCCTCATCATCGCCCTGGCCAACGGTACTCCCACCCTGCACACCTACTCGGAATCCCAGGGCACGAAGTGCTGGATGTTCGAGGACATCGGCCTGCCGGAATCTTTGCTGGAGTTCGATTCCACGTCCGCCGCGCAGATGACGGCCGCGCTCTTTGCCATCCACAATGACTACCCGAGGGCGCTCGCGCGGGTGGGCGCGGCCATGGATTTTGTACGGCGGCGTCAGGCCGCGACCATGCAGGCGGTTCGTCGGATCCTCGATCGGACCTGAAGCTTGTACTCCGGCCGCTCGCGTACCAGCGACGGTGCAGGACCTTTCGGGCCCGATCCGTCTTGTCCGCCCCGAATCACTTCGGCGGGTTGATCATGATCTGGGCCCGGTGGGTGCGCGAATCCATCATCCACGGACCTCCCGGGGCGAGTGGCGCGAGGGGAATGCCGGTCGACTCCGGCGTGCCATGGCCGCCGCGCGATCCGAAAAAGGGTGCCGGGTGTTTTCGGATCCGGCGCGAAACCGCGAAACCTATTTTCCCCCATACCAGACGCCCCGGCGCCAGTTGTGGCGGTGGAGCCTCTGGACGAGCGCGGGCGGCATCGCGGGCAGATCGCTCACGGCGCAGTTGGCCTCGGCCTGGGCGAGGTTGCGGATGCCGGGGATCACGGTCGTCACGGCCGGGTGGGCGAGGACCCACTTCAGCGCGGCCTGCGGCATGGTGTAGCCGCTGCCGGCGAGATCCTTCTTGATCTCGTTGGCGTGCACGATGGCCCGGCCAAGGCGGTCGCCCTCGAAATACTTGGCGCGAAAATCGTCGGGCGCGAACTTAGTCTGGGCGGTGAACTTGCCGGTCAGCACGCCCTCGTCGAAGGCGACGCGCACGATCACGGCCACGCCGCATGCCTTCGCCGCGTCGAGCAGTTCGGCGGCCGGTTCCTGTTCGAAGAGGTTGTAGATGACCTGCACCGCATCGACCCAGCCGCCGCGCATGAGATCGATGACGGAGTTCTGGTCCTGCTCGGGCGTGGAGATGCCGATGAGGCCGATGAGGCCCTCCTGCTGGAGCGAGCGCAGGACCTTGAAAGGCGTGGGATTCCGGTTCCAGGCGCGCGTCCAGGTGTGGAGTTGGAGGAGGTCGAGCTTGTTCGTGCCGAGATTGCCCAGACGCTCGGCCACGCTTTCGCGCAGGTAACTCTCGCTGTAGCGGGCGTCGGCGAGGTCGTAGGGCGAAGGGGGCCAGGCGCCCGGCGCCGGCGGGGTCTTGGTGGCGACGAAGATCGGCTCATTTTTGCCCGCCACGGCGCGGTCGCGGAGAACCTGGCCGATCAGTTTCTCGCTGCGCCCATTGCCGTAGCCGGCGGCGGTGTCGATGAAGTTGCAGCCGAGATCGAGCGCGTGGTGCAGCGCGGCGATCGAGTCCGTGTCGGCCTGGGTGCCCCAGGAGCCGCCGATGGCCCAGGCACCAAAACCGATTTCGGAGCAATGGAACGGGTGTTTGCCAAACGGGCGCAGTTTCATCGCCGAAAGGTTGTACGGCAAAAGCGGGGACGACACGGAAAAAATCACCCGGCAAACCGCGCGCAGTGTCGGCCAAGCAATGCGATGCAACGGTGGCGAGGGGGACTATAATTGAGCCAAAGCAATCACGGTCCGTCCGGGCCTCCGCTGCGCCCGGGCCGGACCGCCACCGCAATCCCATGGTGACATGTACACCCTTAATTCCTCCCGGCCCAGGCCATTCCTGGAGCCGGCCTACTGCAAGGGCTGCCTCCGCTGCATCGAGGCCTGTCCGAAGCACTGCATTATTCGCGGCACCGCGATAAACCCGGCCACGGGCCTGGTGCCCGTCGAATTACATCTCGAAAACTGCCACGGCTGCGCGTTGTGCGTGCAGGCGTGTCCGGAGCCGTTTGGCCTGCGGATCGACACCGAGCACGCGCACCACGAGGGCGGCTTCCGGCTCGAGGATCCGACCAAGCTGTTCGGCCGCAAGATCGTCGAGATCCTCGCGCCGGCCGACCAGCCCGACACGGAGGTGCCGCTGCCGCCGTGCGAACCGATGGTGCTCAAGGGCACCTACGCCTCCGCCATCGGCGCGCTCCTCGCGGGGTGCCGCCATGTGTTTGGCTATCCGATCACGCCCAGCACCGAGGGCGGGGAACTGATGTCGAAGATCCTGCCCCAGCTCGAGGGGGCGTGGGTGCAGGCGGTCAGCGAGGTCGCCGCGGTCAACATGATGTATGGGGCCGGAGGCGCGGGCGTGCCCGCCATGACCTTCACCAGCGGCCCCGGCTTCAGCCTCATGCTCGAGGGCATCAGCTACATGATTGGCGCCGAGGTGCCCGGCGTATTCGTAAACATCATGCGGGGCGGCCCGGGGCTGGGCAACATCGCCCCGGAGCAGGCCGACATCAAGCTCGCCTGCCGGGGCCTCGGCCACGGCAACACGCAGGCCATCGTGCTCGCGCCCAGCACCCCGCAGGAGATGCTCGACCTGACGATGGAGGCGTTCGCGCTGAGCTTCCGTTACCGCAATCCCGTCGTGATCCTCGGCGACGGCTACCTCGGCCAGATGACCGGCGTGGTGCGGCTGCCGCGGTTTCTGCGCCGGCCCGGCCTCCCCGCCTGGGCGGCGTGGGGCGACCGCGAGCACCGGCACAATCTCATCAGCTCGATCCAACTCGCCGAGCCCGACCTCGAGCGGCACAATCTCCATCTCAGCGCCAAGTATGCCGAGATTTCGCGGCACGAGCAGCGCGCGGACCTCTATCGTTGCGAGGACGCCGAGGTGCTGGTCATCGCCTGCAACACTCCCGCCCGCATGGCCAAGGGCGCGGTCGAGAGTGCGCGCGAACGCGGCATCAAGGTCGGGTTGTTTCGCCCGATCACCCTCTGGCCTTTCCCGATCGAAGCGCTCCGGCGCCTCCGTTTGCCGGTGGGCCAGATCGTGGTCGTCGAAGCGAACTCCGGCCAGCTCGAGGACGAACTCCGGCTTGCGCTGAGCCACGCCGGCATGACGCCACCGCCGATCGCATCCGTGCACCGGCAGGGCGGCATCCTGCCGCAGCGATCCGAAATCCTCGCGAAGATTCTGAATTCCCAGGAGGCCTTCGCATGAGCGCCAACGTTTTCTACGACCACTTCGATCGCCATGCCCACGGACAGGGTATCAAGGGTCACAGTACGCACTATTGCCCGGGGTGCGGTCATGGCATCGCGCACCGCGATCTCGCCGAGGTCATCGGCGAGCTCGGGATCCAGGATCGCACGGTCCTGATCAGTCCCGTCGGCTGCTCGGTGTTCGCGCACTATTACTTCGACGTCGCGAACTCGCAGGCGGCCCACGGCCGCGCGCCCGCGGTCGCGTTGGGCCACAAGCTCGCGAATCGCGATGCCGTCGTGATCTGTTACCAGGGCGATGGCGACCTCGCGGCCATCGGCCTGGCCGAGACGATCTCGATCGCGCAGCTGGGCCTGCCGATCACGGTGATCTTCATCAACAACGCGATCTACGGGATGACGGGAGGCCAGCTCGCGCCGACCTCGCTCATGGGCCAGAAGACGGCGACGAGCCCGGCCGGCCGGCTGCCGGCGATGGGCCAGCCGTTGCACCTGGCCGAATTGATCGCGCAGCTCGACGGCCCGGTCTATGTCGAGCGGGTCGCGCTCTTCGATGCGAAACAGCGGGTGCGGGCCCGCCGGGCGATCGCCAAGGCGCTGCGCCTGCAGGTCGAGGGCCGCGGCTACGCGTTCATCGAGATCCTCGCGGAATGTCCGACGCACCTGAAGCTGACGCCCGAGCAGGCCGAGGCGTGGGTGCGCGACCAGATGGTGCCGGTGTTTCCGCTCGGGGTGAAAAAGGATGTCGTGGTTGAACCGTGGTTCCAGGCCGCGGCGCCCAGCTACGATCCGGAAAAAATTCTCGCCCTGATCGGCGCCGATCGGGTGGCGGACCTCGACCTGCGCCCGCGGCCGAATCGTGCCGCCCGGCCGGGTGCCTCGGATGATTCCCGCCCGGTTTCCTGGCAGAAGGACATCAGCCTGAAGCTGGCCGGCTCCGGCGGCGACGGCGCGCAGACGGCGGCGCTGCTGCTCACGCGCGCGGCCGTGGCCGAGGGCTACGATGCCACCCATATCCCGAGCTACGGCCCCGAAAGCCGCGGCGGCACCTCCTATGCCGATGTTCATATCGCCGAAGGCGAGGTGCTCGATCCCGCCGCGCCCGAGCCCCGGATCCTGATCGCGTTCAACGCCCCGAGCCTCACGAAGTTCGCCTCGTCCGTGCCGTCCGGCGGGCTGATCCTCTACGACAGCACCGTCGTCACGACGCCGCCGGTCGTGCCCGCGGACCGCCGCGTGCTCGGCGTGCCGTTGACCGAACTCGCGGCCGCGCTGGAGCGTCCGATGGTGAAGAACGTCGTGGCCCTCGGGGCCTTGCAGGCCGCGACGGGCATCCTGCCGGCCGAGCGGTTTCTCGACACCCTGCGGCACGTGCTCAAAGGGAAAGCCTCGCTTCTGCCGCTCAACGAGGCGGCGTTTGCCGCGGGTCGGCGCGCCGTCGGGCTGGTGCCGGCATGAATGGGAATTCCCTCGTTCTGTCGGATGGTTCATACTCGGCGTTGCTGCCGGGGAGGCGTTCATCGGAGGGCCGAGCTCCGCCGAGGCCGCGCTGCCATCGGCCACCC
>JBIJCX010000228.1:0-13216 GCA_044344465.1 Opitutaceae bacterium
GCGGGCCGCGGCGCCCCGCCCCCCCCCGCGGCCCGCGGGGCCCCCCCCCCCTCCATGGTTCGAAAAGAACCACGGCAGCGTAAGCTGTGCGGTCGAAGGGATCCACGATGAGCAAGGTCGCACCGCGGGAACCCGGCAAGTCCGCCGGCAGCGCGTTTGTCGACGAGGCGGAGGCGTATGCCCTGCTCGCACGGGCCGGCATCCTCCCGCCACGCCATTTCCGAGTCGTGACGAATGTGGTGCCGGAGCCGGCGATCGTGCCGTTTGCGCCCGGCGAGCCGGTGGTGCTGAAGGGTCTCGGCGAGAATCTCTGGCACAAGTCGGAGCTCGGCGCCGTGCGGATGCTGCCGTTCGACGCGGCCGCGATCGCACGGGAAGCCGCGGACATGAAGGCCCGCGTGGAGGCGGCGGGCCATCGCTGGTTGGACGGCCTGGTGTGCGAACGTATCGTAGGTTCACATACCGAGGGTCTGCCGGCCGAGGCCTTCGTCTCGCTCACCCGCCACGAGGCCGGATGGATCGCGCTCTGCGGCGTCGGCGGCTTGCAGGCCGAGGCACTGGCGGCACTCGCGCCGCCGCTGCGCTGGCCGCTGGCCCTGCTGACGCCGGCGGAGGCGCTGGCCGAATGGGAGTCACATCTGGTCGGCCGTGTCTGGCTCGGCGCGCTGCGGGGCACCGCTCCGCTCACGACGAAGGCAACGGTGCGCGCGTTCCTCGAGTCGCTCTGGCGGCTGGCCGAACTCGCGGAGACTGCGGGGCTCACCTTGCTCGAATTGAATCCGGTCGCGCTGGATGGCGACGGCCGGCCGCGCCCCCTCGATGCCGTGGGCCACCGCGCGCCGCCGGCCGCGCTTCGGATCGCGCCCCCGCCGGGCTTTCTCGAGGTGCTGCGGGCGCCGCGGCGCGTGGCGCTCGCCGGAGTTTCGACCCAAGAGGGCGGGGTGGGGCGTACGATCTTGGACAATCTCCGGCGCTGCACGGCGCTTCAGGATCGGCTCGTGCTGATCAAGCCCGGCGCCACGGCAATGCTCGGGTTGCCGTGCGTGCCCGACGTGGCGGCGTTGCGCGCTGCCCCGGTTGACCTGCTGATCCTCGCGCTGCCGGCCTCCGCGGCGGCCAAGGTGGTCGCCGATCTGCTCGCCCAGGGTGGGGGCGCGCGGGTCGTTGGCCTGGTGGCGGGCGGGATGGGCGACGGGGCTGACACCGAGGGACTCGGGCCGCGCCTGATCGCGCAATTGCGGGAGGCACGGGTGGCCGGGCGCTGGACGCCGGCGCTGCTCGGACCGAATTTTCTGGGACACTGGGTGCCGCCCATCGGGCTCGACACGTCGTTCATCCCCGCGGAAAAACTCGCGCCCTCGCCGGCCGGCGGGGGCGGACTCACGGTGCTGAGCCAGAGCGGCGCGTTCATGCTCTGCCGGCGATCGCGCAATCCGGGCCTGCGGCTCGGCCTGGGTGTGGCGCTGGGCAACCAGCTCGATGTGGCGCTGCCGGATTTTCTCGCGGCCCTGGCCGGCGATCCGCAGTGCCGCGCGGTGGCGGCGTACGTCGAGGGATTTGCCCCGGGGCACCTCGCCGCGACCGTGCGGGCGGCCGCGGCGTTGCGGGAGCGGGGCGTTCCGTTTCTGCTGCACCGGGCCGGGCGCACGCTCGAGGGCCAGGCGGCGGCCAAGAGCCACACCGGCGCGATGGCGGGCAACCTCGCCCTTGAGCGCGCGCTGCTTGAACGCGCCGGCGTGAAATTCTCCGACTCGATCGCGGCCTTCGATGCGGCGCTGGCCTGGCTGGGGGCGGCCCAGAAAAGGGTGGGTGGCAAGGTGGCGCTGCTCACCAATGCGGGCTTCGAGTCCGTCGGCGGCAGCGATTTGGTTTCGGCCCGGCTGCCGGCCGCGGTGCTTTCTTCCGCGGAGAGGGAAGCGCTCAAGGCCATGCTCGAAGCCGAGAATCTCGCCGGGCTCGTCGCGCCGCGGCTGCCGCTCGACCTCACGCCGATGGCGCGCGCATCGGCGTTTCTCCGGGCGGCCGAGCTGCTGCTGCAGGGCGAGGCCGCCGTGGTGGTGGTTGGGCTGGTGCCGTTCACGCGCAACCTCGGCACGAGCGAGATCCCGGCGCGGGCGTTGGCCGAGGAACTTGCACGTCTGGCGGACCAACACGGGAAACCCGTCGGCGTCGCGGTGGATGCGGGGTCGGACTACGAAGCGTATCGGGCGGCGTTCGCGGTCGCCGGATTGCCGGTGTTCACGCGGGTCGAGGACGCGCTGCTCGGGCTGGCGACGCTGGCGTAAGAAGTGCGAAGGCTGCATCGTGACGCGGTCGCGAGATTGAGTTTGCCGTTAATGGAGGGCCGAGCTCCCGCGCGGCCGCGGCGTTGGTCGTGGCTTTCGGCCTCGGCGGAGCTCGGCCCTCCATTGCTGGTGCGTGCGGCAACGAATTCCCTTTCAGCTTGTGCGGTCGCGCGGCTTGCGCCGGGATGCGCGGACCCTCATGGACGCTCACGCGGTTGTCTTCACCGGTCCCAACCAGGTTGCCTGGCAGAAAATAATCTGCCCGGAGCCCGGCGCCGGCGACGTGGTCGTCGAATTGCACCACTCTTGGATCAGCAACGGCACCGAGGGCTCGTTTCTGCGGGGCGAGCGCCTCTCGGGGGACGTGGCGTGGCGGCCGGGCGATCCGGCGCCCTTCCCGATGGTCGCGGGGTATCAGAAAGTTGGACGCGTCACCGGGGTGGGCGCGGCGGTGCACGACCTGCTGCCCGGCGACTGGGTCTTCGCGGCGATGAGCAAGGTGTGTGGGATGTTTGACAACCAGTTCGCCGGCCATGTCTCGCCCTCGGTGTGCGACCGCGGTTCGGTGTTCAAGCTGCCGGCGGGAGCAGACCCGCTCGCGTTTTCCGGCCTGGTCCTGACCCAGGTCGGCTACAACTGCGGCCTGCGTCCGCCTGTCGCGGCCGGCCAGCTCGCGGTCGTGGTCGGTGACGGCCTGGTGGGCCAGTGGGCCGGCCAGACGCTGGCGCGGCGCGGCGCGCGGGTCGTGATGGTCGGCCGGCACGAGGATCGGCTCGCGCGTTTTCGGAGCCATGGCATGACGGTCGTCGGCGGCGCCGATCACGGGGTGGCGGCGGTGCGTGCCCTCGGGGCCGGGCCGGTGCACGTGCTCGTCGAGACGGTCGGTGACGTGCGCGTGCTGCAGGCGTATCTGCCGGCGATGGCCCGCGGGGTCCACGTGGTGATCGCCGGCTTTTACCGGCCCTCGGGCGAGGTGAATCTGCAGTCGAGCCTGCAGGCGTTTCGGAACCACGAGCTTTCATTCCATCTCGTGTCGGGCGCCACGCGCGAGCGGCTCGAGGCCACGATGGCGTGGGTGGCCGACGGGCGGCTCGACGTGCTCGGCTGTCTCACGCACCGGTTTCCGGTCGAGCGCGCCGCCGAGGCGTGGCGGATCATCGCAACCAAAAGCGAGCCCGTGCTCGGCGTCGTGCTCGACTGGCCGGCCGCGCGGGGCGGCGCTTGAATCGAGAGTGCCCAATGGGTTACGCGCACCAATGAGTTTTTCCCGATGACGATTCCCGCGACGATGAAGATTTTGCAGATCGAGGCGCCCGGGCGCGCAGGGTGGCGCGACGCCCCGGTGCCACGGCCGGGCGGCGGCGAGGTGCTCGTGCGTGTGCTCGGGGTCGCCACGTGTCCGCATTGGGACCTGCATATCTTTGGCGGCCGGCCGATGTTCCCGGGGATGACGCTCGCGTATCCGTATTTGGCGGGACAACCCGGGCACGAGGCCGCGGGCGAAGTGGCGGCGCTCGGGCCGGGCGTGACGAAACTCCGCGTGGGGGCGCGGGTGGCGGCATGGCGCGACACGGGCAAGCCGCGCCAGGGTTTCTACGCGCAGTTCAACACGTTTCATGAAGACGATTTGCTCGAGGTGCCGGCGGCGCTGGGTCCGGCGGAAATCGCGTCGCTCGAACTCGCGATGTGCGTCGAGGTTTCGTTTCAACAACTCGCCGTCCTCGGTGGCGTGGCGGACCGGCGGATCGGGTTGAGCGGGCTGGGGCCGGCGGGGCTTGTCGCGGTGCAGCTGGCGCGGGCGCATGGTGCCGCCGAGGTGGTGGGGCTGGATCCGGTGGCGGAGCGGCGCACGCTCGCGGCAACGCTGGGGGCGCACCGGACAATCGCGCCGGATGCCGCGGCGTGGCCCGCGTCGAGGCGCGAGGGGGCACTCGACGATGCGATCGATCTCACGGGTGTGCCGGCCTCAATCGAGTTCTTGATGGATCGCACGCGGCGATGTGTGGCGTTGTTCGGGGTGTTGCGGGAGGAGGTGAGGTTTGCGTCACGGCATCTTTTCGGACCGGGTCTGGTGCTGATGGGCTACGGCGATCACAACCGGGCGGCGGCCGAAACGGCGCTGCGCTTCATCGTCGAGGGCAAACTGCGGCTGGCGCCGCTGATCTCGCAGACCCTACCGTTGACCCGCTATGCCGAGGGGGTGGAACTGCTGCAGCGCAAGGCGGCAATCAAGGTGCTGTTCGATCCGTGGGCGTGAGGACGGGGCGGGCGCGGCCGGAGTCGTTATCCAGGCGAAGCCGCAACCAAACCCAAGCCACCAAACACCAAACCATTTGCCACCAAGAGGCGCAAAGATCGGAGGGCGATTATGGCTCGCAAGGCGCCTATAGGCGCACGGTCGATTCTCGTCGGCCGGACGGGTGCTTTTCGTGCCTTTTTGTGGCCATCAAAATCGTCGCATACGTAGACGATGTGGATCGATATCAGCGCAGTTACGATGAACCTCTGGCACGCCCTGAATACTGGAGCGGCGGCGCCCCGTCACGGGGGTGGGGTGAAACGCGGCGAGCGAGTGCGTCTCCATGAAGTCTCCGCGGTGAACTTAGGATCATAAACCCATGCATCTGACCTTGCCTGACTCGCGCGTCCTGCCCGTTCGCCCGCTTGTCGCGGCCGATGCCGCGGCGCTCCAGCGGTTCAACGCCGAGCTGGGCGGCGAATCGCGACACCGCTTCCTGCCGCATGCGTACGACGATCAGACGGTGGGCAAGATGCTGGCCCGATCCGAGGCCGGGGACGATTTCGCGCTGGGCGCGTTCGATGGCGAGCGCCTGGCGGGCTACTTCTTCCTCTGGCACTACCGCAGCCGTGTGCCGCTCCTGGGCATCGGCCTGCTCGACGAATACCAAGGCCGGGGCCTGGGCCGGCAGATGATGGCCCTGCTCATGGCGGCGGCGCGACGGGCGGGCTGCGAGGGCATCGAGTTGACGACCATGTTCGGCAACGAGCGCGCGTTTTCCCTGTACGAGCAGATGGGCTTTCGTTATCTCCGCGACGTCGAGACCGTGCAGGGCGATGGTTCGATCGAGATCGAGCGGGCGATGTTCTGCGCATTCAAGCCCGGGGCCAGGCCGATGGACGGTTCGCACGGGCCGCCGGTCTGAGTGGTGGCCAGGCAGGCAGTTGAGGGCTGAGAGTTGAGAGCTGAGAGTTCGATCTCCGGCGCTGAAACCTGCGCCGGCACGCCTGAAACGAATTTCACCCTTTGGTTTTGCCCTCAGCCCTCAACTGAATTGTGCGGAATTCCGCAGAATTCACTTCGGACCCCGACGAAGCTTTGACGGAGCGGGTGCGGTCTCTCAACTTCGCCGCCGATGCTACCCCATCCCGAACCAACAGCGGACAACGGCAAGCCCCCGAAACGCGACACGCTTTATCTGCAGGTGCTCGCCGGCATCTTACTCGGCGCGCTGCTGGGTTACGTGAAGCCCGCGTGGGGCGTCGAATTGAAACCGCTGGGCGACGCGTTCGTGAATTTGGTGAAGATGCTGATCGGGCCGATCATCTTCACCACCGTCGTGGTGGGGCTCGCGGGCATGGGCGATCTGAAGAAGGTGGGCCGGGTCGGGTTGAAGGCGCTGATCTACTTTGAAATCGTGACGACCCTCGCGCTGGTCATCGGGCTGGTGGTGGGCAACGTCTTCACGCCGGGAGCCGGGTTTCACGCCGACGCCGCCTCGCTGGATGCCAAGGCGGTGGCGCGTTACACCGGGGCGGCGAAGGAAATGGGGACGGTGGACTTTTTGATGCACCTCGTCCCGAAGACGTTTGTGAGCGCATTTTCCGAGGGCGAGATCCTGCAGGTGCTGCTGCTGGCGATTTTGTTCGGGCTCGCGCTCGGGCGGTTGGGCGAACATGGCCGGCCGGTTCTGAACCTGATAAACGAGGTGGCGCGGGTGTTTTTCGGCATCGTGAGCATCGTCACCCGGCTGGCGCCGATCGCGGCGGGCGGGGCGATGGCGTTCACGATCGGGCAATACGGCATCGGCAAGCTGGCTCAGCTCGGATTCCTCATGGCCTGCGTTTACCTCACGTGCGCGATTTTCGTCGTCGTCGTGCTGGGCGGGATCTCACGGCTGGCTGGATTCAGCCTGTGGAAAATCATCCGCTACGTGCGCGAGGAATTGCTGCTCGTGCTCGGCACGTCGTCCTCGGAGTCGGCCCTGCCCGGTCTGATGGAAAAGATGGAGCGCATCGGCTGCGCGCGGCCGGTCGTGGGGATCGTCGTGCCGTCGGGTTATTCGTTCAACCTCGATGGCACGTGCATTTACCTGACGATGGCGGCGCTGTTCATCGCGCAGGCGACCGAGACGCCGCTCTCGCTCAGCGGTCAGATCGGGTTGCTGGCCGTGCTGCTGCTGACCTCGAAGGGCGCGGCGGGGGTGACGGGCAGCGGTTTCGTCACGCTGGCGGCGACGCTGGCGGCGACGGGCACGGTGCCGGTCGCGGGCATGGCGCTGATCCTCGGCGTGGATCGTTTCATGTCGGAGGCGCGCGCGATCACGAACTTCATCGGCAACACCGTGGCGACCCTGATCGTTTCGAAGTGGGAGAATGCGCTCGACCTGTCGAAGGCGGGCGAGATTTTGGCGCACCGGAAGGTTTGAGCGGGCGATCGCCCCGCGCCGCCGAAGGTCGCCGCACGCCCAAACGACGCGCTTGTTTTTCGGCGGGCGGATGTTAGCTCATCAGGCGCGTTTTCGGTCCGCGCTGCTCCCGGCGTTTTCGTGAGCTTCACTGCTGAAACGTTCCAAGCCATGCCAACACCCCAGACCGTTGTTTCGCCCGCCCGGCCGATCGCCACCGTTCGTTCGCGTCGACAGGGAAGTTTCTTGTCCGCCCCGCTCCTTCCGGCCTGCCTCCTCGCGTTGACGGCGGCGTTTGGACTCGTTCCGTCCGCCGTCGCGCAGCTCGGCGCCCGCACGACCGAGCAGTGGTTGAAGACGCTCGAATCGGCCAACCGGGCGAAGTCCCTCAAGGTGGACGAGGCCGTGGCCGCGCTGAAACTCAAGCCGGCGAGTGTCGTGGCCGACATTGGCGCGGGTGCCGGTGCGTTCACGCT
Organism: Opitutaceae bacterium; assembly: GCA_044344465.1. Classification (GTDB taxonomy): domain Bacteria; phylum Verrucomicrobiota; class Verrucomicrobiia; order Opitutales; family Opitutaceae; genus ER46. Next base: position 7,408 of record JBIJCX010000228.1, read on the forward strand.
GCCGCTGGCGAAGGCGGTGTCGCCGGCCGGCAAGGTTTACGCCGTGGACATCGACCAAGGGCTGGTCGACCACATCGCGCGGAAGGCGAAGGAGCAGAAGGCGGACAACGTGCAGGCGGTCCTGGGCAAGTTCACGGATCCGAACCTGCCCGCCCGTGACATCGACGTGGCGTTCATCTTCGACGTGCTCCACCATATCGAGAATCGGACGGAGTACCTGAAGAACCTCGCCCCCTACCTCAAGGCGTCGGGGCGCATCGTGGTCATCGATTTTCACCCCAAGCTGGGGCCACACAAGAACGACCCCAAGCTGCAGGTCACCCGGGACGAGGCCAAGGCGTGGATGGCGACGATCGGATTCAAGCCGGTCAGCGAGCACGAACTGTACAAGGACAAGTGGTTCGTGGAGTATGCGCGGTAGAAGCCGGTCGGACGCCCGATGAATATCGTGCCGTCGTCGGAAGATTTGTGGCGTGTGAAATTAATCGCGGCGTCATGAAGCCGGACACCGCCGTTGCAAACCACCCGGGGTGGAGAATGGTTCTGGCGATATTCGCGGGCGCGATGGTCCGCGCGGCCGATCCATCACCCGACGTCTATCCCTATCCCGGACCGCCGGCGGTGGCGGCGAAGCCGCTGCAGGTGTTGCTCCTCACCGGGTGCGATTATCCGGGCCACGTCTGGCGGCAGACGACGCCGGTGCTGGCCCAGGCGCTGCGCGAGGATCCGCGGGCGGACGTGCGGGTGATCGAGGACGCGCACTTCATCGATTCGGCCGCGCTCGCCCGCTACCATGTGGTCGTGCTGCATTACATGAACTGGAAAACGCCCGGGCCGGGCGCGGCGGCACAGGCGAACCTCCAGCGCTTCGTCACCAACGGCGGCGGTCTCGTGCTGGTGCATTTCGCCTGCGGGGCTTGGCTGGAATGGCCGCAATTCGTGGGCCTCGCCGGCCGCGTCTGGGACCCGCGCCGCCGTGGTCACGATCCGCGTGGATCCTTCCGGGTCGAAATCGTCCCGTCGGCGCACCCGATCACGAAGGGACTGGCGTCGTTCGACACGGACGACGAACTCTACACCTGCCTCGCCGGCGATGTACCCATCCAGGTGCTGGCGAAGGCGACCTCGCGCATCGACCGGCAGGAGCATCCGATGGCGTTCGTGCTCAACGTCGGCCAGGGGCGCGTGTTTCACTCGCCGCTCGGCCATGACGTGAAGGCGTTCGGCCCGGCGACGCTCGAACTCTTCCGTCGCGGCGTTGCCTGGGCGGCCGGGCTGCCGCCGGTCGCGGCTTCCTCCAATTCGCCGTCAAGATGAGACGAACGCCTGCTCTGGTAGGAGATAGGCTTGCAGGCGATTTCACCGCGCACCGAAGGAGAACGTCTCGAATCGACTGCGAGCAGGCTCCTGCATCCCGGGAGATTAGTCTCATCCTAAATGCGACTTGAGATAAAAGGGGTACATCCATCCTTCCTCGTTCACCTCCAACCAACCACCACCATGAAAATCGGATTTCACACCGACGCGTTCAATTCGAGTTACAAGAGTTTCGAGGCGTGCCTCCAGTGGGCGCAGAAGAACGGCGTGCACTCTATCGAGTGCGGGCTGATCGATGGCGTGAGCTGGATCCACGGCCTCGGCTACCAGCCGCATGTCGCGCTCTACGAGGATCCGGCGCTGCTCCGCAAGAAGATGGACAAATACGGCGTCCAGTTCTCGCAGGTCGATGCCGCCTATCCGCTCTCGCAGGAGGATGGCCCGATCCGCGGGGTGCCCTATGTCATGAAGTCCATCGCCTGGGCGGCACAGATCGGCTGCCCGTGCGTCGATACCACGGACGGCTTGCACGCGCCGGAGGGACTCAAGGACAAGGACGCGATGACGATGATGAAGCGCAGCTACCAGCAGATCCTGAAGGTGGCCGAGGCGCACAAGATCATCGTGAACATCGAGCCGCATGGCTATTTCACAACCAACCCCGACATGATGGCGGAGATGCAGGCGTTCAGCGACAGCCCGTATCTCCGGATGAACATGGACACGGGCAACACCTTCATCGCCGGCCGGGATCCGGTGAAATTTCTCCGGAAGTTTCTCCGGCGCGTCACTCACGTTCACGTGAAAGACGTTTCCGAATCGCTCGCTCGGGCGGTGCGGGGCGGCGCGACCGGCATCGCGGTCAGCCATTGTGCCCTGGGCGACGGCGTCAATGCGGACAACATCAAGCGGTGCCTGGCGCTGCTGCGAGACCGCGGCTACACCGGCGCGCTCAGCATCGAGTGCGAAGGGCAGGGCGGCCCGATGATCGAGCAATCGCTGGCCTGGTTGCGGCAGACGCTCGCGGAACTCGGCATCCCGGAAGAAGCGTGATGGGTGCCGGCGGAAACTTGACCCAGGCTGGCGTAGGCACAGCGTCATAACATGAATGTGGTAACCGCAAAGGTCTTCAAAGCAGGCAACTCGCAGGCATTGCGCCTGCCCCGCGCCCTGCAGGTCAAGGCGAAGACCTACGAGGTCACGCCGACACCAGACGGATTCATGGTGGTCGATCCATCCGCGCGAGCAAAGCGCTGGCGCGCCTTGGACAAGCTCATGGGCCTGCCGGCATTGCGTGACGAGTGGCCGCGACCTTGATGCTCTTCCTGCTCGATACGAACGCGCTTTCCCGGCTGGCGAGGGGGCTTGATCCAAGTATCGCCCAAAAGGTCGCCGCTAACGTGATGGACTGCCGGTTGTCCGCCGTCGCTTGGTTCGAACTGCAGTATGGCGCGGCACGAAGTCCGCACCCACAGAGAGCGGTCCCGCGTCTGGCGCTGCTGCGGAGCATACTTCCTGCGGTTGAAGCGTTCGACGGACAGGCAGCCCGCCGGGCAGCCGAAGTGCGCGTCATCCTCGAGACATTGCGGCCGAACGCGCAGCCCATCGGGCCGTACGACGTACTTCTGGCGGGCCACGCCCTCGCCCTCGGTGCCACCTTGGTCACGCACAACACCCGGGAATTCGCCCGCGTTCCCGGGCTTACGGTCGAAGACTGGCAGTCTGCATAGAGCGTGAGCTTCCGGCAGCGAAAGACACGAGGTACGGCTACTGGCCCAGCGGCGCCGGCGCCTTGGGCTGGTGCCAGAGCGACTCCCAATACTTCCGCTCGACGGCATAGACGTCGGTGATGTCGGCCGGCTTCAGCGCGGCGGGCAGCACGTCGTAGCGCTGCATTTCGCGGACCCAGTCGACCCGCGGCACAAAGCCCGGCATGTCGAACCGCTGGTTCTTCGCCAGGAAATCCCGGCCCGAGGTGATCAGGGCCAGCAGCGCCTGGTAGTCGGGGTCGCCGGTGCTGGCAAACACGGCTGCGGCGAGTCCGGACTCGGGCTCGCGGCAGAGTCCCCAGCCGCCGGCCGCCTTCGCCAGCGGCGCGAGGAGGAGCAGGGATTTCTCGGGTCGCGAAAGGTTGAATACGATATGGCGGCTCGTCAGCAGCCGCGGGTCGTCGAGGCTGGGCTGCCAGAAACTCACGCCGCGCTCGTCGGCGAGGTTGAGCGGGAGGCGGCGGCTGGGCTGCTCGTGACAGCGGACACAGCGTTCCTGGATGACCTCGGTCGCGACCACGGTCGCCGGCCAGTCGAGGCCGGTGTTGATCTGTTTGTTCTCGGCGTAGTTGCCGATCATGCCGCTGCCGAGCGCGGCGTACGTGCCGGGATAGGCGGCGGCGGACTCGATCCAGAGGCGCAGCATCTTCTTCTGCTGCGGCGTCGCCTTCACGTCGTAGTGCGAGCCGTCGAGCATCGTGAGCAGCCGGCTGGCGGAGGAGCCGAGGGCGCGCGGATTGTAGTTGCTCTTGGGCTCGTTGCGGCCGTCGGCAAAGAGCCGGGCGATGGTCAGCATGTAATAACTGTGGCTGTACAGCGGGCCGTGATCCCCGGTCAGGACGAGGCGTCCGGCCCGCGGACCGCCGCGGGGGGTCGTCTCGTAGCCGTGGCAATCGGTGCACAGGGCGTTGAGGATGGGCTGCACGTCGCGCGGGAAATCGAAGACGTCGGGCACGTCGCGGATGGGCTCGATCCGCGCGGCCGGCTTGCGGACGGCGAGCGTGGCATGGAATTCGGCGCGCGGAGTCTGGGAGCGATGCTCGTGGCAGCCAACGCAGCTCATGATTTCGCCGGGCTGGAGGCTGGTGAAGCTCTGCATGCGTTTCACCGCGAGATCCTTTTCGTCGAGCGCGACGAAGAAGACGCTGCGCATGGCGGGCACCTCGAAGTAGGCGCTGCCATCCGCCTCCACCGGCACGGTGCCGAGGATGCGCTCGAGCGTGAACGTGCCGCCGTAGCTGATCGGCTCCATGCCGCCGGTGTAGTGGATGGGCATCGGCAGGGTCTCGAGCACCAGGAGCTTCTTGATCTCGCCCCGCTTCACGCCGGTCATGTTGCGGCCGTGGTTCACGTCGGCGAGGAGCATGCGGCCGCTGGTCTGCTCCGGCTTCGCGCGGTTTTGCATGACGAATTCGCGCGGGCGCGGGGCGAGGGGGCGCGGTTCGTGGCATTCGAGCCCGGCCGCAAGATCCTCGGCGGGCAGCTTCAGGATTTCCTGCGTGCGCCCGGCGCCATCCATCACGACGAGCGTGGCGCGGGTCGCGGCGAGAAAGCAGTCCTCGCTGAACGCCCACGGATCGCGAAAGGTCGGCGTCTTGCTGATGTTTCTCGCGAAGTCCTTCGCGTCGGGACCACCCTTGGGATCGATGACGGTGATGACGCCGTCGTGTTCCTTCTTGCCGTGGCCGGGACTGAAGCTCGCGACGATTTTGTCGGTGCCCGGAATCGGCTTGGCGTCGATCATCGTGATCCCGGGGTGGAGGTTGCCGAACCAGGTCATCTGCGCGGTGCCGTCGGGGTACGCGGTCCAGAGGTGGTGAAAGTGCACCTGGCTGCGGTCGACGTATTCCCAGCGGGTGTAGAGCACGCGGCCGTCCGGGAGCGGCCACGGCGTGTTGTCCTGCTCGTTGTTGCTGGAGAGGGCGCGGATGTCCGAGCCGTCGGCGTTGCAGCGGTGCAGCACGGCGACCTGGGTGAGCCAGCAGTTGACCCAGCGCTTGCAGCGGCTGCTCACGAAGACGATCCCGCCGTCCGGCAGGTAGGAGGCCTCGAAGTCGTCGAAGAGGCCGCGCGTGAGCTGACGCAGGCCGGAACCGTCGACGTTGATCTCATACAGGTGGTAGTACTCCGTGCCGCCGGGCCGGTAGCTGAACAGGATCTTCGTCCCGTCGTAGCTCACCTGCGGATCGCGCACGCCGCCCTTCGCGTCGGCGAGCAGCGTGGTCAGCCCGCGGGTCGCGAGGTTGAGGCGGTAGAGCTTGGCGCCCTCGGCGTAGGCCTTGCGGCTGGGGTCGTGGGAGTAGTAGCCGAAATTCGCATACCAGTGGCCGTCGGTCTGGTTCAGCGCGCGGGCGGCGAAGACGATGTCGTCCAAGCCGCGCATCGGGCCGGCGCGGAACCCGGGGAGCAGGTTGGCCGGGGGAGCGGCGGGCTCCTTCTTGGCCGCGGCGGCGGCGGCTGCGGCCGCGGGCGGTGCAAACAGGGTGAGCAGAAAGAGCACGAGCACGAACAACGGTGCGAACCGCGGGGTGGAGCGAAGCGCCGATGGCGGACGGGACGAATGAGTTTGGTCGAGCATATCAATCTCCGAAGTTTTCTGAACGCGGGTCGCCCTTGGCGTAACCATTCCGTCGCCCTCCACTTTGAGAGTGAACCGACGGGGACCGATAGGTGGACCGTGCGCTCCGCGCGCGGTTACAAGATCGTCCGTCGGCCGGCCGCGC
>JBIJCX010000085.1:0-25838 GCA_044344465.1 Opitutaceae bacterium
GAGGACGCCCGGGCGGTGGTGCGCAACGAGCATGTCGGTTTCGTGTTCCAGAACTTCCAGCTCGTGCCGACCCTGACCGCGCTCGAGAACGTGATGGTGCCGGTCGAGCTGCGCGGCCAGGGCGGCGCGGAGGTGGAGGCGGAGGCGCGCGGCCTGCTCGCACGGGTGGGGTTGGGCGAGCGGTGCGATCATTATCCGGTGCAGCTGTCGGGCGGCGAGCAGCAGCGGGTGGCGCTGGCGCGGGCCTTCATGAACCGGCCGAAGATTTTGTTTTGTGACGAACCGACGGGCAATCTCGACGACGACACCGCGGCGGCGATGGTGGAGCTGATCTTCGGGCTGAACCGTGAGCGCGGCACGACCCTGGTCCTCGTGACGCACAACCTCGAGCTGGCGAAACGCTGCCAGCGCATCATGCGCCTGAAAGGCGGCGCGGTCGTGGGGGATGAACGGAGTTTGCCCACGGAACACACGGAATGCACAGAAAGGAAAACATCATGACCAACCTCATTCACGAAAAGGAAACCTACCAGATTCTCGGCGCCTGCTTTGAAGTGTATACGGAGAAAGGCTGCGGTTTTCTCGAAGGAGTCTATCAGGAATGTCTCGAAATCGAATTTGCCTTGCGCGGTGTTCCAGCAAGGGCGCTGGTACCGCTGCCGCTTTTCTACAAGGGCCGGCCGCTCAAGAAAAAGTATGAAGCCGATTTCATTTGTTACGAGACGGTGCTGGTCGAGCTAAAGGCAGTGTCCGTCCTGACGGACGAACATCGAGCGCAAGTCCAGAATTATCTCAACGCCACGGGTCTGAAGGTCGGTCTGCTCGTCAACTTTGGACACTTCCCGCTGGTCGAGCACGAGCGGTTTGTCCTCTGATTTTTCCGTGTATTCCGTGTGTTCCGTGGGCACATCATGAACTTCATCCTCAAAATGGCCTGGCGGGATTCGCGGGCTTCGCGGCGGCGGCTGGCGTTGTTCTCGTTGTCCGTCGTGCTCGGGATCGCCGCGCTCGTGGCGGTCGGTTCGTTCAGCGCCAATCTCGAGCGGGCGATCGACGATCAGGCCAAGGGACTGCTCGGGGCCGACCTCGCCGTCACCGGGCGCACGGCGCCGGCCGAGAACGTCCAGCGCTTCCTCGATGCGCTCGGGGGCGAACAGGCGCGGGAGCTCGGATTCTCCTCGATGATGGTGTTCCCGACGGCGGACAACGCCACCCGTCTCGTGCAGGTGCGCGCCACCGAGGGAAATTTCCCCTTCTATGGCGACTTCACCACCGAGCCGGCCGACGCACCGACGCGGCTGCGCTCACCCCCGCCGGGCGGCAATGCGGTCACGATCCTCGAGGAGACGCTCCTGCGGCAGTTCGACCTGAAGGTGGGCGGGACGGTGCGGCTCGGGCAGACGACGTTCACTATTATTGGGGCGCTGAAGAAGCTGCCCGGCGAGGCGACGGCGGTGGCGGCGACCTTTGCGCCGCGGGCACTCATCCCGATGAGCGCACTCGAGGCCACGGGCCTCACGGGGAAGGAGAGCCTGGTGCGCTTTCGCACCGCGGTGAAACTGCCGCCGGAGCGCGACGCCGAGGCGGTCGTGCGCGAGATGCGCCGGCAGTTTGGCGGCGAGCGCCTGTTTTACGATACGGTGGCGCAGCGCAAGCGCGGGCTGGGCCGCGCGCTGGAGAACATCGAGGGGTTTCTGAGCCTGGTCGGGTTCGTGGCGCTTTTCCTCGGCGCCATCGGCGTTGCCAGCGGGATCCACGTTTATGTACAGCAGAAGATCGCGACGGTCGCCGTGCTGCGGTGTCTCGGCGCGTCGGCGCGACAAAGCTTCGCCGTTTATCTGGTGCAAGGATGTGCGCTGGGGATTCTCGGCGCGCTGCTCGGCGCCGCCCTCGGCCTCGTGGTGCAGGTGGCGCTGCCGCGCCTGCTGCAGGACACGTTGCCGTTTCAGGTGGATTTTTTCATCGCCTGGTCCGCCCTGGGGCGGGGCATGGTGGCGGGCCTGGTGATTTGCCTGCTGTTCACGCTGCTGCCGCTGCTGGCGGTGCGGCGCGTCTCGCCGCTCGGGGCGCTCCGGGCCGCGTTTGCGGAGCCGGCGAAACAGCGGCCGGATCCCTGGCGGATCGCCATCGGCGTGTTCATCGCGGCAGCGGTGGCGGGATTTGCCGTGTGGCAGACCAACAGCCTGCGCAACGGACTCGGTTTCGCCGGCATGCTCGCCTTCGGTTTCGGCCTCCTGGCCGGGCTCGCGCAACTCATCGCGTGGGCGGCCCGCTGGGCCAGCTCCGGGCGCGCCCGCCGCTGGTTTCCCCGTCCGATCCCGTACGTGATCCGGCAGGGCGTGGCCAATCTCTACCGGCCCAACAACCGCACCGTTCTCCTCCTGCTCTCGCTCGGGCTCGGGACCTTCCTGATGCTGACGCTCTTCCTCACGCGTACGACGCTGCTGAAGGAGATTCAGTTTACCGGCAGTGGCGGACGACCCAACCTGCTGTTCTTCGACATCCAGGATGATCAAATCGAGGGCCTCGTGAAACTGACGGCGGAGCAGAGCGCGCCGGTCCAGGTGCGCGCTCCGATCGTCACCATGAAGATCGCGACGGTCAAAGGCCGGAAGGTCGAGGACCTGCTCCGAACTGGCGGGCTCGCGGCCGGGCGTCGCGGCGGTCGTTCCGGAGCCGGCAATGAGGCGAAGGGCAAGCCGGGATCGGGCGCGGAACGCGGGGCGCGTGGCGGCGAAGGGGGACCCGAAGCCGGCCCCCCGGATCGTGGCGGCGGCCCCGGCGACGGTGAGCGCGTCGCGGGCTGGACGCTGCGACGAGAATATCGTTCGACCTACCGGGGCAAACTCGAAGGCACCGAACGACTGGTGAGCGGAAAATTTATCGGGCGCGTCGAGCCGGGGGAGGCGATCGTGCCGATTTCGGTCGAGGAGGGTTTGTTCAAGGAAATGAGCCTGAAGTTGGGCGACGAAATCGAATGGGACATCCAGGGCGTGCCGATGCGCACGCGGGTGGCAAGTGTCCGCGCGGTGGAATGGCGGCGGCTCGAGCCGAATTTCTTTGTGGTTTTTCCCGAGGGCGTGCTCGAGGCCGCACCGAAGTTTCATGTCGTCGCCGTGCGCGCGGAGACGAGCGACGACTCGGCCCGCGTGCAACGGGCGGTGGTGGCGGGTTTCCCCAACGTGACGGCGATCGATCTCGCGCTGGTCATGCAGACGGTGGACGCGATTTTCTCGAAAGTGGCGTTCGTGATCCAGTTCATGGCGCTGTTCACCGTGGTCACGGGCGTGATCGTGCTCGTGGGGGCGGTGATGACGGGACGGTTCCAGCGCATTCGCGAGACGGTCCTGTTGCGCACGCTCGGGGCCACGCGCCGGCAACTGATCCAGATTCAGCTCGTCGAATACCTGATCCTCGGCGTGCTCGCCTCGCTGGTCGGCTGCCTGCTCTCGGTCGCGGGCAACGCGTTGCTGGCGCACTATGTTTTTCGCATCACGCCGTCCGCGCCCGTGGGGCTGCTGGCCGTGGCGATGGTCGCGGTGTGCACCGTGACGCTCGTGACGGGCCTGCTCTCGAGCCGCGGCATCACGAATCATCCGCCGCTGCAGGTGTTGCGGCAGGAGACGTAGCCTATCGCCGCATCTGGAGAAGGGGGTCGAAAAAAGCTTTGGGTTGTCGAAGATCGTCTCGAGATCGTTACGGCACCACCCATGGGGCGAGCTGCAGAGGCTTAGTCGTTTTCGTCTAGCTGCGGAACGAGGCCAGTCGGGGATTACCGCGGGCTGCGGCCTCGTTCGGTGGTTTGGCGGGGACAGGCGGGGTGATTCGGGAGATTGATTTCGCCATTGTCTCATGCTCCCCCCGGCGATGAACGGTCGGCGAAGTCTCAGAGAAAACCACGATGACTGCGCCGATGGCGCGACGAGATAGGTGAGCAGATCAGGCCAAAACACTTGCGGTGTGCGTCAATGGGCCGGCCGATCCGCCCGGCTGGTGAACGACAAACTTTTGGCCCCGGCCCTGACCATCCAACGGCACCCTGCCTGCGTGCGCTCTTACTTTAGCCGGAGAGTAATCTGCGTTACGAAATTAGCCGGAGAAAGTTCGTGAAAACCGCGGTCAGAGTTGCTTCCCTGCCAAAGGACCAAGCTGGGAAAACAATCATAATCTGACCGAAGTCTTACACTTCAGTACGGAGAATCGAACATTATGAAAAGTACCAAAACGATTGCACGGTCGGTTGCCTGCCTCGCCCTTGCCTTCGCGGCGTTCCACGTCGCCCCGGCGGCGGGCAGTTTGCCAGTCAGTACGTCCCCCCAGAACCCCGGCACCATCACCGGCCGCGTGCAGAACGTGGTCACGGGCCGGTACCTGAACAACGCGCGCGTGACCGTGAAGCAAACGGACATTGCCGCTCTGACCGACGAGTTTGGCTATTACCAGCTTCCCCGGGTGCCCAGCGGGCCAATCGTGCTCGAGGTGTTTTATACCGGGCTCGACGTGCAGCAGATTCCGCTCAACGTGCCCGCCGGCCAAAGCATCACGCAGGATGTGAACCTGACCAGCGTCGCCCGCTTCGGCGCGAAGGAAGCGGTCGTGCACCTGGATCCTTTCACCGTTGAATCGACCCGGGTGACGGAGGGAGCCGAGATCGCGATCAACGAACAGCGGTCCGCGCCCAACATCAAGAACGTCGTGGCGACGGAGGCATTCGGCGATGTGGTGGGGGGCAACAGCTTGGGCGAATTTCTCAAGTTTGTCCCGGGCTTGCAGACCTCCAGCGGGCAGTTTGAGTCGGAGTCCGTCTCGGTGCGGGGATTTCCGGCCAATTTTACCGTGGTGAGCAGCAACGGCGCGGAGATGGCCACCTCGCAGGTGGGCGGCAATACCCGCAATTTCGGGCTCCAGGCGATTTCGATCAACAGCGTGGCGCGGGTGGAGGCGACGAAAGTTCCCACCCCCGCCACGGGCGCCGACACGATGGCGGGTTCCGTGAATTTGGTGGGGCGAAATGCCTTCGAAAGCGCCCGGGCTAAATTCGACTACCAGGTGAACCTGATGGGTTCCCATCTGAACCTGACCTTGAACAAGAAGCCAGCCACGGACGACACCTACCAGTACAGGATAAGGCCGGGTTTCAGTTTCAACTACATCCTCCCGCTCAACGACAAGATCGGATTCGTTTTGAGCGGATCGCACTCCAATATGTATGTGGTGCAGAACATCTCCACGTTTACCAATCAAACCAGCGCCACCGGCACCACCGCCTCGCGGAGAACCCCCTTCTTGTCAAACTGGGCCATGACCGACGGGCCCCAGTATCGGTGGCGGAGCAATATAACCTTCAAGGTGGACTGGCGGGTCTCCCCCCATTCCGTCCTGTCCTTCACCGCGGCGGAAAATTACCAGTTGATGCTGAACCCGAGCAATATGAACATCAACATCGCCACGGGCACCGCGGCGACCCCGACCGTGACGGGGGGAGTGCCGTTCAGCTTCGGGGAAACCTTTACGAATGGGGCCACCGGGCGTGGCAATGTCACCTATCAGGGGCAGTACACGAACCGGAAGGAGGCGACCAATAGCGAGAACCTACAATATCGTTTCGACAACGGGGAGTGGAAAGTGGAGGCGCGCAGCAGTCTCTCGATCGGCAAGGCTTGGTTCCGGAGCATTGAAAACGGAAACTTCTATGCCGTGCAGGCCAACTTCAAGTTTCCGGTCCGCGTCGTTTTCAGCGACATTCGTGACGGCAAACCGGGCAAGACCCAGGTGTTCAACAATAGCAACCAGGAGGTCGATCTCTACGATCCCAACAACTACAATCTCTCGGCGGCCAGTGGCACGGGCCGGGATGTCCGTGACCGGATTCTGCGCCATAGTCTGGATGTCAAACGGACGCTACGTTTTCTTCCCTTTCCGGCCTCGGTACAGGTGGGTGGGGCGCTCAAGGAGCAGAAACGCGACCGGCGATTGCAGGATTGGAACTATACCTATCTGGGTCTGAACGGAAACCTGTCGTCGTCACCCTACCTGGCCCAGGTCTACGCCAATCAGAAGCTCGCCTTAAACAACGTGGACCGGGGCCTCCCCTGGATACACCCGGAGCGCGCATTTCAGGCGTGGACGGCAAATCCGACGCTCTTTACGATGACGCCGGCCCAAATGGTGGCGAAGGCGAAAAACGCGATTGGCAGCAATTCGCAATTCATCAAGGAGACGGTTCCAGCCTATTATGTACAGACGGAGATGAAATTCCTCAATAATCGCCTCAACGTGCTCACGGGGGTCAGATATGAGGAAACCAAGGACGACGGCGTGGGGCCGTTGATCGATCCCAACGCGGTCTTTGTGCGTAATGCGGATGGAAGTTTCGCCCGCAATGCGGCCGGCCAGAGAATCCGCAAGCCAGAGGCGGGCGCCGTGGGCTCCATGGAAGAACTCAGGCTGACGGACACGGAGCGGGCTTACCGCGCCAAGAGAAGCTTTGACGGCTATTATCCGAGCCTTCATCTTTCCGGTAATATCACGGAACGATTTGTTGCCCGCGCCGCGTATGCCAAGACCTATGGCCGGCCGAACTTCAGTAGCATCCTGCCGTCAACCACCGTCAGGGAAAACGATCTCGGCCCGGATCCGGATCCTGCGCTGGTGCAGGGTATCATAACGGTGACGAACACCGGATTGCGTCCCTGGACGGCAGACAACTTCGATTTGTCGCTCGAGTACTATACGGACAGTGGTGGATTATTCGGTGCGAGCGTGTTTCACAAAAAGGTCAGGGACTTTTTCGGGACGTTTGCGAAAGTTCCGACGGTGGCTGAGCTGGCCGTGCTGGGTCTGGGTCCTGAATACGAAGGCTGGCAGGTGAACAGCACCATCAACGCGGGCGACGCCACGGTTTCGGGCGCGGAACTCAGCATGAATCATTCGCTTCGCCAGTTCGGCGCCTGGGGGCAATACTTCAAGGTCTTCGCCAATTTCACCAAGCTCGAGTTGAAGGGGGATGAAGGGGCAAATTTCAGCGGCTTCCTCCCGAAAAGCGCCAACTGGGGCGTCACGTTCAGCAAGAAACCGCTGATCGTAATCGCCAACTGGAATTATCGGGGCGAGGACAACAAGGGGACGCTCGCCGCCTTTGGGCCGGATGCCTATACGTACCTTCCATCCCGGGCGAAACTTGATCTGAACCTGCAATATTTTCTGCGACCTAACCTGTCGATTTCTCTCAGTGCCCAAAATGTCACCAACATCCGCGTGGTCACGTGCCGGAAGGGTTCGGAGGTGCCGGACTACGCCAAGAAGGTCTCAACCTTGGAGCATGGGATTCCGTTTAGCATTGGGATAAAGGGCTCGTTCTAATCCCAGGCGCGTGTTCCCATCCAGCGCGCCCGAGGCCGATCGTTCTGGCGGCAGCGCGGGAGCCGGGTCTACCTTTACTTACGTTCAATCGCCCATGCCCAATGAATTCAATCGACTCCAAGCTGCACTGACCAAGCCGTTCCATCGACTGAATGCGCCCAGGCCGATCCTGCGCCCAATCCTGGGATCCAGTCCACGGGGGGCCCGGGTAACCCGGATATTTCGCACCGCGGCGCAGCCGCAACCAATTCCAAGCCACCAAACCATTTGCCGCAAAGAGGCACAAAGATCGGAGGGCGATTGTGGCTCGCAAGGCGCCTATAGGCGCACGGTCGATTCTCGTCGGCCGGACGGGTGTTTTTCGTGCCTTTTTGTGGCCATCAAAATCGTCGCAAACATGCACGATCCGGATCGATATCATACTCGATCCGTCCAAAGCATGGGTCACAGAGCGCACAGAGCTCCGACACAGAGGACACGGAGCCAAGCACCGTGTTTGCTCTGTGCGCTCTGTGTCTGGGCTCCGTGCCCTCTGTGGCGAAAAAAGCAGCGACATGAGTGTGAAATATTCGGTCTAACTGCCGCAGCGCGGCTAGTTGTTGCCTTCGTGGCCTGCTTGCTCGCGACCAGCCGCGCCTTCGCAGCCGAACCGGGATCCAGCCTCGAGCGCTGGATCCATCCCGCGGCCACGTCGCCGTCATTGCACCTGCCCGGCGTCTTTGATCAGCAGTCCATGGTCGTCTTTCCCGACGGCCGGCTCATGACCGTTCACCCGGATGGAAATGCCATTGTCGAGAGCACAGACGCGGGCCGGAGTTGGTCCAAACCGCGGCCGATCCGCACGGAGCCCGCACCGGTTGTGCCCACTCGCGGCCCGCTGATTCGGACCCGCAGTGGCGTGTTGATCCTTCTCTTCCGAACCCCGACCGGAATCGACGATCGATGGGATGAGACCCGACGCGATTGGAAGCCGACCTACCGCAGTGACCTCTGGGTGACCCGGAGCAGCGACGATGGGGTGACGTGGGGTGAACCCGAGCGGCAGTTTGCAGGCGTCGGCGGTAATATCCACCGCTATGGCACGATTGTAAGCTCAATCCAGACTCGCAGCGGCCATGTGGTCGCGCCGGTTCAAGTGGCGCTGCAGGAACCCGGGCGGTGGGGAATGTACGTTTTTGTCTCAGCGAACGACGGTCAGACGTGGTCGCGGAGCAATCTCATCGATCTCGGTGGAAACGGCCATCACGACGGGGCCATTGAAGCCACCCTGGCCGAGCTCTCGGATGCCCGGATCATGATGCTCATCCGGACCGGTCTCGAGCGCTTCTGGGAAGCGTATTCCGATGATAATGGTTACCACTGGCGGGAAATGCGTCCCAGCCAGTTGGACGCGAGTGCGGCACCCGGTTACCTGAAACGTCTGGCGAGCGGTCGGCTGGTGCTGGTTTGGAATCGCCTGAGTCGGGAAGGGGCGGCGATTCCGCCAAGGACAGCGTCGTCAGCCGCCTACTTTCATGGCGTCAGAAGTCAGCGGACGGAACTTGCCCTCTCGTATTCGGATGACGATGCCAAGAGTTGGGCGTCGCCCGTGGTCATCGCGCGGCAACCCAAGGGCTCCATCTGTTACCCGTTCATTCTGGAGCCCCAGGCTGGAGAAATGTGGATTTGGACGCGTTACGGATCGACGAATCCCCCTGTCTGCCTGAAATTGACCGAGCCCGACCTTGTGAACCGGCTGGGGCGCGCACCTTAGCGGTGATTCGCATTCAAGATGAAATCGAAGCTCCTGCTGCTGTTGCTGTCCGCCTTGGGGACCGGGGTCCGCGCCGCCCCGGAGACCGCTGCATCGTTGCCGTCGCGGGCAGCCACTGCGGCCCGCGTGGCCGAAGTGCAGGTGCGGGTCAGTCCGGACCGCGCCGGCTGGATGTATGCGTTGGGTGAATCGGCGAAATTCCATATCACGGTGGCAGGAACTCAGCCACCGGTCGGGCGCGTGCGCATCAAGTATCAGGTCGGCCCGGAGCAGATGCCGGCCGGGGAAAAGACGGCCGTCGTGCCGGCCGAAGGGCTGACCATTGACGGCGGCACATTGCGGGAGCCGGGCTTCCTGCGCTGCCTCGTCACGGCCGAGGTGGATGGGAAGACCTACCGTGGTCTTGCGACCGCCGGCTTCGCGCCGGAAAAAATCCGGCCGACCCAGACTGAGCCGGCGGATTTCGACGCCTTCTGGGCCGCGGGCAAGGCCGAGCTTGCCCAAATCCCGCTGGACGCGCGCCTCACGCTCCAGCCTTCGCTCAGCACTTCGAAGTTCGACCTGTATCACGTGAGCTTTCAGAATTTCCTCTCTGATTCGGTTGTATTTATCTCGGCCACCTACAGCCGCGTCTACGGCATTCTCTGCGTTCCGAAAGGCCCCGGTCCTTTTCCCGCCTTGCTGCGGCCTCCGGGCGCGGCCGTGCGATCGTACAATGGCGTGCGTGATCTCGCGGAGAAAGGGATGATTACGCTCGAGATCGGCATCCACGGCATTCCGGTCAATCTGCCAAAGGAGATCTACGCCCAACTCGCCTCCGGTGCGCTGCGTGGCTATCCCTCGTACCATCTCGATAACAAGGATACCTATTACTATCGTCGGGCTTACCTCGGGTGTGTCAGGTCGAACGATTTCCTCTGCTCGCTTGAGAAATGGGATCGCCGGAACCTGATCGTCGCGGGGCACAGCCAGGGCGGTCTGTTGGCGATTGCCACTGCGGTCCTCGATCCCCGCGTCACCGCCCTCGTCTCGATCTGCCCGGCGTATTGCGATGTGACCGGCTATCTCCATGGCCGGGCGGGCGGCTGGCCGCCTCTGCTGCGCGACGCAAGTACCGGACATCGCACGTCGGACAAGATTGCCACGACCGCGTACTACGATGCGGTTAATTTCGCCCGCCGGCTAAAAGTGCCAGGATTCTACACCTGGGGTTTCAACGACGACGTCACCGCGCCGACGTCATGTTTCGCCGCCTACAACGTCATCACCGCGCCGAAGGAGCTTTTTCTTGTTCCCGAAGCCGGCCACGGCACGTCGTCCAAGCAATCCGAGCACGTCAACCGCTGGATTCTGGCCCGGGTGGGCGTGGAAGCGGCGGCTGCGCCTCATTTCTGATTTGCGTTCAAAATGAGACCAATCTGCCGAGGCTCCTAGAAAAACAGCGGGCTTGTTTTCCTCCAGCGAGGGGATTAATCACCGGAAGATCGCATGGGTGAATGCCGTGAGCCAGCCGACTTCAACGCCCCCAGCCGCCTCCTCCGCGTGCGTCGCCCTGCCGGTGGGGCAGGCGCAGTGGTTTGCCAACGAGGTCCATGCCCACGACTCCCAGCTCAAGGCCTATCTGAGGGGCGCGTTTCCATCGGTCCGGGATGTGGATGATGTCGTACAGGAGTCGTATCTCCGGATTTGGAAGGCGCGCGCCGTCCATCCGATCGAATCGGCGAAGGCGTTCTTGTTTACGATTGCCCGCCGGGTCGCACTCAAGCAGGCGATGAAAAACCGGACGGCGCCTGTCGAGTTTGTAGGGGCTGTCATTCCTAACTCCGGCGTGGACCAAGGGACTCTCGGTCTTCGCGAATACGACCTTCCTCGACATCGCCGGTCCGGAGACGGACTTCAGCACTTTGGTGAAGCACTCGGCCAGTTGGGGGTTTCGTTACTCGTACCGGCGGCTGGCTTTGGGATTCAATTGGACCTATCGGACGTCCCGCACCACCGCCCGGCCGCAGGTGGGGCCCGAGGGCGTAACCTATTTTCCATCGGTGATGACGCTGGATGCGACGAGCGAGTTCCGGGTGACCCCGAAAATCGGGCTGTTCTTCAATGTGCGCAACCTGACCGACGAATGGTCCGCCCAGAGCAAGCAGTTCAGCCCGATCACGCCGAGCTATATTCCGTTCTCGCGCACCTACACGGGTCTGAAGTTCGCGGCCGGCATCCGCGGGAGGTTTTGAACCGATCGCCGAGATCAAACATGTCGATCGATATTTTGCCGTGCGGTGAAACCGCAACCCGCCGCAGGCGGGCAAACCAAACTCAAGCCCTCAGACTATTGGCCACAAAGAGGCACAAGAATCGGAGGGCGATTGAGGCTCCTACGGCGCCTATCGGCGCATGGGCAATCCTTGTCGGCCGGACGGATCCTTTTCGTGCCTTTTCGTGGCCATTAGAATCGTTGCAAGCCGCTCGGACCGGAGGGAAAGTGGTATCCCTATGATCGCGCGCACTGTATTCGACCGGGCTATTTTGTTTACGGCGCTTCTCGTGGCCGTCGCCAGTGGATTAGCCGCATCCGCTCCGCCGACGAACGGCGCGTCGGCTCCATATGATCTGGGTGGCCGGAGGGAGTTGTTCGTGGATCGACAGCGGATCGAAGCCATGTCCGGTTCGGCCCGGCTGGAGCTGCATCCGCCGACGCCGGCCGAAATCGCGCTGACGTTCGATGCGCCCTGGGAGGGCCCCGCGTCCACGTATGTGACCGTCTTTCGCGACGGCGACAAGGTGCGCATGTACTACCGGGGCTATTGGAGCCCGCCCGGGACGGCGGACCCGGACACCGGCCGGACGCAGCCCGTCGGCCGGAACGCCGGCTTGCAGTTTGCCTGTTACGCCGAGAGCGCTGATGGCCGCACGTTCACGCGGCCGAAGCTCGGGCTGTACGAGTTTCAGGGTTCGAAGGAAAACAACATTGTCCTGCCGCATCGGTCGCACAATTTCGCGCCCTTCAAGGACGAGCGGCCGGGCGTGCCGGCCGACGAACGCTACAAGGCGCTCATGCAGAAAAGTTCGGACAGCGCGCTGGGGGCTGGAATAACGGGCGGTGGACTGGCAGCTTTCTACTCGCCCGATGGCCTCCGCTGGCGGGTCGCGACCAATCACACCGTCCAAACCGGCGGCGGGTATGATTCGCATAACGTCGCGTTCTGGGATCCCAATCACCATGAGTACCGCAGTTACTCCCGCATTTTTCCAAATCGGGTGCGTGGCATTGGCTGGGCGCGTTCGGCCGATTTTCTCTCCTTTACCGAGCGGGAGGCGATTCAGATTGGCGATTCGCCCCGGGAGCGTCCGGTCACGGTGGCAGCGCCAGAGGGGGAGGACGCGGCCCAGTTGCTCGGCGCCGACAATGCCAAGGGTGAACATTTTTATACGAACGCCACGGTCCTCTATTTTCGGGCGCCGCAGTTTTATCTCTCGTTTCCCATGCGGTTCGTGCCCAACCGTTCGGGGCTGAAGGGACACCAGGGGGTGTCTGATGCGGTTTTCCTGAGCAGTCGCGATGGCACGCATTTCGATCGCACGTTCTTGGAGGCCATCATCCGTCCCGGGCGCGATCCCCTGAACTGGGGCGATCGCAATACGATGCCGGCCCACGGCCTGTTCCAGACTGGTCCCGACGAGATGAGCATCTACTACACGCAGCATTACAAATATGCTTCGGCGCATGTCCGCCGCGCCGTGTGGCGGCTCGATGGCATTGCCAGTCTGCACGCCGACGGCCGGCCGGGCGAGCTGGTCACGAAACCCTTTCGCTTCACCGGCAAGAATCTGACGTTGAACTACGCGACCAGCGCGGCGGGAAGTGTACAGGTTGAGATCCTGGATGATGCGGGCAGGCCGGTGCCGGGCTTCTCCAAGGCCGAGGCGCCGGCTCTCTTCGGCGATCGGATCGACGCGGCGTATGTCTGGAAAGCGCAGCGGGACGTATCATCGCTGGCCGGCAGGACGGTGCGTTTGCGGTTCGTGATTCGCGATGCGGACGTCTATTCCTACCGATTCGCGGAATAAGTTCTTCGAAACAAGATTCATGACTGCATTCACGATAGCGAACGGCCTCCGCTTGATCGTTCATCATGCGATCTGGGGAATGATGACAATTGCGATCGTCCTTTCGCCAGATTCGGCCGGGGCGCAAGTTCGTAAATCACCCGGTTCGCCGATCCTCAGCGTGGCGGCGGATCGCGCGGATGGGCTGTATCACCGGGGCGAACCGGTAAATTTTTTGGTCAAGCTGGTCACCAATGGACGCCCGGCGGAGGGTGTCGAGTTGCCCTGGGTTCTTTTGAAGGCCGGTGGGCGAGACGGGGGTATCGTGTTGCAGGAGGGACGCGCATCCCTGCGCGGCGGCCGCGCCATCGTGACCGGCACGCTCGATGAACCGGGATTTCTGCAGTGTCGCGTGGAGTTTGGGAATGGGAAAGAAATGCTGAGCGCGCTCGGCGGCGCTGGGATCGACCCGCCGCAACTCAAGCCGAGTCTGCCGGCGCCCGACGATTTCGATGCATTTTCTTTCGGGTGTTGCGGGCGATCGATTTCCTGGCGGCCCAGCCGGAGTGGGATGGACGCACCCTCGTGGTGTGGGGCTCCAGCATGGGCGGAGCGCAGGCGCTGGCGGCGGCAGGCCTTGACTCGCGGGTCACCTTTGTCGCGGCCAACATGCCGGGCTTGTGCGACCTCACCGGCGCGGTGGCCAACCGGGCAGGGGGCTGGCCGTATTACCTGAAGTCGGCCGCCGCAGGAGGCTCACCGGCGACTCTTGAAGCAGTGCGGTACTATGACGCCGTGAATTTTGCTTCACGGACGAGGGCGAGCGCACTGATCGTGGTCGGTTTCCTCGACATTACCTGCCCGCCCACGACCGTCTATACGGCGTATAATGCCCTGCGTGGGTCAAAGGAAATCATGCATCTGGTTTCGGCCGGGCACGTCCTGCCTCCCGAGGCCCGTTCCGCGATGCGGCAAGCGGTGCTCCGGCACATTGCCGACCGGCGTCGTCAATGAAGTTGGCCTTCACCATGGCTGGGCCCGGAGGCGAAACGTCCGCCGGATTCGTGCGTCCACTCAAGAACGGATCGGCCGGCCAACGGACGGCAAAATCACTCTGATGATGAACACCAAGACAGTCATTCCCTTGCTTGCTTTTCTTGCCGGGTTCGCCCGGTTGGGTGCGGCGACTCCGATCGATATCGGTGATCGACTCGAGCTATTCGTCGATCGCCACCTGATTGAAAGGATGGACGACGTCCGGCTCGAACTGGGTCGTCCTCGTGCCGAAGAAATCGTGTTTCATTTCAACGAACCGTGGGAAGGTTCGACGTCGGGGGCCTACTTCACGGTAATTCAGGACGGCGATCTTCATCGGATGTATTATCGGGGCCGGAGCGTTGGGCGCGACGACAAGGCCGTCCAGGTGACGTGCTATGCCGAGAGCCGGGATGGGATCCGCTGGGAAAAACCGAAACTGCGCATTCATGACTACAATGGCAGCAAGGAAAATAACATCGTCTATCCGGCGGAACCGCGGGTCATCGCCCATAACTTCTGTCCGTTCCTCGATTCGCGGCCCGGTGTGCCCGCGGCGGAACGGTTCAAGGCAGTGGGCGGCGGCTCTCCCCGGGGCCTCACCCGTCTCGTTTCGGCGGACGGCCTGCATTGGCGCGAGTTCAGGCCCGATCCGGTTTTTGCCAATTATGCCCTGGATTCGATGAATGTGCCGATGTGGTCGCCATCGGAGCAGGTCTACGCGATTTACCTGCGGACGCTCGAGGGCGACCCGAAGCCCCCGGGGACGAAGCGTCCCCCCGGTGCCGTTCGGACCGTGAGCCGTTCGATTTCCAGAGACTTCGTCACCTGGTCAAGGCCCGAGCCGATGGATTTCGGCGGCGCACCGATGGAGCATCTCTATACCAATGCGACTCAGCCCTATTTTCGCGCCCCCCATTTGCTGATCGCATTGCCGATGCGATTCGTGCCGAACCGGCGGGTGCTTTCCCGCGAGGAAATGGATCGCTTTGGGGTCGGCGCGACGCAGCGCACCGCCACGGGCGATTCCGTGCTGATGACCTCGCGGGGCGGAAACCGCTACGATCGCACCTTCATGGAAAGTTTCATCCGCCCGGGGTTGGATCGGAAAACCTGGTCGGCCCGCAACAACTATCCCGGACTTGGCATTGTGCCGACCGGTCCGGCCGAGATGTCGATCTACGTGTCCGGCCACTATACACTGCCCGACAATCATCTCCGTCGCTACTCGATGCGGACCGACGGTTTCGCTTCGATTCGGGCGCCCTACGCAGGTGGCGAGTTGTTGACCAAGCCTTTGCGGTTTACCGGAAGGAGGTTGGTGCTCAATTATTCCACATCGGCCGCCGGCAGTGTGCGGGTCGAAGTGCAGGACGAGGCGGGTCGGCCGCTGGCCGAATTCTCCGGCGGGGAGGCCGACGAGATTGTCGGCGATGAGATCACGCATGTCGTCACGTGGAAGGGACGCAACGATCTGTCGGGTCTCGCCGGTCGCGCGGTCCGGCTTCGGTTCATCCTGAAGGACGCCGATCTTTATTCCTTTCGCTTCGAGCGCTGATCGCGATCCACGATGCGGACAGGACGGGGATTACGCATCCTAGGAGTCCGCGTGTGCCGCTCAGGCGGCTTGATTCTTGCGGTGCTAATGGCGCTCGCACCGGCTGCGGCCCAGCCCGCCAAGAGGAGCGCGCTGGAGGTCGCGTGCGAAACGATCGCGGGGCTGATGAAAAGTTCATGCCAGGAATCCGGACAAATCCGGCCAACCCATGAATTGGGTAGGCGGGAGGTTTGAATGGTGTCGGGGCGCCTCGAAGTGGAGAAACCGTCTCGGCGTCGCCATGTCGCGCAAGAGATCGTCGATCGCAATCCTGACGCTGGGCGCGACGCTGAAACGCACGACGTCGGTCCCGATCGGCTGGCTTGCTGGCCCAGCGCCTGCAAATGGGCGTGACTGATAGTGTCGGCCCGCTCCTGCATCGTTTTCGCGCGAGCGGAGGCATGGAGCGCGGTCAGAGTTTAAGGCGATTCTGTCCGGATTCTTGGCATGAGTGCGTCCACGAAAACCAACAACCATGAGTGCAAGTCGGATCGGCCCATAGTAGCGGTGAAGGTCGTAACGAGACTGGAGCGAAGGGGCCGAACTTGAACGCGGGGAACAGCGTGGCAACGGACGAGGCGATGGTCCCCTTGGGGCTAGCAACGCCACTCAAAGTCCAAGCGCTACAACGGACCCTATATCAGAAAGCGAAGGAGAACCGTCGTTGGCGTGCGTGGAGTCTTTATGGAGACCTATGCCGCCGCGATGTTTTGGAAACCGCCATGAAAGCAGTGGTGGCGAAGGGAGGAGCGGCGGGGATTGATGGGGTGACACCCAAGTCTCACCGATCCACCATTGGCCACCGGCCCAACCGCCAGATTTGAAAAAGGCCGAAGGGGCAGCCCCCAGATCAAAGTTCACGGGTCGGGGAGCACGGGGCACTCTCCGCGGCCAGCCAGATCAGACTCTCGTTGGTGTGGTTTCCCGGACGATCCGAAGCCGTGACGCGAAGGGTGACGGGCTGGCCGGCGGGCATTGGCTTGGTAGTGGTGTAGCGCCAAAGGTCATCGACTGGTGCGGCAGGACCGTAATCCGCGACTTCGCCGCCGCTGAGATCGACGTCGACGCAGACGACGCCAAAGTTGTCGGTCGCGCGGACCGTGATGATGCCGCCCGGCTGGCCGGTGAACTGCGAGAGATCGATTGACTCGATCTTGGGCGGGTCGAACGCGTCGCTCAACACGAGTTCCCTCATCCGCTGTTTCCGAGCCTCGGCGAGGGGACCATAGAACGCGAGCAGGTCGGGCGTAGCCTTGACCGACTTGGCAAATTCGGAAGCCGCTTTGAACCGGAGCTGCCATCTCATTTGTTTCTGCGTCCGCGGCTTTTCGGACATCGCCCGTTCCGTCAGGAAAACCTTGCCGTTGATCTTCTTGAAAACCAGATCGCCATGCTTGCCCTGCAAGCCCTTGAGAACCGAGCTGAGCGTGACTTTGGCCATGGCTGAAGAACGTCAGACGTCGGAGGGCGAAGTTTGGAGGCCTGCTTGGCGTCGGGGCGGGTCGAAAGAGGTTCGGGAGCGGTTCAGAGGTCGTTCGGATCACCATCGGAACTGGACCGGGTGGGGTAATACCAAAGTCATACCAACCTAATACCAACCTTATACCGTTTACCCTTTTCGGGCGTTCTTCGGAGCGCCGTTCGCCCTCCAGGCAACTCGCGTCGCGGGCCGAAGCCGACGACCACCGAGGCCGAATGTGGAGGAAGTGGTTTTCACTGCGACGGGAAACTACCACCCCGCGACCTCGCCTTCAAGGAAAGTGTCACTTGGAATGTGCAAGTCGTTGTGCGGATCGAAGCGTTCGTCAGTAATTTACGCGTGAGCCGCGCGAATGACGTCGCAGCCGATTTCCGTGCGGCGGCGAGCCTGGTCGGCAGGGGGCCGAAAAAGGGGTCAAAATCGAGAATCGAGACAAAGTCGCTTTGAGGGTGTGGTTCTCCATTGCACCGCTGGGACGAAATCGGTGCCACTGGACCGGTTTTGCCACTGGGCCTGTGGCCGCCAATCCCCTGGCCTCGTCACGGCGGCGTCTGAAGTTGCGATCGTGAACCACGCGACCCGAGACGCGGCGCGCTGTTGCATCGAGTCTCGATTTACTGCTCTTTGCGCGCCTTTGTTTCGTGTTTTCTTTGTTTCGTCGTTCGCCCCGTTTGCATGGTTACGACTGAGCAACTCAGCGCCGAACGCACGCAGAAGTTAGCGCCGGTTGGCGACTCTGCCGTGTTAGTTGATGTTGTTAGGGCCTGACTTCGCGATTGTGTCCCGCCCGGCCCGCGTTAGGCTGCGAGCGAAGTCGCAGAGGACACCACCATGACGGTGCCGAGGTTGCAACGAAACTGGATTGGCCGCCCGCAATGGGCCGGGACGCCGCACGGCGGCGCCCGCGGAAGCAGTTGTGATCATCGCGGCGTACTTCGCCCCGCGCCGGTGCGGCGAACATCGGTCATCGGAGGATGATTTCGTTTCGCTCCACTCACGCTCTTTCGGGCCAACAAACGAAGGAAACCAAAACATGAAACATGATCTCACCCGACGCGCATTTGTGCACACCGTCGCGGCCGGTTCCGCTGCGCTGACATGGCTGGGCGCGCGCCAGAGCCCGAACGTCTATGCCGCCGAAGCGGCGAAACCTGCCCTGCTCGGCGGCCGGCGCGTCCACCCGGGTGGCTGGCCCAAGTGGCCGGAGTGGCGCGAGTCATGGGAGGGAGACGTGCTCAATGTGTTGCGCAGCGGGCGATGGTCCCGGGCCAGCGGAGGCGGTCGGGTGCCGGAGTTCGAGGCCGCCTGGGCGAAACTGCTCGGCGCCAAGCGCGCCTTGGGCACCTCCAGCGGAACCACCGCACTGATCACCAGCCTTTACGTGATGGGCGTCGACGCTGGTGACGAAGTGATCTGTTCGCCCTTCACGTTTAGCGCGACGTACAACGCGATCCTGCTCCACAAGGCGCTGCCGGTGCTCGCCGACACCGATCCGGCGACGCTGACAATGGATCCGGCGTCGATTGAGAGCCGGATCACCGACCGCACCCGCGCCCTGCTGCCGGTGCACATCTACGGACTGCCGTGCGACATGGATCCGATCAACGCCATCGCGAGGAGGCACAAGCTCGCGGTGGTGGAGGATGCCTGCCAGGCGTGGCTCGCGGAGTACAAAGGCCGCAAATGTGGCACGCTGGGCGACCTCGGTTGCTTTAGTTTTCAGAACTCCAAGCACATTCCTTCCGGCGAAGGCGGGGCCGTGGCCGGCATGAGCGACGACCTGCTCGATCGCTGCCACTCGTTCCACAACTGCGGTCGCGCCGTCGGCAACTTCAAGGGCAGCGGCGTATTCGCCCGCGGCACCAACTACCGGATGCAGCACTTCCAGGCCTCCATCCTTCTGGCGCAGTTGGAGAAATTGGTGAAAGAGACCGAAACCCGCCGGGCGAACGCCGACTACTTGATTGCCAACCTCCAGGATATTCCCGGCATCGCGCCCGTGCGGCTGCCGGAGAACAGCCGGGCGGTGTGGCATCTCTTTGCGTTGCGCTACGACGCGCGGCAGTTCAACGGCATGTCCCGCGCCCGGTTCACCCAGGCGATGGGCGCGGAAGGTGTCCCGTGCCACGCTGGCTATCACGAGTTCTATAACGACGGCCTCCTCGACGAAGCGATCAACTCCACCGGCTACAAGCGCCTCTGGGGCGCCGGACGGTTGAAGGCGTACCGCGACAGCTTCAAGGAACTCAAAGGGACCAAGCAGGTTTGCGAAACGACGGTCGGTCTCTCGCAATCCATGCTCCTGGCCGACCGCAGCAGCATGGACCACATCATCGAAGCCATCCGCAAGGTCCACGCCCACAGCGCGGCGCTGGTGAACGTGGCATAGGCGCTTTCAGGTGCCGGTTGGCGGCGAATCGTCTCCGGGCCGTGAGTTCAGCGGTGGCCGCTCAAAATGAGCGCGGTACTCCGGTGAACGCATGATACGCCAGATATGAAGACCGAGCGGGGGGCGAGCGAGGTACAGGAGGCTGCAGACGTAATTGAAGTAGCGTCCCGGCGGTGCTCCAGCCCACACCATGAACCCGGTTGCGCCATAGAGCACGCCCAACCCGAGCGCGTAAACATAGGTGTCGCGGGTGAGCGTGAGGACGTTCGAATGGCGCAGGATAACGTGTAGCAGGCCAAGGCAGAAAAGAATCACGCCACTGGTGAGCCAGTGCGTGCGGGCAATCAATGCCACCCCCTCGGGTGGGGGGCGGCGCGAGGGCTTCGCGGCTGACATTTCAATCTTCCGACATCAGCGTCAGACGGGCATCGCCGGCAAACAGGCTCCGCCCGTTGGCATCACGTTGGTGGGAGTTTGGCGGATTGGCCGGGGCGAAATCCGTGAAGTCCGACGACCCTTTCAGGATCAGCTTTTTGCGGCGGCGACCGCGGCGGCAAAGGCACTGGCCTTCGCGGTGATCGCGGCCCAGTTCTTTTCCTTGAACGCCTTGGCCTCGACCAACGAACTGCCGGCCGCGGCGGCGTACGCACCGGCTTTCAGGAACTCGCCGACGTTGTGCTCATTGACGCCGCCGGTCGGCACCATCTCGATGTGCGGCAGCGGACCCTTGAGCGATTTGATGTAGGCGGGTCCAAAAAACTCGGCCGGGAAAATCTTCACGGCATCGGCGCCCGCCTCCCAAACGTTGATGACCTCCGTGGGCGTGAAGGCGCCGCAAAAAATCGGCACGCTGTAGCGCTTGCAGGTCTCGATGACGTCGAAGCGCACGCCGGGCGTGACGATGAACCTCGCCCCGGCCAGGATGCCGGCGCGCGCGGTTTCGGCATCGAGCACGGTGCCCAGGCCGAACAGAAAATCGGGGAGCTCCGCGGTCGCCTTCTCGAGCATGCGAATGGCGCCGGGCGTGGTCATCGTGAGTTCAATGCTGGTCAGGCCCCCGGCGGCGAGGGCCCGGGCGCAGTCAAGCAGGCCGTCGGGCGAATCGGCGCGGATGAGTGCGATTACTTTCTCTGTTTTGAACTTCGAGAGGATGGCGTCTTTTTTCATGGCACTTGAATGTGGGTGCTGGCCCGCGGGAAGGAAACCAATTTTCTTTCGTCCGGTCCGCTCGGGCCGGGTGCTCCGCGGATGGCGTGGACCAGGCGGATGGATTTATCGCCCTGGCGACCCTGGCGGCCGCCGATCGTGCCGGTCGAACCACGCCAACACGCGGCGCAACACATCCTCGCGATGCGGCAGCTGCCGGATGCCATGGCCTTCATCGGGGTAGATGACCATCGCGGTCTCCACGCCGACTTTCCTGAGTGCGCGATAATACATCCGGCCCATCGCGATGGGGCAGCGGCGGTCGTTGAGTGAATTCAGGAGGAGCGTGGGCGTGCGGACCTTGGGGGCATGGGTCAGCGGACTTTGTTGCCGCATCCGTTCCGGGACTTCCCAGGGCAGGCCGCCGAGGTCCCACTCGGTCCAGCTCTGGAGGTCGCTGAGATGCCACATCACGTTCATGTCCGTCACGGGATTCTGGGCGACGGCGGCGCGGAACTGGTTCGTCTGGCCCACCAGCCACGCGGTCATGAATCCGCCGTAGCTCACCCCATAGACAAACTGCCGCTCCCGATCGGCGATCCCCAGTTGCACGAGATGCTCGATGCCGGTGAGGATGTCGCGCATGTCACCCCCGCCGAGGTCGTTGCGATCCGCGTCGAGAAAGGCGCGGCCGTAGCCGGCGGAACCGCGGAAGTTAGGTTGAAAAACCGCGAAGCCGTTCATCGCGAAGATTTGGGTCTCGAATCCACTGCCGCCGCTCGCCCGGGAATGCGGCCCGCCATGCGGCTGCACGAGCAACTTGAACGGCGGCTTCGCGATCGACGGCGGCGGCAGCGTCACCACGCCCTCGATCCCGAGACCGTCAAAGCTCTTCCACTGCACCATCTCGTCGCGGGCGACGAGGCGCGGACCCCGGGCGGAGTTTCCCGCGGGCAACAATGGGCTGCGGGGCGCAAAGGCAGGAGTGTCGGTGGTGGCCTCGGGCCCGCGATCGACAGCGACGCATTGCGCCTCGGTTTTAAATCCGCGATACGCGCTGAAGGCGATGCGGTGATTGTCCCGCCAAGGTTGGTCGGGCAGGGGAGACGCGGGCGGCAGATGCGGCGGGATCCCGGCGGCGACCCCGTGATGATCGAACACCACGCGCGCCTTCGCCCCGGCGGCCGTCAGATCCATGAGCGTCAGGTTGAAGACGTCAGCATGCGGCCCCTGGCGCGGTGAACTGAGGTAGGCAACGCGCCGTCCGTCCGGGGAAATGCGGGGCGAGAATTCCGGGCCCGGACCCGAGGTGAGTTGTTCCAACCGGTGGTCACTCAAACTGATTTTCCAAAGGTCGTAGTTGCGATTGATGCTGAAGCGCACGGATTCCTGCTCGAGCGTGCGATTGGCGTGAACAATCAGGAACGATGCATCCCGTGACCATTGGGGATCGCCATACCAGAAGTCGTCCTTGGTCACCTTCGTGATGCGGGCTGCCGCGACGTCGCCGGGCGAATCCAGCAGTTCGGCCACCCATACCTGCGTCGGGCCGTAACCTTCATAACCCTCGCCCTGATCCTCGCGCACGACGATTACATTGTTCCTTCGTTCTTCCTCCGTGCGCAGATCGCGGCCTTCATCCGCCACAAAAACGAGTCGCTTGCCATTGGGCGAGAATGCCACCCGGGCGTAGAACTTGTCGGTGATCACGCGACCGTAGGGCTTGGCCTTGCCGCCGAGCGGGATGGCCTTGCCGCCCGCGACCGGCAACAACCAGATGTCCGCGGCTGCATCCGAATAGGGAGGCACCGGGACAAAGGCCGGCGTGCCGTCCGCAAACGGGCGCGTGGAGAGAAACAAGATCCATTTGCCGTCGGGCGAGAGTTGGGGACCAAACCCGTCCGCCTCTCCGGGTTCGAGCGGACGCGGCGGTCCTTGGTCATCCACGCGCCACAGCGATTGTTTCATCGTCCGGGTTCGTGCATCGGCCTGCTGCCGGCAGTAAACCGCGCTCTTCCCGTCCGGCAACGTGATGGGATCGACAACCGAATCCGTGCGGTAGAGGTCCTCGATCTGCAGCGGAGGCGGCTCCGCCGCGATGCCGGGTGTCGCGCGGGCGAGGCACAACAGGCCGAGGCCAACCGCGGTCAACTGACGGGGAAATCGGGGTGGGTGAAACATGGCGAATGAAGAATCCGACGGCCGGGTGTGATGTTGGCCAGGCAAAATGCGATCGGCGCGGCCTCCACAGACCGGCATTCGCGATTCTCGGCCTTCGGCACCGGTGGATTCTGCCCTGTAACGCAAAAATGGGGCCGTGGTCCCCGCGGCCAAAGGTCAGGCCAGACCTCCCGCGGACTCCACGGCCCCAACATGAACGAACCGACTACATGCGCGCGTTGATGCCGAAGAGGACCTGCCGCGACAAATAACCGATCGTCTGCGGACGACCTCCGTTGAATTCGGCCTGACGGTCGGCGACTTGCAGCACATTCACTACATCCAGATACACATCATAACGGCGCGAGAAATGATAAACGGTTTTGATGTCGAGCGTATTGCGGGCCGAGAGGTAAACCTGCCGGGATTCATTGGCGTTGTAGGAACTCAGGTAGCGGCCCCGCATGTTGTACTGAAACCGTACGCTGACCTTGTCCTTGATGTAGGACACGCCCATATTGGCGACGAAGGGATTGAAGCCGGCGATCTTCGCGGTGGGAGCCAGGGCGATGGCATTGCCATTGCCATAGTTTCCCTCCGCCGACATTCTCGTCAGGTTGGCAAACGCACCCAAACCTCGCCAGACACCAGGCAGAAAGGTGAACTGCTGGCTATAGCTGAGCTCGATCCCCTTCACCTTGGCGGATCCGCCATTGCGCTGTGATGTCATGGTATAGCCCGCATACTCACCGCCGAAACCGTTGTCGACCCCGGCCGGAACGATTTGACCACCCAGGGTGTAAATGAAGTTCTTCATCTCCTTCAGGAAGACTCCCGCTGACAGCACGCCGGACGGCTCGAAGTAATACTCGGCCGTCGCGTCAAAGTTGTTCGCCAATTGCGGCTTGAGGCTGGGGTTGCTGGTCGAAACCGTTTGATTGTCGATGTTTGCCGTCGTCCGGGGGATAAGCTGCCCGATGGCCGGCCGGCCAATGTTGGTGGCGTAGCTGAGGCGGGTAACGAGTCTCGGGATTGGTTCGAACTTGAAGTGGACGCCCGGAAAGATGGTGCGGTAGTCGCCAGTGGCGCTCTGACGGCGGTAATACTCCTCATAGGTGCGGCGACGGGTTTCATCTTCGGTGACCGCACCCACCCAGGCGGCTCGGCGCGCCTTTTCTTCCGGCGTAATGATCTGCAGCGCCCCCACGCCCTTGGTCTTGGTGGTTTCAACCCGGACGCCACCCGTGATGGTCAGCTTCCCGAGGTCGACACTGCCCATCATATAGTAGCCGTTGATTTTTTCCTTGAAGCTCTGGTTGCCGGACAGCTCGCCTGAGACGTCGTTCGCGATCTGTTGGCGAAAGTATTGCGGGCTCTGGGCGAGGATCTTCTCTACAAACAGAGTGTTCTTTCCCTCGTTGGGCTTCACGGGAAACGGGAGATTGGTGGGATAACCGCCGAGCGCCTCATCGTCCGGCCAATTTGCTTTCGCCACCCCGAATTGGGCGAGATTATCGTCGTTCCGACCGGTGGCCGGGTTGAGGCCCATGACGCCGTCGGGGCCGACATAGGAAGTCCGGTACGTCGTGTTGCGCAACTCGCGGCCCTGATCGCGCAGGCGAACGCCCATCTTGATATACGCGGGAACAACGGTTTCAAACCGCTTCTTCAAGTTGGCTGCGGCACCTTCGTATTGGTCCCATCCGGCATTGCGCGACTTCGTATAGACATTGGTGTTGTAGTTGTCGAGATTGGTGATGTCTGGACCACCCGTCTGGGTGACGGTCGGATTGTACGTGTCGGCTCGGCTCACTCTGAAACCGATGCCATCCACTCTCCAGCTCATCGTGGCGTTGTTGGCGTAATTCGATTTCGATTTCGACTGGTACACATCGTAGTCAAGATCCAGATTGTGATAGCGATGCTTGGCGCCGAACTGAACCGTTTGGGTCTCGCCTTCCTTGAAGTTTTCAGTGGAGGCGAGATTCAGGCTGCTGGCGGCGACGGGCCGCACGTCCGTGACCTGATCGGTATAGCCGGGAACGATTCCGCCGGTACCGGTCAGGACACCACTCGCGTCCCGCGTCGCCACCACCTGGTTGGTTTGCCAGGTTGCGGCGAAGGTATTGCCGCCAAACAGTCCGTGCTCGAGGTGCTTGTTGTAGGTCAAATTGGCGTAAAAGCGGGTGTTCTCGCTCAGTTTGTAATCCAACTTGAGCCCGCCGCCCTCGCGCGTGCGGTTGAAGGTCTGATCGCTCGGCGCCACTGAGTAAATATAGGCCGGACCCGCGGTGCCGCTGGCCAGTTGTTCACGGCCAAAGCCATTGGCGCTATATAAAACCTCGTGGATGCGATAGCCGAGGTTCAAGGAAACAGCGAACCTCTTGGCAAAGACCTCCGCGTAGCTGAAAGAGTAGCTGGGCGTTGGTTTGGCATCATGGGAGTCGAACGGCCGCCAGATCACCCCGGCCGACCCGGCCAACCGGCGTTCCCCGGAGCTGTCAAACGCGCTCTTGGAGACCAGGTTGACGTTGCCGCCGATGGAGTCTCCGTCCATGTCCGGTGTGGGCGATTTGACCACCTCGATGCGCTCCACCGAGTCGGAGCCGACCGTCTGGAACTGGAACTCGCGGCTGGATCCGCCTGAGGCCGCGTCGGCAATGCGATTTCCGTCCTGACTGATCGTGCTCAAGTTTTGGTTCATGCCGCGGATGCGAATATACCGGAAGTCCCCGCCGACCGCCTCACCCTCCACCCCGGGCAGGCGGACTGCGAGGTCGGCGGGATTACCGGCGAGTCCGCCAAAAGCGTCAGCCGAGACGATGCTCTTCACCCCGGTCGAAAGCCGCTGCAACGTGATGGCCTGCGC
>JBIJCX010000372.1:0-8009 GCA_044344465.1 Opitutaceae bacterium
CGAATGGACCGGGGCTGCTTTCGATCCGTCAACTGGCTGGCTCTACGTGAGCGCGAACGAACTGCCGTGGATGTTGTCGCTGGTTCGCGACGACGATCCGCCGCCCTTGAAACCGGCTACTCGAGGCGAAAATATCTACCAGCAATTCTGCGCTCCGTGCCACGGTCCTACCCGCCACGGGATTGGCCTCACCCCGCACTTGCGCGCGCTTCGGCATCGCCTGAACGACGAAGAAATTCTTTCCGTCATGGTCAACGGTCGACGGATGATGCCTCCCGCCCCGCCGATGTCGGAGGAGGAAAAAACCTACCTGCTCGACTTCCTGCTGGCGCGAGATCGTCCACAACTGCCGCGCGATGAGGCGTCGCCCGTGCGTTACGTGGCCAGCCACCGCCGGCTCTTGGATCAGGATGGCTATCCCGGGATCAAACCACCTTGGGGCACGCTGAGTTGCTTGGATCTCAACACGGGGCGGCTCGTTTGGAGGGTCCCGCTGGGGGAATATCCTGCGCTCAAGCAGGCGGGCGTGCCGAAAACGGGAACTGAAAACTACGGCGGTGCGATGTGCACAGCCGGCGGCCTCGTTTTTTGTGCGGGCACCCGCGACGCGACAATCCGGGCTTTCGATTCCCGCACGGGTGAAGAACTGTGGGCGGGGGTGCTCCCGCACGATGGATCCACTCCGCCTGCGACCTACGAGGTCGACGGGCGCCAGTTCGTCGTGGTTGCGGCAGTGGGCATTCGCATGCTCGGCGGAGCCACGGGAGACGCCTGGGTCGCGTTCTCGCTCTCCGCAGTCGGGGACCTTTCTGCTCGGAATTGAGGGGAGTCGGGCAGAGTCCGTTCCACGGAGTCAGGTTGCGGTTGTTGATATTGGCGCTCTCACCCTGGCATGGCTTTATGATTCCGGCGGCGATTTCGACCTACGCTTCTGCGGGAGAAGCGGCAATCCACGGGGTCAACCCGCTGATCGAGAGGGGGCACTGACGGGGTTTTGAGTTTGGACGTCACCGAGCCTTGGACGTCCACAAAGTCGATCCGACGGGGTCAGGGTGTTCGCACTTCGCGCCATCGCCCGAGTAAATTCCGAACGCCGAACGCCCGATCCCGTTTTGTCGCCCCTACCCAGAACCGCCGCCGCTTTTTCAGCACGAGCCTTCGATCACTTCGCAGCGTACCATGCGCACTTCACGCTCTGCCTGGTCTGCCCAGTAGGTGACAATGAGATTCTCGAAAACCTTGACCTAGAAAATGCGTCCGCTGGGGGTCCTCTCCTCGAAATCACCCTCGGTGTGCGGATGCCGGGCCAGAAATTCGAAAATGTCTTCGGCCCTCGCGGCAGGGAAGGTAGAGACAAATCGGATTTCAGATCTTCGCGAAAACGCCGCGCCAGCGGGCCCTGACTGTAGCGCGTCACGAAATTCCCGGAAGATTGTTTCATGATAAATACGGCGGACAGGTCGCGCCTTCCACCTTCGCCAAGCCTTCGGCGGACAGGTCGCGTGACCCTGGCTGAGCTGCCTTGGTTGGGAAAGGGGAGCAAACCACCAATCCTTTTGGCAAAAAAATGGGTGGCAAAAAAAGGCCGGGCATTGGGTCTTCTTGCCCAAAGGGGAGGTTGCTCAAAGCATTTCGTCCCACCTGTTCCTGATCTTTTTTTGCCAGCGCTTTTTTTGCCATCTCCCATGCCGAATATTCCCCGTTTTTTCTGCCAAACTGCCTTGGGTATTCTCTGCGTTCCTGCCCTGTCTCTGCGGTGTCAAAGGATTGGACCGACTGAACTGAAGGTTGCACCGCAGAGACGGGACGCCACGCAGAGGTCGGAGAAAGAATGAATCCATTTTGCACCACGCTTGGCCCGGAGATTATTGGATCGCTGCCGCCATCATTGAGAAAAAAACGCCATCCGTTTTCAGGGAATAGCCCGACGCAGAATAGGCATCGCAGCGGGCGCAACGGCGGGTGCGTCCCGCACGCGCTTCACGTCCGCCGCCGTCACCGGCTGGCTTTGTCCGCCCCACTGCGCCCGCACGAACGAAACAACGGCGGCGATATCCTCGTCACCGAGGCCACCGAGGGGCGGCATATCGGGATAGGCCTGGTTCTTGCGGTCCTGATTGCGTCCGTTGATCACGCTGCGGATCACGTCCTCCGCCGGGCCCGCGACCACGAGGGATCCGGCGAGCGGTGGAGCAATTGTCGGCTGCCCCTTGCCTTCCGCGCCGTGACACGCACTGCAGATGGCAAACAGGCTCTGTCCCTTGTCAAAGCCCGCTGCGCTTCGGCGCGGACGCGAAGCCGGCGCCGCGGCCAACGGGACGGGCGTCGACCAGGCCCGGCTGAGCGTGGCGGCGCGCTTCCGCACCGGATCCGACGCGGAATTCTCCACTGCGGCGAGAGCCGCGGGCAAACGCGCCAGACCTCGCTGCTTCGCGGCGGCCAGACCGTCGAGGATGGCGACCCTCGACCACAGCGGCCGTTCCGCCCCATCCGCCACCTGCGTGAGCAGGCGGTTCAAGTCGTCCGGCCTTCCGGAATTGATCACCGCATGGGCTAGTGCGCCAAACAGCCGGGCGAACCCGGGTTGTTCCTCGCTCCACGACCGGTCGCTGAGGAGCCGTTCGATCAACGTGTACTCGCGATCGCGCAAGCCGCTGAGCGCCGCCTCCAGCATGATCGGCTGCGCCGCATCCCGGTGCAGCAGCCGGGCCATCGCCTGCTCAAAGGCTGCGCCCTTCCCTTCCCCCAAAGTGAAGAGCAACTGGCGCCGTACTTCGATCCGCTCGTCCTCCACCAACGTCAGCACCTTGGCGCCAATACCCGGCTCAGCCAGGAACGGCTCCGAGAGACGGAGTGCGGCCATTCGGATCTGCGGCGACCGATCCACCAGGGACCGCGTGAGGAGCTCCGTATCCACGCCGCCAAGACCCTCGAGCGTCCACAGCCCGTGCAGCCGGCCCAGTTCGTCGGCATGTTCGAGGGCGATTCGTCGCACCGAGGGAATCAAGCGGCGATCCCCGCTTTCGACGATGATGCGCTGCGCCGCATCGCGCCAGAAGCCGTTCGGATGCGCGAGGTGTTCGACCCAGGCTGCCGGCTGGTCGCGACTCAAACGCGGCCCCGCGCCGCGCGGCCGGCCCGCGTGGACGATCCGGTATATGCGACCCATCCCGAGAAAGGATTGCTCCAGCCCGCGCGCAATAATCTGTTGCCGGAGATAGCTCGTGATGAAGAGGTGGCCCTCGATGATGCCGCGGTACATGTCGGTCACGTACAAGGCCCCGTCGGGTCCGTTGGCCGTGAAGACAGGGCGAAAGCGTTCGTCATGCGAGAAAAGGAATTCGCGCTTCGGGTACGCGTTTTCGGCGGTGATGATTCCGTCCTTCTCCGTGAGTACACTGCGACGAATCAGCCGGCCCGCGACGTCGCCCAGGAACACATTGCCGACGAACTCGGAGGGAAACTGGTTGCCGCGGTAAACCGCCGGGGCGGTGTTCGCCGTGAATTGCTGCAGCGTGCCGTTTTCATCCCGCACCTGCCCGCGGCGATTCACGCCGGGGGTGGCCCCATGCGGCCAAACCGTCTGGTCCGCCGGGTAGCGCACATCGACGCCGGCGGTCGCCGAGTAGTTGGGATTGCGGGTGTAGTAATGTCCGGGCACCAGGTCGCCCCGCAAATGATCGCCGTTGGAGGCGTAGACAAAACGGCCGTAGTTGTCGTGCGAAAGGCCCCACTGCCCGCGCATGCTGAGGTTCGGCTGCGTGGCCCACGTTCCACCGGACAGCCGCATCCGCTGGGGAAACTTGGAGCCGTAGATCCAGTTGTCCATCCCGCGAAACAAGTTGCTCTGGGCGCCGTGCGGATTTGCCGGCACCTCCAGGCCGCCAACCAGAACCTCCTGCTGGTCGGCCTCGCCATCGCCATCCCGATCGTGGCCAAAAACAATCTCCGGCAATCGCAACACCAGGGCGCCGTCGCCCATGACCTGCAGTCCACGCGGCCAGTCGAAACCGTCCATGAAGATCGTTCGCCGGTCCATCCGCCCGTCGCCATCCGTGTCCTCGAGAATGACCACCCGCGATTTCGGCGGGTCGATTTTTTCCAGGCCGGGAATGACGCCGCGCAACAGCCGGTTATACGATGGCCATTCCAGCACCCAGAGACGCCCGCGCTCATCGAAGTACATCGCGATCGGGTCCTGCACCAGGGGTTCCGCCGCGACGACTTCGGCGCGGAATCCGGCCGGCAAATCAAACAGTTTCAGCGACTCCTCCGGCGTGCGCACGGGCGCCGTCGGAATTTTCCAGTGCGCGGGCGGCACCGAACGATCCAGATCGGAGCCATCGCCGACTTGGGCCGATGCGTCGATGAGAGGGAGGCCCGCGGTGAGAACGAGCCAGAATGTGATGCGCATAATGATTCTGGAAAAAAGAGAGACCCGGCCTTGCAGCCGGGTCTCGCGAACGGAAATCAAATCAATGCTCCAACCCGTGCCCCGGGCTCAAAACCGGCCGGTGACACCACCCACGATCTTGGTCGCGAAGGTGCGGTAGCTTGTCACGCGTCCCGGGTAGGCGGCCCAGCGACGATCGAGGGGCGTCGAAAACATGTTCTCCAGATCGAGGAATACGCCCAGGCCCTTCGAGAAGTTGTAGCGCGATTTCCAGGTCCAGGACCACTTCGGCTCCTGCCAGGTGACGAGCGCCGGATCGGTGCTGTTCGCGACGAGGTATTTGCCGCGGTAGACGGTCTGCAGACGCAGGTCCATGCCGAAGCCGCGGTAACCGAGGCCAATGTTGCCCGTGGTATCGAGGAAGCCCGCCAGCGTGCCACCCGCGCTGCTCGAGGGACCCGTCGTGAAGGACGAATTTTGCCCTTCCGTGCGGAGCTTGGTATAGTTCGCGTAGAGGCCGAAGCCCCTCGTCCAACCGGGCAGGAAGGTCAGCTGCTGCTGGTAGCTGGCCTCCAGGCCTTCGATCCTCGCATAGCCGTCATTGATCGTCGTGATGATTCGGTAGCCGACATATTGACCGTCGAAGCCATTGTTCTGGCCGGCTTCGACGAACCGGCTGTTGTTCGTGGCAATATAGTCGGTGATGTTCTTCCGGAAGGCACCGATCGAGATCATGCCCTGCGGCTTGAAGTAATACTCCGCCGTCAGATCCCAGTTCTTGCCATACTGCGGCTTCAACTCCGGGTTGGTCACCGTGACCGTCTCGGCCGTGTCATTGATCACGGTGTTAGGGATGATCGATCCGAACGCCGGGCGTCCGACGCCGGTCGACCAGCTCAAGCGGGTCACCAAGCCATCGAACGGCTGGAACTTCAGATGCGCACCGGGCAGGAAGAACTGGTACTTGCCCGTGTTCGTATAGCGACCGCCGAACTGCTCGATATTGCGGCGCCGCTGTTCCGCGTCGCTGACCGGTCCCACCCAGGCGGCCCGGCGGGCGGCTTCGGCCGGGGACAGGCGGCTGAGCGGGCCTTCGCCCTTGTCCTCCGTGTTTTCAAAGCGGATACCCGTCAACAACGAGAGCTTCTGGTAACGGACATTGCCCATCACGTACGCCGCGGAAATCGTTTCGTCCATCAACAGGCGGCTCGTCAGCTTGCCCGAGGCAAACGCGATGTCCTCTTTCCACATCTCAGGGTACAGCTTCTGGTGCCGGGCGACGCCGTAAGGATTCACCCACGGCGGAACGCCGCCGCGGTCCTGCAAATATTTCTTCTCGATGTCCGTATTATCATGCACCTCGAGGAACTGCGCGATGCCCTCGTTGTCGTCGTCCGTGTTCAAAACGCCGTCCGGCCCGGTGTAGTTGTACCGGCGGGGATCTTGCCACAACTTACGTTTCTGGTTTTGGACCGTGAACCCGGTCTTGACGTAGGTCGGCAGCGCGAGCGCGAGATCCTTCTTCAGGTCAAACTTGGCATTTACCACCGTGTCGTAGCCACGCAGATCGGTTTGCGCCAGCTGCAGGGTGTCCGTGACCGGCACCCGGGTGGCACCGGGCGCGAAGGTATAGTTGGCCAGATTGTTGAAGCTGGGGCCCTGGGTTTGTGCGATCGTCGGCCAGATCGTGTCCTTCGACCGATCCACGCTGTAGCCGATGTTGTTCAGCCGGTAGGTGATCGTGCCCTTCGGCCGCGATTCATACTTGTCGTTGTTGTGCGAGATGTCGTACCACGTCGCCGATTGCGAGTAGCTTACGCCGTAGTCGATGGCCAGGCCGTGCGGCAGCCGGTGTCTCATCATCGGCGAGAACAAAATGGTCCGGCCTGCTTTGTCATTCGACGTCATCGTGATCACGCTTGATGCACCTGGATTGGCGAAGAACTTGGTGTAATTGGAGGTGTAGCCGGGAGCGATGAAGCCTCCACCCGTGCGGTTGCCGGCGGCATCCACCGTCGCCAGCGCAATATTCGCCGCCGAGTAGGACGCGATGCCCTGCAGCGTGTGGTTCCGGGTGTCGTTGTTTTCGTGGAAGAAGTTGTACGACGTGTTGAACGAGAGGGTGGCATGGTCGCTGAACCGGTAATCGACCTTCAGGCCCAACGCCGCGCGGGTGCGGGTGGCGCCGTTCACGATGATCCGGGCGGTTTGCCAGTTGAAGGCCGGACCGTCCGCCGGATTGCGCTCGAACTGGGAATTGATGATGCCACCACCCGCCGCCTGGCTGTGCATGAGTCCGGTCAGCGTGATGCCGAGGTTCCGGTTCGCGCCGAACACTTCCTGATAGCTGAAGTTGGCGGACGGCCCGAGGCCCCGGATCGGCTGCTTCCACTTGCTGGTCGGTCCGTTGTAACCTGGCTGGGCCGTGAAACCGAAGCCAAAGGTGATGAG
Organism: Opitutaceae bacterium; assembly: GCA_044344465.1. GTDB lineage: Bacteria > Verrucomicrobiota > Verrucomicrobiia > Opitutales > Opitutaceae > ER46. Next base: position 6,845 of record JBIJCX010000372.1, read on the forward strand.
CCGGCCACCGGAGCGATCGAACGCGCTCTTGGTCACCAGATTCACGCTGCCACCGATCGACGCACCATCCATGTCGGGCGTCGGCGCCTTCGTCACCTCGATCGTTTCAATGTTGCCGAGGGAGGCCTGTTCGAACTCGAACTGGCGGCCCGTGCCGGCCGACTGCGCGCTGGCGACCTGTTGGCCGTCCATGGTCACCGAGTTCAACGCTGAACCGACGCCGCGGATGCTCACCTGCCGGACGTCCGGCCCGTTGTAATCGGCCGTCAATCCGGCCATGTGCTGCAACATGTCGCCGATGTTGCCGTCCGCCACGTTGCCGAACGTGTCGGAGGAAACGATGGCCTTCACGTTGGCGGCCTGCCGCTGCAACGCTTCCGCCTTGGCCGTGCCTTCCCGCTCTCCAGCCACCGTGAACTTCTCGAGTTTGTAGATTTCCGACGTGAGTTCAAAGTCCTGCACGACCCGCTGTCCGGCGCCCACCGACACGGGAACCTGCTTCTTATCGAGGCCGGTGAATCCCACGGCGACCGTCACCGATCCCGTCGCGACTCCATCAAATTGATACCGGCCCTCCCGATCCGTGATCGTGGATCGATCGGTCCCGACCAGTTCCACCACCGCGCCTTCGAGATAGGACTTGGTGGCGGAGTTGCTGACCTGGCCGGTGATCGTGCCACCGCTGGCCTGGCCAAAACTGAGCAGTGGGAAGAGCAGGGCAAAAAGGAGGGTATACCCTCCGCGGCACAATGCGGACGCAGTAGATCTCATAGGTTTATCGATTCGGTTGGGGAAAAGGGACACCCGCTCGATGAAAGCGGGAATCACACTTCGAAGGGACATGGAGGCGCTATTTCTAATTTCGCGGGCGTCAATGGAATTATCCAATCCCACGGGCGCTTCGACGTACCGGCCACCTGACCAGCGAGAACGGAAAAAATTCCCGCTTGGCCTGTTGGGCGGACGAAGGGTGAAGACAGCGTGATGCAATCCGAGCCTGATAGCATTTCGCATGCCGACCGCAAAGGCCGCGGCCAGCCTCGCGGGGCGCGGGGTCTGGCCGGAAACGGAGGCCTGAATCTAACCATGATTGGCCGCACCGTCGCAACGCGCATTCCTAAATTGATCTAAATACCTGATAAGGAAGGGCGGCTCCGATTTTGCG
>JBIJCX010000373.1:0-7982 GCA_044344465.1 Opitutaceae bacterium
CAAAAAAGCACCATGCGAGCGACGGCCACGCTGCGCCTCACGGCTTCGACTCTCGCCACCAAAGTTCATTGGCTTGTCCCACGCAAGCCGCGGCGGCTTGTTATGGGTCTCAGGATGACAGGCAAAAGTGAGTTCATATCGGGTACCACCCAACGGCTCGGCGTTGGTTTTTGGTCTCAGAATGACAGGGCTTTTTGGACGCCCTTTTAGATTCTCAGGGGTGTTTGTCATCTAATGGATGACAAGGGGCGCACGCGGGGTTTTTGCGCCCAACGTCATCGTGAAAGGGCGGGGGTGTTACTCCTTGAACTGATAGGCGTACACGTCGGCGTCCTTGAGCAAGAACCGCAGCCGCACGGGCCGGCCAGCCAGTGAGCTGACATCGGCGCCCTGTTTCCACGTGACGGCGCGTTCGAGGGTGTCGCCGAACAGCGGCTGACAGTCCTGCAGGGCAAAGCCGGGCAGCGCCTGGCCGTTCAAGTCCTGGATCTCCACCTGCACGCTGCCCGCGGCGGAGGTGGAGAAGTTGAGCGCCAGTTGCCGGCCTTTGAAACGGACCGGCTTGGTGATGAGTTCTCCGCCAGACATTGGAGCTTGGGCCGAGACGAAGCCGTCCAGCCGCAGCGTGTACCGCCGCACGGCGCTGCCCTTGGCGCCGCTCCAGTAGAATTCGTCGGCATATATAGACAACTCATTGGGCGCACCTTCGAGGGCCGATTTCGTTTCCACCACCTGCCAGGCGACGCACAACTGGCCGTAACTCCACGTGCCGTCGCGCTCGATGCCGGGACGCAGAAAGGCGTCGTTCCAGCGCTTGAAGGTCACGCCGTCCCGGCTGGCCATGAACAAGGCGTCGGACAGGGCCGTGCCGAGACGCGGATTGCTCGAGGCGCGCCACTCGCGGTGGTCGGCGTTTGGCAGGGCGCGCATGGACTCCGACCAGCCGCGATCGGTGTAACGCATGGGAAAGCCGAGATAGAGGTGCGGCGCGCGCGCGTAGGGCTTGATCTGATTCGTGTAAAGCTGCTCAGGCGGGGAATCAACGTACTTGAGGTCGGCCTGGTTTTCCCAATGGAGGAAATCCTTCGAGGTGGCGGTGCGGATGGCGCGGACTCCGGCCGGGTTGCGATCGTCCTGCATCTTGACCCCCTGCTGGAAATAGCGCCAATACGCGCGGTACTCGCGGCGATTGGGATCCCAGAACGCGAGGTTTTGCGAATCGAACGCGCCGTCGGTGATGATCGGCTTGTCCGCCAGCGGCGACCAATGGATTCCGTCCGGCGACTTGAACGCCAGCAGACCCTTGGGCTTGCGGGAACGCAGGATGGCCTTGTAGCGGGCATCCGGCGCGGCCTGCGGGTTTTCGTCCTTGAACACCGCCGGATGTCCGGCGTCGGCGTCCACCTGCCCGACGACGCCGGTAATCATCACAATGTTGTTGGTCTTCGAACCATTGAACTCGTGGATGCCCAGCGCCGGCTTGCGCCAGTGGATGCCGTCGTCGCTTTCCGCATAACCGCACAGGAGTGGATTGGCATCGGTGTTGGCCGTGCCTGGTCCACGGGTGCGCTGCCACGCCTTGTAGTACATGCGGTAGAGATTTCCGTCTTTGAAGAGGCTGTGGTAGCCGCTGCCCGGTCCTTCCCAGGGCGCATCGTGTACAATGACAAGTTCCTGCGGCACCGGCTGGTGCAGACGCAATTCCGCCTTGCCCGCCAACCGGTCCACCAAGGTGTCCTCGACGAACAGTTCCCGCCGCGATCCGATATCAGTCACGCCGGCGGATTGAGCGGCGGAGGACACGGTCGGTGCAACGGCGAGGACGATCAGGGCCGCGGGCAGGCGGAAGCAATGGGAGAGGATGCGTGATTTCATAGGAAGGGATTTTTTTGACCGGCGCTGGAGATTTTACCCCGCGCGGCCGCGATCAAAGACGTTCCAGTTGATCGGCGATCGTGCACGTGAAGTGTAGGGCCGGACCTTGGTCCGTGCCGCCAAACCCGCACCGATCGTCGTTTTGAGTTTCCGGCGCGCACCAAGGTGCGGCCCTACACCACATGATGAATCGGCGCGAAAAGGTACGATCCGGATCAATACCAGCACTCCGCGCCACCGGTGTCGCAGGTCGGCGCGATCCGCTGGCGTTGCCTGCCGTGGACTCAGTCGGTTTTCGAGATCGGGAGGACATATGTCGCCAACGGCCGGGTTGCGGCTGGCCTGTCACTGGCAGCAAGTCCGGTCTTTGCCGCCAGGGCGTACCACGCGCGACGGTTCGAAGGGTCAAAACTCGCCCTTGATGCCGAAGATGGCGCTCTGACCCCATTCCGTCACGCGAATGGTGCGAAGATTATTCGCGGTGCCCGGGGCGTACACTTTCTGGATGATGACGTAGCCGCCCGGGGTGTTGAAGTCGGCCAGTGAGGCATAGAAACTGAGGCTGCGGCTGAAGCTGTATTCAAAGCTGACCGTGTAGCGGGTGATGGCGCCCTGCCACTGGTACGATCCCGCCGGAGTGGCGGCATTGGCGGCCACCGACGCGCGCTTGGTCTCCTTGCCCTCGGTGCTGGAAAACTTCACGGCGTAGCGCGGCCGGGTGAAGTTCACGCCCCAGCTCAGGGTCTGGGGATTGAAGCCGGTGAAATCCGCGGTGGTCGAGCCGCCCAGCGTGGAGCGGGTGAAATTGCCGAACACCTGCAAGCCGCGCGCCCAGTGCGGCAGGAAGGTGAGGCCCTGCCGGTAGGTGAACTCCATGCCCCGCACGCGGGCGTCGCCACCGTTGAACCGGCTGACGATGTCGTATTCGATCGCGTCGCCGGCGGACGCGATGACGCCATACTGATCGAGAATCTCGGGCGTGCCGGGAAAAGTCCGGACGGCGAAGAAATTGCTGATGTCCTTCTGGAAGACGCCGACCGACCCGAAGCCATCCTTGATCATATAGGACTCGAGCGAGAGATCGTAGTTGTTCGCCTTCCAAGGTTTCAGCCGGGAATTGACGACGGTGATCGTCTGCTTGGTGGTGGTCTCGGTGATCGACGAGTAGGTGGCGCCGGGAATGATGAACGGCAGGTTCGGACGTCCGATGGTCTTGGCGTAGCCGAAACGCAGGACGAGATCATCCTTGAGGTTGAAGCTGGAATTGAAGCTGGGGAAGAAATCGTCGTACGTGCTCTTTCCGCGCAGGCCGCGCTCGGTATAGACCAACTTGGCGATCTCAAAGGCATTCGTCGTCAGCGGAATGAACCGGCCGTTGGCATCCTTGGCCAGGGTGCCGTTGGGCAGTTTCACGAACTGGGCGGCGGGATTGACCGACGGCCCCTTGCCGTCGTCGTCGGTTCGCTCGTAGCGCACGCCCGCCACCATCCACAGGCGGCCTTGCAGGAGCCGTGTGTCGGCGCGGAAATAGGCCGCCGAGATCGTCTCCTCGAGCTTCTTCGAAGCGTTCACCCGGGTTTGGTGGGCGGCGGCGTCGTTGAGCACGAAATAATCCGGCCGCGCCTTGGAGAGTTGGAAGAGTTTGGTCGGGCTGACCCATTGCACCTTGCTGCCCAGCAAGGGTTCGAGGGACTGCGAATAGGCCGTGTCGATCAGGTCGTAGTTGCCGGCCATGCGCTCGGCGACGGTGGCCGTGGGCCGGAAATTGTAGGTCTTTCCGTAATTCCAGAGTTTCTGGTTCTCTTTCACGACGGTGCCGCCGGTCTGGATCGTAACCGGGACCGCCAGTCTGAGTTCGCGCTTCAGATCCAGTTTGAACTGGGTCTTGTCGACCTGGTTGGCGGTTTCGGAGGAGGTGACGGAATTCACTGTATAGAGCCGGCCATCATGCGGGGATACGGTGTTGCCCGTCCGATCGCGGACGGTGACGTTGACGGGCTGCAGGCCGAGCGCCCGGGTGGCGGCTCCGTCCATCCCCTCGGCGCGGATGATGACGTTCGGGATCGTGACCGAGGCGCCACCGAAGTATCCGATATTGTAGTCCGGCATGAAATAGAAGCTCGAGTAGGAATAGCTGCCGCTGGCGTCGATTTTCCAGGTGTCACCCAGGTGGGTGTACTTCAGCAGCGCGTGGGTGGTATGGCTGATCAGGTTTTGCCAGGAGAAGGTTTGGCCGAGCGTGCCAACGCCCGTGGCGGCACCCTGGACGAGATTCGCGTTGCCGGTGGCGCCGGCGCCGTAGGTCAGGGCGAGGCCGTTGTTGCCCTGGTCGGCGTCGCGCATCCGGTAGGAGACACTCGCCTTGAAGATGTTTTTGTCGCCCAGCTTCCAGTCGACGCCAGCCTGGCCGGATCGAACGGTCACCAGCTGAACCTGGGTGTTTCGCGGAGTGGTCGAGGTCGGCAGACCCTGGACCAGATCCCAGGTGGCGTTCGCGTCGGCAGGATTGGTATTGTAGTTCAGCTTGTTGCCCGCCGACAGCGAAAGGGAAAGGGATTTGTTCACGGGCAGCAGGTAGCTGAGTTCGAAGGAAGGCCGGATTGACGGGGAATCCATCGAGGTATGGGGCCCCATCCGATCCTTTAGACTTAGTCCGTACTGGGGATCGAACGCGCTGAAGACATTATAGCGAAACAGGGGTTTGGCCCGTTCGAACCCGCTCTTCGTCGTGATGTTCATCGATCCGCCCAGGCCGTGAGCCGGCATGTCGGACGTAGGCACCTTTGTGATCTCGATGGTTGCGATGTTGGTGGTCGGCACCGCCAGCAGGCTGACCGTGCGGGTGTTGCCCGTGAACGCGCCCGAGAGCTCGACGCCGTCCATCGTGATGCCGGAGGTGTCCGAGGGCATGCCGCGCACCGACGCGTCGATGCCGGCGCGGCCGGAGTAGACGACGGACACGCCCGGGATGAACCGGACAAAATCCGCGATGTTGTCGTCGCTGCCGGTGGGATACTCGTCGCTGGCGACGACGTTCTTGATGTTGGGCGCCTGGCGCTGCTGGTTGAGCGCGAGCACCTGGGCGCTCCGCTCCCGCTCCTCAATCACCGTGAACTTCGACATCTTGACCACGTCGCCCGCCTCCGGCGCGCCGCTGCGGCCAAGTTCGAAGTTTTGCTCGACGGCACGGCCGGCTGCCACGGTGACGGTTTGGCTCTTGCTCTCCAAGCCAACGTAGGAGGCGCCCACCCGGGCGGTACCGGGGGCCACGCCGGTGAGGCGGAAGTAGCCATTGGCGTCGGTGACCGTTGCACGCGACGTGCCTTCGATCATGATGCGGACGTTGCCGAGATAGGCGCCGCTCACGCCGCTCATCACCCGGCCCTCAATGATCCCGCTGTCGGCTGGTTGCGCGTTGAGCGAGACCGCCGCCAGCACGGCACCGAAGACAACGGCCCCAAGCCACGAGCCAGCGCCGAACGCAAAGAACGGCCAGGAGTGGCTCAGCCGGGCAAGAAACGAAGGGGAGGCAAGAGTGCGGCCGGCGACCGGCGTGATGGCGGCATGGATCGGGACAAGGTTTTGCATGGAGGGAAGGCGGTAAGCACCGCGGGCTACGGATTTATGGGGTGGACGATACGGAACGTGCGGCTGGCCGGCCATCGAGCTGATTGGCGGTAAACCGGCCATAGGGATGAGCAAAGCGCGGCGCGCCGTGCGGCACAAACGGAAAACTTTGGTAACATCACTTGCCCGGTTGCGGCCAGGCGGAGTGCGGACGAACCAACGTGCATCGACTGCCGCCCGCTCGGCACCGCTTTTCCGCCGAACGGATTCGCACAAACTTTATTCGACGAACTGAAAGGCATAAACGTCCGCGTCGTTCACCCTGAAGCGCAGCCGCACGACCCGGCCGGCGAGCCTGCTGACATCACCGCCCTGCTTCCACGTCACCGGACGTTCGACGTTGTCGCCGAAGATCGGTGGGCAGTCTTCAAGCGTGAAACCGGGCGACGCCTTTCCGTTCGCGTCCTGAATCTCCACCCGCACGCTCCCGGCCGCGGAAGTGGCGAAGTTCAGCGTGAGCCTGGTGCCGCGGAAGATCAGCGGCTTCGTGATGAGTTCGCCGCCGCTCATCGGGGCGTGCAGCGAGACGAAACCGTCCAGCCGCAAAGTGTAGCGGCGGAGCACATCGCTCGTGCCGGTCCAATAGCTTTCGGTGGCGTAGAGGGAAAGTTCGCTGGGCGCACCTGCGAGGGCGGACTTGGTTTCCACGACGTGCCACGCCATGAATTGATGGCCGTAATTCCACGTGCCTTCGTGCTCGATGCCGGGACGGAGAAACGCCTCTGGCCAGCGCTTGAAGGTGACGCCGTCGCGGCTGGCCATGAACAGCGAATCGGTCAGTGCGGTGCCTTCGCGCTGCTGCGCCGCCGCACGCCATTCGCGGTGTTCACGCTCCGGCAGCGCGCGCATGGAATCCGACCAGCCGCGATCAATATAGCGGGCGGGGAAACCGATGAGGATGTGCGGTGCCCGGAAGTAGGGCTTGATCTGATTCGTGTAGAGCTGCTCCGGGGGCGCGTCACCGTAGGCCAGATCGGCCGGGTTTCGCCAATGCAGAAAATCCGGCGAAGTGGCGGTGCGGATCGCCCGGAAACCCTGTCCGCCCCGGCCCGTGATGACGCCTCCCGTATAGTAACGCCAATACGCCCGGTACTCGCCGCGCACGCCGTCCCAGAAGGCGAGGTTCTGCGAGTCGAACCCGCTGTCGGTCTTGCCCGGCGGATCCGTGATGACGGGCTGATTGCTCATCGGTGACCAATGGATTCCATCTGGCGACTTGAAGGCGAGCAGCCCCTTCGGACTGTTCGAGCGGAGGATCGCCTTGTAGCGCGCATCGGGGGTCGCGTTGGGATTTTCGTCTTTGAACACCGCCGGGTGCGCCGCGTCGGGATTGATCACTCCGGCCTCGCCGCCGCCCTTCGTTTCCTGCAGCGCATCCAACCCCACCGCCTTGCCGCTGGTGAGGACGATGTTGTTGGCTTTCGACCCTTGGAACTCATGCAGCCCGAGTGCCGGCTTGCGCCAGTGGATGCCGTCATCGCTCTCCGCATAGCCGCAGAAGCGCGGATGCGCGGTTGAGTCGATCTTACCTGCCGTCACCGTGAGTTGGTACGCTTTGTAATACATGCGGTAGAGACCGCCGTCCTTGAAGATGCTGTGATAGCCGCAGCCGCTGCCCTCCCACGGCGCGTCATGGACGATGGCGATCTCCTGCGGCACGGGATGATGCAACCGCAGCTCGGCCTTGCCGGTGAGCTTCTCCACCAACGCGTCGTCTACGAACAGCTCGCGCCGCGAACCGATGTTCAGCGATGCGTCAGCCCCGCCCACCCGGATGGTGATGAGCGCAAGCACCGTGGCGGTGAGGGCCGGTATTGGCCGGAGGATGTAGGGGCGAATCATCGGTCGTTTGAGTGGATCCATGGGTGGCTGGCGGGCAGGGTTAAGGCCGGAGGTTTTCAGTTTCGCCGGGGCGGGGCCGGCGCGGGTTCGGCGTTCGGGTCGACTTTGACCCACTGGCCGGTGACCAAGCTCTGCTCGGCCGCGGCGAGGGTGGCGATGGACGGCTGACTTCGGGCGTAACTATGCGGCCAGTCGGCCCGGCCCTGGATGGCCGCGATGAATGCGCTGATTTCCTCCAGATACATCGCCTCGGTCACGGTGGCAATCGCGCCGAAGTTATGCCGGCGGGGCGTCGGGTCGGAGGCGGTCTGCACGGTGAGGTCGCCGCTGCCGATGTCCCAGGTGATCATTCCGTTGGTGCCGAAACCGCAGCCGCGACGATAATCGATCGGACACGCCATGATGGTGGTGAGCTGGCCGATGCCGCCGTTCTGCAGGCGCAGGGAGAGACTCCAGGTATCCTCGATCACACCGGGCAAGCCGCCGAACTTTTCGAAGTGACCGGCCACCTCGGTGGCGACGCCGAAGATGGCATTCAGCCACGTCAGTTCAAACGGGATCATTTCGCGTGCGGGCGACGTGTTGCGGTGGCGCGCGTAGTATTCCTCGCCTTCGCCGGGATGCCACCCAGGCATGTA
>JBIJCX010000171.1:0-16952 GCA_044344465.1 Opitutaceae bacterium
CCCTGACGACCGATGGCTGCGCTACCTCGCAGCCGCGTTCGCACGGAATCGGATCGGCGCCGACAAAGGCGGCGCCGTCCGAAACTTCGCCGCCGCCGTCAACCGGCCGCTGCGCCCACGGCGGCGCGGCTGAATCCGACTTTCGACTACAGATTGAAGTTCACGCCAAACCTCGCCTTCCAGCGATAGATTTCATTGCCACTGCTGCGCGATGAAACCCCGACAAACTCCTTCAGCGGAACCTCGTTGATATTAATCCCCTCGACGAAAACCTTCAGCCGGCGGTTGATCCGATAGCTGGCCTTCGCGTCAATCGGCCGGCGGCGGGCAGTATAGGTGTCCGAATCGCGGCCCACACCGACGCCGGTGAGATAGGGACTGTTGAACGACATCGCGACTCGGGCCTCAAAGCCGTATTTCTCGAAGACCACGGCGACATTGCCGACTTCATCGGACTGCTTGAAGAACGGCAGCGGATCGGTGCGGCCGAAAATCGTAACCGACGAATCGGTCATGGTGTAATTCACGTTCACGCCCAAACCGTCAAAGGGCGAAGGCAGGAAGTTGAAAAATTGCTGGTAGTTGAGCTCCAGCCCGGAAACCTTGCCCTGCTGGGCGTTTTCCGGTCCGGAGATGTTGACCAGGCTGTAGCGCACGCTGTCGATCGTGACATTGGTCTGGGTGTAACTGCGGCCGAAGACCGGGTTATCGATATGCTTGCGGAAGGCGCCGACGGAAACGATGCCGGCGTTCGCGAGGTAGTATTCCACCGAGACGTCGAAATTCATCGCCTCATACGCGTTCAACTTCGGATTTCCCGAGCTGATGCTGCCGGTGTAAATCCCGCTGCCGGTCGCCGTTTCGAGATTGTCCACCACCCGCGTCGGGGCGAGGTTGGCGTAGTTGGGCCGGCCAATCGTGTTGGTCCACGCCAAGCGCACCACCATCTTTTTGTTGGGCCGCCAGGACAGATGCACTCCGGGCATGAAATTGGCGTAGTCCGAGCTGCCCGTGATCCGCTTATATGCTCCAGAGAAAGTGCCTCCGATGGTGTTCAACTGATTCGCACCCGCATCAGTCTGGGTGTTTTCCAGGCGCGCGCCCGCCAGCAACGTCCATTCCTTGGACAGATCCACGCTGGCCATGCCGTAGGCCGCAAGCACCCGCTCCTTGGCGTCAAAATCGCCCGCCACCGAGTTGTTGAGCGAGCCCAGCACGTCTTTCGAGAAACGGGCGGGATTGGCCTTAAAGAACGCTTCGTTGGCGGCGAGGTTCAGGATGGGACCAAAGCGATAACGGCCCTTGAAAAAGTTTTCCGGCTCAGTGCCGGCGAGGCCGGGCTCGGCCAGAGTGAAAGCCGTGCCGGCGAGATTGTAGTTCGCGTTCTCGCGGTCATCGGCCTTGTCGCGGTCAACGTATTTGGCTCCAGCCTTCACATAACCGCGGCGCGGGCCGAGCTCCAACTCACGCTTCAGGTCAACCTGGGCCGACAACACATTCTCCCGCTCGAGATCGTGGCGATAACGCACGCGCCGGAACGGATAGCTGGCGGCATTGTAGTAGGCGGCGATGGGAGTGACGAAATTGCTCTCGCCGGAGAGATCGTAGGAGTTGGCGAGAGCGGTGCCGGATCGGTACTCCCAATCGTCGCGCTTCGGCACATCGCGTTCGCCGCGGCTGGCGCCGACCTGCCAGGTCAGGTTGTAGTCCGACCACACCGAGTGTTTACCCTCGAGCGCCACCGCGTCGATCGTGCCGGTCTGGTTGTAGGCCCGGAATTCGCGGGTTGACCGGCCGCCACTGTTGTTACCACTGACCGCCGTCTGATTGGTCAGGGTCCCCAGCTTGAACTCGTAACCCGCCTTCTGGCGCGCCTCGTGATCCGTGAAAATATTGTGGTTCAGCCGCAAGGCCAGCTCATGCTTGGGCGCGGGCCGGAACTGCAGCGCCACGTTCGCGCCCAGCCGCGACCGCATGATGTCGTAGTCGAACGATTCCTGGGTCGTGGGCATCCAGAGCCCGTTGACCGGCGCCCAACCCAGGTTGTCGGACGTCTGCGACTTGTAGATTTTCACGGAGTAACTGACGCCGGCGACGACCGCCCACTTCGCTTCCTTGCCCAGGACACGACCGAAAGTCAGACTGCCCGCTGGAGCCGTGCGATTGCGGAAGTCATCGTAGTTGCCGCTCACGCTCCCAAAGAAAAATCCCTCGGGCCGATCAAATGCGCTCTGGGTGACGATGTTGATGGAACCGCCGATGGCCGTCCCGTCCTTGTCCGGCGTCACGGCCTTGGTAACCTCGAGGCGGGCGATCAAGTCGGCGGGCACCGAGTCCATGGCCACCCCGCGATTCCCGGCCTCCGAGGGGGTGCCGAGCACCTGGCTGTTGAGCGTGCCATTGTTGAGCGCGGAGTCGATTCCGCGCACGACAACATAGCGCCCCTCATCCTGATCGATCTCCATGGATACGCCCGGGACACGACGCAGAGCCTCGGCGGCATTGCCATCAGGGAACTTGCCCATGGCATCGGCGGAGACGGCGTCCATGATATCATAGGACATACGTTTCTGCTGGAGCGCACGCGCCTGACCCTCGCGGGTACCCTCGACGACAAATGCGCCCAGCTTCACCACGTCGGAGCTGAGGGCAAAGTCGATCCGCGCATCGTCGGTCACGGTGACGCTTACCGATTTGGTGACGTCGGTGGTTCCGATGTAACTCACGACCAGGGTGTAGGCGCCAGCCGGGACATTGCCGAAGGAGTACTCTCCGCCCGGACCGGTGCTCGTGGCCCGATCCAATTCGCGCACGCTGACGGAGGCCCCGATTAGAAACGTATTGGCATTGGCGTCACGCACGCGACCGGAAATGGTCGCCGCAGATACGAAGGCATTGGTGAAAAAGAGCCCGAACAGGCTCGCAACCAGAACACGAATTGCACGGTGCATGATAATTCCCCGAGTTTGATATGGTGAACGCGATCCGACAGGATTTTCCGTCGCGAAAGCGCATGCGTGTCAATCTGCCCACGGCATCCCGCTGCGGCACCCGGATGCGCTGTCATCGTGGGTTGGGCAGAGAACGCGCGTCAGTGACGTGATGGTGCCGGTCGTCACTGCCTGGCGGTTGCGAACACTGAAGGGTCCGAATCTCGAGTTCGGATCTTTTCAATGGGTGCGGCCCACTTCAGCCTCACGAAAGGGCCCGCGTCCCACCATAAATTTTCACCACCGCGCAACATGACAACCGCACTGCATCGCTGGTATCGCCCCCGCGTTCAGAAAATGAGCCGGCAGGTGTCATCCATCCTCGCCGTCGCGCGCATCTTCACCGTGGTCACGTGCGCCGGAACGGTGGCGCCGTGGACCAATGGCGCCACCGACCGACCGCCGGCCGGAGGCACGATCGGTCACCTTGATCCCGCACCCGAGGGAAAACGAACGGTGAAACGGTATTCGTGGGAGTCGGCGCAGGCGACGGCGACGCCGACCGGCGGCCTGGAATGGGCGCCTCGGCCCTTCGTCTTCGAACCCGGCGCTTCGCTGCGTTACATCGACTACGAAAACGGCGACGACACCCAGAGCGGCGGCACGAAAGCACTGCCCTGGAAACACCACCCGTGGGATCCCAACGCGACCGGCGCCGCCGCGGCCGGCACCGGCATTCACACCTACGTCTTCAAGCGCGGCGCGATCTATCGCGGCGCCCTGACGGTAAAGGAGTCGGGCGCACCAGGAAACCCGATTCGCCTCACGGTCGATCCCTCATGGGGCCAGGGCGAAGCGGTCATCTGTGGCTCCGCCAAAATCACCGGCGGCTGGACCCAGGGCGCAGGCCACCCGGACATCCCGGTGCCGGCCACGGTGTGGTATCGCGATCTGGATTTCGCACCGCGGACCCTCTGGATGGTCAAAGGCACCGAGGTCATGCGCATTCCACTCGCACGCATGCCCAACTGGAAAATCTCCGATCCCGAGGACATCAAAAGCGAATGGTGGTCGTGGGATTACCCCGGCGGCAAGTCCTTCGATGTCTTCACGAAGAACGAACAGGGCCGCGAGCTTGTACTCGGCATCGACACCCGGCATCTCACCGGGCCCAAGGAATTGTATATGGGCGCGATCGTCTGGGCTGAATTCGGCTGGGTCGACGGCACACCCTACCCTTCCTATGTACAAGGCGTCGACACCGCCAAGAAGGGGATTGGCTTTGAGGGCTACCTCGGCAGCGCCCGTTCCCGCAAAATCGCGCGACACCACCGCTACTATCTCGAGGACAAACCCCATTACCTCGACGACCCGGATGGCGAGTTCTGGTTCGACAAGCAAGGGACCGGCGGACGGCTGTACCTACTCCTTCCAAGAGGACTCGATCCCAACACCGTGACGCTCGAGGCCGGCCGGGAAAGCACGTTGATCCACATGGAGGAGAAACGACACGTCGCGATTTCCGGGCTTTCGTTCCGCTTCACCAATGTTTCCTGGAACCTGGCCGAACTCCCGTGGGGTCCCCACTATGTTTTGAAAAAGCACGTCTATCCGGCCTGCATCCGCGTCTGGGGCGGCGGACTCGATCTTAACGTCTCCCATTGCACCTTCCACCACGTCAACGCGGCCGTGTACATGAAAGCAGTGAAGGCCGGCCTGCCGATCGACCGGGTGGCCGTCACGGACTGCGACATTCGTGAAACGGATCACGGCGGCACCACGATTCAGGAGGGCATCCAGTGGGGCGATGTACTGCCCGATGCGGCCGGGCATCTGCTCGACGTCAAAGTCCTGCGCAATTACATCCGCCACGCCGGTCAGCGCGCGATGCGCGTCGGTTCGGCCAATGCCATTGATGTGGCCAATGGCGAGACCGTCGAAATCGCCGGCAATATCATCGATCGACCCTGGCATGCGGGGATCAACGTGCATTGCGGCAAAATCAGCGGCAACATCCGGGATGTCCCGCTATCGCGGGTGTTGATCCATCAAAACCGCGTGCTCGATGGAATTCGGACGGGCGACGACTGCGGCAATATCGAAACATGGCAGGGTGGCCCGGCCTATGTGTATAACAATGTCTCGGGCAACCCCGGCGGCTTCAGAAACGCCAGCTGGATGACCGGCAAGGACGATCCCAACCGGCCGGGTTCGGCCCGCTTCGGCATGGCCTACTATCTCGATGGCGCATTCAAGAATTATTACTTCAACAATATCGGCTGGGGCCTGAGCAAGGATCCGTGGAGCAGAGTCGGCGCCACCACGATGTTCCAGGAAATCATCAGCTACCAAAACACGTTCTTCAACAATACCGCCTACAACTTCGTGAAAGGGACGCGCCGGCAGGCACCCGAAGCTGGCAGCAACAAGTTCCTCGGCAATATCTGGGACGGAATTGGCGACTGGGTTTTCTGGCACACGACCCCGGCAAAATCGCTCGCCGAGGGCAACGAGCGCGATGCCGGTCCGCAGAAAAGCCGCTACGCCTTGGAGACAAATGCTTTCGCCGGAAACGTTTTCCACGATATCACGGGCAAGTATGGCGCCTTCAAGCCCTCCGGCCAGTGGCATGAGTCGTTCGCAGAAGCCCGCCGCGCGCTCCAGGACACCGGAGCGATTACCCACAACCTCGGCGTCGTGGCCGCGACTGCACCCATGAAAGACCCGGCGAATTGGGATTTCAGCCTGGCGGCTAATTCCGCGGCGGTGGACCGCGGAGCGAGGGTCTTCGTGCCCTGGGGACTGTCCATGACCGTTGGAGAGTGGAGCTTTTATCCCGCCGGCAATGACCCGACGCGCATCCTGGACGAGCACTGGCACATGGCGTCGTATTACTACAGCCGCGACGACTATCACACGAGACCGATGTTCGATCTGAGGGGCGTGAATATCGGCCCGGACGACTATGTCGCGGGTCCGCTCGAAGACTGGACGAAAGGCGCCCTCCGGTTCAACGGCCGAGACCAGTATGCAGTCTGCGCAGACCGTGTCCTGAGTCAGAGCTTCGACTACACTTATAAATTTAGGTGGGATCCGAGCGGCCGCCAGGAAACCCGGGCGGTGGCGGGCCGAGATTTCAAGAGTCCGCAAGTGCACGACTCCAATTTTCTCCTCGAGGCGTATTTCCGGACGGAGCCGGGAGCAACCGGCGGCGTGGTGGCCGAGAAGCGCAACGGCGCCGGTTATTCTCTCGGCGTGAATGCCAGCGGCGGCGTAACGTTTGCGGTCAGCAACGGCGGTGAAACCGTCGCACTCCGCAGCGGCGTGGCGATCAACGACGGCCGGTGGCATCATGTGATCGCCGAAGCCGACCGCACGACGAAGACCTTCGCTCTCTATATCAACGGCCGGAAGGACTGCACGGGTCCGGGCATCGGCGCGGATCGTTCCCTGGAAAACCGCGGCGACCTGTACGTCGGCGGCACTCCGGGGGGGCGGTATTTCAACGGCACGATCGAATTCCTGCGCATCTGTCTCGGCACGCTCGCGGATGCCAGGACGGACATCGACGAACTCTATGCCTGGCAATTCTACGGGCCTTGCTTGCGGGACTTCACCGGCCGCGAGCCCCATGGCCGCCGCGACGCCGGGGCGCTGGAGAAGACGGACTGAGCGGTGGCCGTGCATTCGAAATCCACTCGCAAGCAAACATCCCGGAGCAATTCTTCCGGGCGCAGGAGCCTGCTTGCAGGCGATTCTCCGCGCGACAACACGCAACGTATCTCATCGCCTGCAAGCAGGCTCCTACCTCCAAGCGATCCAAGCTGCCCGCTAATACCAACGGCACAAGATTTCTAGACTTCATCGATTTGAGGTAGAGCTGCGACCTCTGGGCGCGGCTGAGCGGGACAAGCCCGTCAAATCGTCGCGCCCGGAGGTCACCACGCTACCCGGGAAACTCCAATAGTCACGAGCCGCTGGTATAACGCGCACTCGCGGCGGCATAGTTCGGCGTGGCGCCGCGCTGCGACGCCACCCATTCCCCAAGCCGGCACGCGCGGGCGAGGCACTCGGCATCGGAGAGCACACCACCCATGAGATGCGTGACCAGCGAGGCGAGAAACGCGTCGCCGGCTCCGACCGTGTCAACCACCTCCACCGGCCGCCCCGGCTCCCAATGCCAGCGGCCGCGGCGGAGCAGGCCTGCGCCGTGCTCGCCGGCGGTGACCACGACCAACCCGCAGCCCGTCTCCGCTGCCAGCGCGCGAGCATGGGTTTCCTCACCGCCGCCGGCCACTGGCTGGCCCACCAGCCGGGCGGCTTCCTCGTGGTTAAGTTTGAGGAGCGTGGCCTCGCGCGCCAGTTCGCGCCCAAGCCCGAGATCATCGTGGGGCGGCCGCAGGTTGACATCGAACACCCGCCACGCGTGCGACGGCAGCGCCCCCAGCAGACGCAACAGCGAGCTCCGGGTCACGGACGATCGCTGAGCCAGTGATCCGTAGATAAACGCATCGGTCTTCCCGGCGGCGGCCAGCACTTCGCTGGTGACGGGAACCTCGTCCCAAGCGACCTCGGTCGTGATTTCGTAACGCGCGTCGCCCCCGGCCCCGAGGGTCGCCCGCACGAATCCCGTCGGCAGCCGATCATGGCGGGCGATGCCAGCGGTGGACATCCCCCAACCCGCCACCCGCCGCCGCAGTTCGTCGCCCAAAACGTCGCGCCCGACGGCGGACACGATTTCGGTGCCCACCCCGTGGCGGTGCAGGTGATAACCGACATTGAAGGGCGCGCCGCCGGGGAAAAGTCCGTCCGGCAAAAAATCCCACAGGATTTCCCCGAAGCAAATGGCACTCATTTCTGTTTCGCCTTCTTTGCCGCCCCCTTCGCGCTCCAGTTGGGCGACGGCACGTGCGCATGCTGCTGGTTCAGATAGCCGAACCAATCGTCGAAGCCCTTGCGGTTCGGTATCCCCGCGGTATCCGGTTCTCCGAGACCCCACTTGCCGGTGATGCCGGTGGCGTAACCGGCCTGCTTGAGCAGCATTGCGACCGTCACGTCCTCCGGCTCCAGGGGCACGCGGCCCTGGGGCCCGACGCCACCCACCATGCCGGAATTGCCCCGCACGCGCGTGTGGCCGAGATGCTGGCCGGTCATCAACACGCTCCGCGACGGCGCGCACACCGACCCGCCCGCGTAGACATCGGTAAAGCGCGTCCCCTCCCGCGCCAGCCGGTCGATGTTCGGCGTCTGGATATGCTTCTGGCCGTAACAGCCCGCATCCCCCCAGCCCATGTCGTCCGCCATGAGGAAGATGAGGTTCGGCTTCTGCGCCGCGGCGAAGGCGGGGCCGCACATGATGGCAAAAAATGCGACCCGCGCGATGGCCGACCCGGCTCGTTTCCCCGCGAGTCCGGTGGCGATCGTATTCAGGAGCGAGGTCTTCATGTGGCGTTCCTTTGAGGTTTCGATATTGATAAATCGAGCAATGCGCTGGATGCACGCTTCAACTTTATTGCGCCAAAGCCGACCACGACCCGATCCCGTTATTTCGAAACCCCGAAGTCCGTCACCGCTTTTCCGCGACTCCGCGGAAAAGCCCGAATCAATAGCGACCGTCGGACTCCGCGAGCTCGCGCAACATCGCGACATGCGCGGCCGGCGTGTCCGGCGCGATGGTGCAGGCGGTGCTCAGGATAAAACCGGGGGCCGTCCGGCCAATGGCCAGCCGGTGGATCACATCGGCCCGAATCTGCTCGGGCGTGCCCTTCAGCAGCACGTGGACCGGATCGATGTTCCCCTTGATGAACGCCCGGCCGCCGATCCGCTGCACGGCGTCAGCCAGTTCGACGTTGCCGAGCGGCGGCGGGTCGAGGCACTCGAGCCCGTCGAACCCCGTGTCGACGATCAATTCCAGCCGGTCGCCGATCGCCCCGCACGTGTGGCAGTAACACGGCACCCCGGCTTGCCGGCACACCTGCACCAGCACCGCCTGCGCCGGAGCGAGCAGGTCGCGATACAGCCCGCGCGAAATGAAGCCCTGCCCGGACCACGGCGCCGAGATGTTTAACGCGTCAACGCCGGCCGCAATTTGCTCGCGCGCGTGTCCAGCCACCGCGTGGGCGAAACGCAGCAAAAGTTCGCGGCAGCGCTCCGCGTCGGTCACGAGCGCCATCATCGCACCCTCGGTGCCCAGCAGATCGATCAGGAAGTCCTCGGGCGCATAGAGTGATCCGTGCAGCGAGACATCGGGGCCAAGCAGCGCGCGTGACTGGGTGAGCTCGGCCACACGGCCGGCCGCATCCTCCGCCACCTGCATCCGGAGACGGGTCGAGGGCGGATGGTAGGTGAGGCGGGCGGAGATGGCGGCCGGATCAAACTGCTCGATGTCGACCTCTGGCGCCACCGCATGCGTGTAGCGCGGGAGTTCGTTGCGGCAGTACACGCAGGAGTCGCCATTGTAGAAATGCACGATTGGGCCCTCCGGGTTCGCGTGATCGATGTGCTCGACGGAGGCAGGATCCAGCGGCGCGGCCCCGACCGCCGGGATCATCACGCCATCGAAACCGAAGCGGCGGCTGATCTCGCAGAAAGCGCGGGCCATCGCCCCACCGTGGTTGTGCCAGAAATCGATCGGGTCGAGATCCGGAATCTGCTTCAACACAAATCCCCACGAAGGCTGGCACATCACCGGCACGCGGTCCGGATGTACCAGCCGCATGGCGGCCGCGACGCGCTGACGGGAGGTTGGCATGGCGAACGGGAGCATGGGTTGCCGCCGGCCAAAAGCAGCAGAAAATCCCGTACGGCGGGCGACGCAGGTCGATCCGATGGTGGCGCTGCGGTGCCAATAATACCCACCGACAGTTCCCGTTGATCCGTCCCGTGGGTCACGGAATGCAGTTTCCTTTCCGGCCAGTCGGGGCAGGCTTTCGGGCGAAGGGAAATCTATGAAGGAAAAAATCGATCGACGGAGATTCCTGAAAAACTCGCTGGTGGCCGGTGGCGCCGCCGTGGCCCTGCAAAGTTTCGAGGAGAAGGTACTGGGCGCGGAGCTCAAGTCCGCCCCGCCCGGCGGCGCGCCCAGCGCGAAGGTCGAACCGCTGCAGATGCCAAAAGGGAAAATCAAGAACCTCGAAGTCAGCCGCGTGATTTGCGGCGGCAACCTGATCGGCGGCTGGGCGCACAGCCGCGATCTGATCTACACCTCCGCGCTGGTGAAGGCCTATCATACGGATGAAAAGGTCTTCGAAACGCTCCGGCTGGCCGAGCAACGGGGCGTCAATACCGTGCTGACCAATCCCGCGGCCGACCGGGTCCTCAACGACTATTGGTTTCACCAGGACGGAAAGATCCAGTGGATCTCCGACTGTGCGACTGGAAACCTTCAGGAAGGCATCAAGCGGTCGATCGACAAGGGCGCGCACGCCGTGTATCTTCAGGGCGGCCGCTGTGATCAGATGGTGCGGGACAACCGCCTCGGCGAGCTCGAACGTGCGTTGAAATTCATGCAGGAACAGTCGGTGCCCTGTGGCCTCGGCGCGCACAGTCTGGAAACGGTGAAGAAATGTGTGAGCGCCGGGTACGAGCCCGATTTCTGGGTCAAGACGCTGCACAACGACAACTACTGGTCGGCGACGCCGGAGAAAAACCGCCGGACGTTCGACGAGGTCAACGGCGCCCATCCGGAACACGATCTGCCCCACGACAACATGTGGTGCACTGATGCGAAGGAGACGATCGCCTACATGGCGGCGCTAAAGAAACCGTGGATTGCATTCAAGGTCCTCGCCGCGGGGGCGATTCACCCGCGTCACGCGTTTCAGTGGAGTTTCGAGAGCGGGGCTGACTTCATCTGCGTCGGCATGTTCGATTTCCAGGTGGTCGAGAACACCGCCATCGCCGCGCAGGCCCTCAAGGCCGTGGCCCAGAAGGGCCGCCCGCGGGCGTGGATGGCGTAGGCGGGATCGCCGGTCGGTGGTGCCGATCAGACCGAACCCGATCGTTCGCGCTCTCCACCCGTGGCCGGGTTGCCGGATGATGGTCACGCGCGCGGCCTCCACCGCTGCGAGGATCTCGCACCGGACACGTTTCCGGTCGTGGACCCATAGGCCGGGGTTTCGAGTCGCTGAGTCCCTCCTGCCCTCAGGGCGCACTTGCAATCAGGCTGGGGCGCCACTTCTTCGGCGCATGACGGCAACACCGACTCTTCTCTGGTTTCGCCAGGATCTCCGGCTGCAGGACAATCCCGCGCTCGCGGCGGCGGCGGCGCGGGGCGGCGCGATCGTGCCGGTGTTCATCCTGGACGACGCGGCGGAGGGGAAATGGCCACAGGGCGGGGCATCGCGCTGGTGGTTGCACCATGCCCTGGCGGCGCTCGACGACAGCCTGCGGGAGCGCGGGTCGCGACTGGTAATCGCGCGCGGGGATTCCGGCCCGATCCTGGCGCAAATCGTGGCGGCGACGGGCGCCGGCGCCGTGTATTGGAACCGGCGCTACGAACCCGCGGCCATCGCCCGTGATGCCGCCATCAAGACCGCGCTCACCGGGGCCGGCCTCGACGCCCGGAGCTTTAACAGCGCGCTTCTGTTCGAGCCGCACACGATTCAAAACAAGCAAGGGAAGCCGTTTCAGGTGTTCACCCCCTACTGGCGGCACTGCCTGGCGTTGCCCGTGCCGCCGGCGGTGAAGTTGGCCGCGGCGCAGCTCAAAGCCCCCGTGCCGTGGCCGAAATCGCTGAACCTGGCCGACCTCAAGCTGCGGCCGAGCAGCAAATGGGATGCGGGCTTCGGACCGGCGTGGCAGCCGGGCGAAGCGGGCGCGGCGGCGCGGCTGAAGAAATTCGTGGCGCGCGCGCTGGACGCGTATGCTGAGGAAAGAAACCTGCCCGATCGCGACGGCACCTCGATGCTCTCGCCGTGGCTGCACTTCGGCGAGCTGGGACCGCGGCAGGTTTGGGCGGCGGTGGCGGCACGATCGAAGGCATCGGGCGTGTTCCCGTCGAGCAACGGCGCGCGGGTTTTTCTGAGCGAGATCGGGTGGCGGGAATTCGCCCATCACCTGTTGTTTCACTTTCCGCACACGCCGGAGCGGCCGCTGCGGGCGGAATTCGCCCGGTTCCCGTGGGCGGACGATGCAGGCGGCGCGAAGCTGCGCGCGTGGCAGCGCGGGCAGACCGGTTATCCGATCGTCGATGCCGGGATGCGGCAACTCTGGCACAACGGCTGGATGCACAACCGCGTGCGGATGGTCGTCGCGTCGTTTCTCGTGAAACACCTGCGGCTTTCCTGGACGCACGGGGCGGCGTGGTTTTGGGACACGCTCGTGGATGCGGACCTGGCGAGCAACACGCTCGGCTGGCAATGGAGCGCCGGCTGTGGAGCCGATGCGGCGCCCTACTTCCGCGTGTTCGCCCCGGTGCTGCAGGGCTTGAAATTCGATGGCGCCGGCGACTATGTGAGGCGCTGGGTCCCGGAACTGGCGCGGCTGCCGGCGGAGCACATCCACGCGCCGTGGGA
The DNA here is from genome assembly GCA_044344465.1 of Opitutaceae bacterium. Taxonomy (GTDB): domain Bacteria; phylum Verrucomicrobiota; class Verrucomicrobiia; order Opitutales; family Opitutaceae; genus ER46. Next base: position 12,446 of record JBIJCX010000171.1, read on the forward strand.
GGCCCCGGCCGCGGTGCTGGCGCGTGCCGGCGTGGCGTTGGGCAGGAACTATCCGGGGCCCGTTGTGAATCACGCCCACGCCCGCGCGGCGGCACTCGCGGCCTTCAAGCAACTGCGCGCGACCCCGGCCGTGGGCGCAGCCGGAGCGGACGATGGAGGGTGAACGCGGTCCAGGCGGACGACGGCGATCACCGCGAACGCGCCACCTCTTTCCCCTCGCCACTGCACCCGCATTCGTGCGACAGTGCGCGGCGCGACCAGCTTTTCTCCCACTCCCTGCACCGTAACCGCAACCCTGATATATCATGGCTAAATCGCAAAACTCGAAGAAACAGACCAAGAAAGCGCCCTTGAAAACCGCCAAGGAAAAGAAACTGGCCAAGCGCGCCAAGAAGGGTCTCTGAACCCCGCTGGGGCGGAAATTCGCCCCATCGTGCGTTTGCCGGCGGTTCGCCCCTCGGGGTGGACCGCCGGTTTTTTGCGCCCCGCGGGCGACGTTCCACCGGAAGGAAGCGAACAAAACGACGACCGGGTTCCGGCATCTTCATCTCAAGCCGGTCCTGCACGAACAGTTTGGGTAGCACCGCCGGCACCGAGGAGATATAGATCGCGTTCGGAGCCGGGCACCTCATATAATGGATGGACGCAGGCAAAACTGACGCGTCACGACTGGGTACTTCATCCAGACAACGCGGACCTGGCTGCGACCCACCTATGCGAGATGAATATGTCAGAGCGGCCCTCCTGGTAGTCGATGATCCCAATATCCTCGTCAACCTGGTGTCGCGCCGGGTCAAGCAACTCAAGCGCGGCAATCGCGCACTCGTCGAGTCGCTGGAGAAGCTCAGTGCCGAAGACACCGCCCTGCGCGAAATCATCGAGCGGAAAATCAGCTACGAACTTGGGCCGGTCGAGACGCTGCGCGCCAAGTAGTCTCCGCAGCATTCCGCGTCGGAGCCTGGTCCAGCATCGAGCGTTTCGGTGCCGGTTGCGGCTCGCATGGTTGCATCGGCGAGCGAACCGGCGCATGATGTCAAACTCGGTTCGCACCGCCGGAACCAAATGCCACTTCACCGTCTACCGCGTCTGAGCGCCCGTTTCTTCTCCTCCCTCCGCCGACTGCTGGCGCGGTGCGGCGAGTGGATTGACGCCCGGCCGAATCTGGCCTCCTGGGTTTCCCCGGCCGAATCAGCGGCCTCATCCGACGCGGAGTATCGCCGGTTCAACGGCCGGTATTTCGCCGACTTTTACCAGCAGGAGCGGATGCTGGCGGACCGGCCCCGGATGAATTTCTACGCGGCGGCCATCGCCCGCCATGTCCAGCCCGGCGATCGCGTGGTCGACCTCGGCACTGGTACGGGCATCCTCGCGGCGCTCGCCACCCGTCGCGGGGCCGCGAAAGTCTACGCGATCGACCATTCCCGAATCCTCGAGCACGCCCGCAGCCTGGCGGCCGCCAACCGGCTCGAGAACGTCGAATTTATCAGCCGGCACAGCACGGATTTTTCCGTCGCGGAACGCGTCGACGTGATTCTCCACGAGCAGATGGGCGACTGCCTCTTCGACGAGTCGATGGTCGCAAACGTCACCGACCTGCGCAACCGGGTGCTCAAGCCGGGCGGCCTGATTCTGCCGAGCCGTTTCGATCTCTACTGCGAGCCGGTGAAGTTGCGGGACCACCGTCATGTCCCGTTCATCTGGGAGCTCAAGGTCCACGGATACGATTACTCCTCGCTCGAGCGGAAGCGCCCCCAGGATCCGGGCTATTATCACCTCGTCAGCAGCGATCTCAACCTCGTCGAGCACTTTCTCGGTGAACCGGAGCCGGCCCTGTCGATCGACCTGCACACCGTCAACGAGGCCGAGATGCCGCACGAGGTGACGTTCCACCGCACCGTCATCAACGCCGGCCGGCTGGATGGCTATGCGGTCTATTTTCGCGCCCGGGTCGACGATGATCTCTGCCTGGGCTCGTCGCCGCTCGATGCGGGCCGCGCGCCCCACTGGGGATTTCGCATCCTGCGCACCGATCGGGCTGATTTTGCGGTTGGTGATGTCATCGCCGTGAAGCTCGTCGTCGGCCGCTGGCCGGATCTGGACACATGGCGCTGGAGTCACGTGAAACTCACGGCTCCCGTGGACCAACCCTACGCCGGCAGCGCGCCACCACAAAAGTAGCCGCGGGGCCCGCTCGAAGAATTGTATGAGGTTCGCCATGATCTCGACCAGGTGCACAATCTCGCCGCCGATCCCGCCTTTCGCGCGGTGCCCGAGCGGCTCTGGCAACAGCTCCGGACGATTCTCGAAAAGACCGCCGACCCGCGGATCCAGGGTCGCGACCCCTGGCAGGGCTACGCGTACCGGCAAACGGTGGGGTTTGCCGCAACGTTCAACCCGACGTTAAGCGAGGCGGAGCGGGATGCCGCCGCCGGACGCGGTGCGCACAAGCCGCAGTGATCCGCCGGCCGGACCGTTCGCCGGCCACGGCCGAGACGATTTATCCGCCCCCCGCCGCCATCCCCTCAACGATGCTCTTCGCCACGGCGTGAATGATGGTGCGTTCGTTGGCGTGGTCGGTGGTGAAGACAACGAGCACAAACTTAGCGCCGCCCGGAAGTTCGATGTAGGCAGCATCGTGGCGCGTCTGGCTCGTCCACCCGGCCTTGGACCAAAGCTTCGCTCCCGGCGGCAGGACCGGGCCGGTGAATTTCGCCTGATGGTCGGGGTCCGGATCCGTTGATGCCGGATCACGCGCCAACAGCTTCAACATCTCGGCGCTGCGGGCGACGCTGACGCATCGCCCGGTGGCGATCTCGGCCAGCAGCCGCCCTGTGGCATCGGTGGTGAGCATGTTGCGGCGGGGTTCAAAAAGTTTGGTCGCCTGCGTCTCGCGACCGTACGGGCCATCGCCCCATGGCTTTTTGTTCGCGTTGACGCCCGTGTAGCCAAGGGCGGCGAAGTAACGGTTCACCGCATTGCGTCTTTCGAACCACACCTTGATTTCGTCGTCCGACAACTCGGGGCCGCTCGTCGTTCCGGTGAGCAGATCCACGACATAGTGCGTCGCATCGTTGGAGGAGTCGACGATCATGTCGCGTAGCGCGCGGCGCAGCTCCGGCGTGTCGGCCAGCCGGCGGTCTTCCATCCACCGGTGGGCCGCTGCGAGGTAGAAGAGCTTGATGACGCTGGCGGGGTAAATGAGGGCATCGCCGCGTACGCTGGCGGATCGCGGCCGCGCGGGCTCGCGCAGATCAATCAGTGTGACGGCGAGCTGGCTGGGCAAAAGTTTCTGCGCGGCGAATTGCACCAAGACGTTGTGCGCCGCTCCCTCGATCAGGGATTGCAGCACCGGGGACGCGGCAGACTCGGGTTCTCCAGCCAAAGGCTGCGCAGCGATCACGGGCACGAGACCCAGGAACGCACACGCCAACGCAAGGAGGCGAGGCCGGTAGAGCATTCCGACAGCAAGGCAAGGCACGCGGTGAGCGGCAACATCGGTGTGATCCATCATGCAGCTTGGCGTCATCGCTTCGATGCCGGGCCTCCATGCCACTTCCGATACACCGTACATTCTGGCCCGGCTCGGGGCGCAGCGAGCCGACGAGGGCGCCGATGTATGGCAAAAACTGACGCAGCGCGGCGCCATCGTCGCCAATGGCACCGGGCAACGTGCGGGCGTTATGTGACCGCCGCGGGCGCGCCGGCTAATTGGGATTACAGCTCCTTGATCGAGATGTTCCGGAACTGCACGAGGCTTGAGGCCGGAGAGTATTTGCCATCCTTGAAGCCACCGTGGTGCTGGAGGGCCAGCGGACCGGATTCCGGAATTCCGGGGAGCTGGGCATTGCTGATCACGGTCTTGCCATTGAGCACAACCGTCAGGCGGTCACCCTTCATCGTGATCTCAAACGTGTTCCACTCCCCGACCGGCTTGTCGGCGTTCAGCTTTGGGGTCACGCCGGCCCGGACAGCGGGCGGCATGTTCTTGTCCATACGGTAGCCATACACTTCGCCGGAGCCGATGGGCCAGCACCAGATGTTGAGCTGCGCCTTCGACGTGCCCCGCAGATAAATCCCGGAGTCCGCGTTTGGGGTGGGCGTGATGATGTCCTTGCCGTCGGGGCCCTTCTTGTGCGTGCCGTCGGGGAGAACGGTCGGAACGGGATACAGACCCGTCGTCTCCTTGATCCGCCAGTCCATGCGGAGGGTGAAATCCTTGTAGCTCTTCTCGCTCCACAGGTTCTTGTCCTTGGGTGCCTCGCTGCGGGCATCGTAATCGATCACGCCATTGAGCACTTTCCAATGGCCGCCATCACCTTCCGGCACCTTCCACCCGGCGAGATCCTTGCCGTTGAAGAGGGACTTAAATCCCGTCGCGGCCGCAGCCGAGACAGTGGAATGGGCCAGCAGGAGGACGCCTGCCAGCAAAACGAGGACACGGGTGCGATGCGACATGAGGTTCAGGGGTTGATCGGAGCGTGCGCAGTACAGGTGCCGTTCCGCGTTC
>JBIJCX010000356.1:0-8630 GCA_044344465.1 Opitutaceae bacterium
GTTCAGGCAAGTCCTCGCTGGTCGGGATGACCGCGCCGGCTTATGGCGCCCATCCCCCGCCATACTTGCGTCGCGGCGGCGGCGAATTCCCCTCCCCAAGCGCAATTCACATTGATAAATTCCCGGGGTCTTTCGCCATGAATACTCCCCGCGGCTTCCGCACCTGGTTCCAACTCGTTCTGGTCAGTCTGACCATGGTTCTTCCCGCGACGCGCGCGGTGGGAGCCGTCGACTCGGGCGCAGTCAAAAAACTTTTCCCGCACCCGCCGCGCGAATACGCCACCGCCCCGCTCTGGGTCTGGAACGATCTGCTCACCGAGCAGCAGGTGCGCGAGACGCTGCGCGATCTCGCCGGCCAGCAGGTCAGGCAGGTTTTTGTGCACCCACGGCCGGGCCTGATGACGCCTTATCTGTCGCCGGACTGGTTCCGGCTGTGGAAGGTCGCGCTGGCCGAGGCCGCCACGCTCGACATGAACGTCTGGATCTACGACGAGAACTCCTATCCGTCGGGCTTTGCCGGCGGCTGGGTGCCGGAGTTGATGCCGGAGTCGCGCGGTCGCGGCCTGCATCTGCGCGCGGTCCCGAAGGTGCCGGCATGGGACCAGGAGACGTTCGCCGTCTACCGCCTCGATGCCGAAACATTTGCCGACGTCTCCGCGGCGGCGCGGGCCGGAACGCTCCCGGCCGCGGGCCGCTATCTCGTCGCGGCCATCCAGCGCGCCCCGAACCGTGGCTGGACCGCCGATCGATCCTACGTCGATCTACTGTATCCCGGCGTGACGCAGAAATTCATCGACGTGACGCTGGTGCCCTACCGGCGTGAGGTCGGCAGCGAATTCGGCCGGCGGATACCCGGCGTGTTCACGGATGAACCCCATATCCGGCCGGCCGGCGGACTGCCGTGGACCGACGATCTGCCGCAACAGTTCCAGCAACGCCACGGCTACAGCCTCACCGCCAGCCTGCCGTGCCTGAGCCAGGAGGTCGGCGACTGGCGCAAGGTGCGCCACAATTACTTTCACCTGCTCAACGGGCTCTTCATCGAGCGCTGGGCCAAGCCCTACTACGAGTGGTGCGCGCAAAACCGGCTGGCCTTCACGGGGCACTATTGGGATCACGAATGGCCGCGTTGCGCCAGCGTGCCCGACAACATGGCGATGGCCGCGTGGCAGCAGTTGCCGGGCATCGACTGCCTCATGAACCAATACCGCGAGGACACGCACGCGCAGTTCGGCAACGTCCGGATGGTGCGCGAACTCGCCAGCGTGGCGAACCAGCTCGGGCGCAAGCGCACGCTCTGCGAAATCTACGGCGCGGGCGGCTGGGATCTGCGCTTCGAGGACATGAAGCGGATCGGCGACTGGCTCGGCGTGCTCGGCGTCAACCTCTTTGACGAGCACCTCTCGTACGCCACGCTGCGCGGCGCCCGCAAGCGCGACCATCCGCAGTCGTTCAGCTACCACGAGCCGTGGTGGGAGGCCTACCACGTCAACGCCAGCTACCTCACCCGGCTCTCGTATGTCCTCTCGCAAGGCGAACAGATCAACGAGGTGCTGGTGCTGGAGCCGACGACGACGGCGTGGATGTATCAGGGCAACGAGCCGCGGCTCAAGGTGCTGGGCGGTGCGTTCTTCGATCTGCTGATGGCCCTCGAAGTCGCGCAGGTGGAATACGACATCGGCGACGAGGACATCATGGCCCGCCACGGGTCCAACGCCGGCGCCCGCCTGGTCGTCGGTCAGCGCCGCTATTCGACCCTCGTCCTCCCGCCCGGCACGGAAAACCTCGACGCACCGACCTTGAAACTCATCGAGGAATTCCTTCGGCGCGGCGGCACGGTGCTCAGCTGCGGTGAACCGCCCGCGCGAGTCGACGGCGCGCTCTCCGACCGCGGCGCGGCCCTGGCCCAAGCGAAATCGTGGCAGCGCATCGACGTCGCCGCCGTGCCAACGCGGCTGCGCGCGGTCGGCGACGCCGGTGGTTTCGCGATTCAGCGGCAAGCCGGCGACAAGGGCATCTTGTTCCACCAACGCCGGCAGCTTGCGGATGGACAGGTGTTGTTCCTCGTCAACTCCAGCATCGAGCACCCGTCCGCCGGCACCGTCGAAGTGGCGCTCCATGGGGTCGAACAGTGGGACCTTGCCACCGGCAAGGCTGGCGCGATTGCGTTCGAGAAGACGGCCACGGGAGTCCGGGCGGCGTTCCGGCTCCCGCCGTCGGGCAGTGCGCTGCTGTTCCTTTCCCGCGCCGCGCTCACGCCGGCCGCCGCCCCGGCGGAGACCACGACCACGCTCGCTGCGCTCGGGCCGATGGCCATCCGCCGCGCAGCGCCCAATGTTTTGACCTTGGACCACGTCGACATCACCGCGGCGGGCGAGACGAAACGGGGCAGCTATTATTACCAGGCCGGCCAGTTCGCCTTCCAAAAGAACGGCCTGGAACGTAATCCGTGGGACAGTGCCGTGCAGTTTCGCGACGATTTGATCAAGCGCACCTTTCCCGCCGGCAGCGGCTTCGAAGCGAGCTACACGTTTACGGTCATCGATCAGGTTCCCGCGAGTCTCGCCATCGTGATCGAGCGCCCCGATCTATACCGCATCACCTGCAACGGCCAGACCGTCACCACGAAACCAGGCGACTGGTGGCTCGACAAGGCTTTTGGCCGCATCGCCCTCGAGTCGGCGGCGCGCGTGGGCGAAAACGTCGTCACGATCACGGCTTCGCCCTTCACCCTGCTGCACGAGCTCGAGCCCGCCTATGTGCTCGGCGACTTCACGGTGAAGGCGACCGGCCGGGGCTTTGTCATCGCCCCGGAACAGACCCTCAACCCGGGGCGCTGGAACGAACAGGGGCTGCCGTTCTACAGCGCCGGCGTTTCGTATCAGGCGAAGTTCGACGTGGCCCGGCCGTCCGGCCGTTACTCGGTCGCGCTGCCGGCCTGGTATGGCAGTGTCGCCCGCGTGAGCGTCAACGGCCGGCCGGCGGGCTACATCACGGCGCCGCCGTGGACATGCGACGTGACCGGGTCCATCGCGGAGGGGACCCACACGATTGAGGTCGTCGTCTTTGGCACCCTGAAGAACACGCTGGGGCCGCACCACGGCAACCCGGCGCCCGGCACCGCCTGGCCGCGGATGTTCCAGACGGCGCCCAAAGGCGGTCTTCCCCCCGGCACTGCGTACGCCACGATCGGATACGGGTTGTTCGAGCCTTTCGTCCTCCGGCAAACGCGGCCGGTGCCGCCCTGATGCCGCCGGCCGGCGCCGTGGCGTCATCGGCCGGCGCGCCAGACACGGGGTAACCCATTGGGTTTCTCGAGGCCTGCAGCCCAGTGCGGACGGTCCCCCATCCGATCACCCGTCCGCCAGTTTCCGCTGCGCGGCAAACACGCCCCGCAGACTCGTGCTCAGGCCATCCTGCAGGGCCTGCAGCTCGCGGTAACGCGCGACGTTGGCCGGATTCGGCGCACAGCGGGTCGACTCGTTGAGCGCCACCACGCCGCTCGTGAAGTCGGTAATCTTCGCCCGGCGGCCGCCCTCCCGCAAGGCGACACACCAGGCGGCCTGCAACGCGCCGCCCAGGGCGGCACCCTCCTCCGCGATCATGCCGACCACGGGCACGCCAAAAATATCGGCCATGATCTGCCGCCACACCGCCGACTTGGCGCCACCGCCGGTCAGGCGAATCTCCTTCGCCTTCACTCCGAGATCGGCGAGTCGCCGCAAGCCGTAGTTCATCCCCATCGTCGCGCCTTCCATCGCGGCGCGGGCTACGTGGCCGGCGCTGAGCGTCTGGCCGTTCAAGCCCAGCAGCACCCCCGAGCCGTCCGGCACGTTGGGCGTGCGCTCGCCCGCAAAGTACGGCAGCAGGACAAGCCCGCCGGCGCCCGCCGGCACCGCGGCCACCGCCGCCTCGAGCGCCGCGTGATCGTATCCGAAAAGCGCGCGCACCTGCTCGGTGACGGTCGTGACGTTCATCGTGCACAGCAGCGGCAGCCACCCTCCGGTCGACGAGCAGAATGCCGCGATCTCGCCGGCCGGATCGACGATCGGTTTGTTCGCGAAGGCGTAGATGGTCCCGCTCGTGCCGAAACTCGCGGAGATCACGCCCGGGGACACGTTGCCGGTGCCAATCGCGCCCATCATGTTGTCGCCGCCGCCCGCGCTCACGACGACGTCCGCGGAGAACCCATATTTCCGGGCGATTTCGGTTCGCAGCGTGCCGGCCGCAGTGTGCGAATCGGCCAGCGGCGGCAGCCAGTCCGCGAGGTTTGGGTCGATCGCGTTGATGGCCTCGCGGGACCACGTCCGCCGCCGCACGTCCATGAGCGCGGTGCCGGACGCGTCACCGAACTCCATGAAGTAATTTCCCGTGAGATGGAAATTCAGGAAATCATGCGGCAGCAACACGTGGCGCAACCGCCGGTAGTTCGCGGGCTCGTGGCGCTTCAGCCAGAGAATCTTCGCCGCGGTGAAGCCCGGCAGCACGAGGTTGCCCGTCTTCCTGATCGCTGCTTTTGGACCACCGAGCTTTTTCGTGATTCGGGCGCATTCGGCGGTCGTGCTCGTGTCACACCAGAGCTTTGCCGGCCGGATGACCGCACCGTGCGCATCGAGCGGCACAAAGCCGTGCTGCTGCCCTGAGACGCCGATGCCGCGCACCCGCGTGCGGTCGATTTTCTGCGCGACTTCGAGGATCACGGTATCCACCGCCTCGATCCACTGTTGCGGGTCCTGCTCCATGTGACCGACCGGCAGCCCGCCGATCAAGGCGTGGGGAGCGCGCGCCTCGGCGATCACCTGGCGCGCCTCGAGGTCGAGGACGATGGCTTTGACGCTCTGCGTGCCGGAATCGATGCCGAGATAGAGGGACATGGGGCCAGATTTGAACCCAGTCACCACCCCGGGCAAGCCCCGAGGCGCGGGCGGACGATGGCACCGCGCCCCACCCCGCGCGCCGCTCTCATTTGCCTTGCACCGCTGGCCGGGGCGGCAGGCAAAGCTGCGGCCTACTTCGTGCCCGTGTTGTTGTTCTTGATCGTGTCGAGGAACTCGACCGGGGCAAAATCATCGGTGAGCACCCGCGCGGTCCGGACCCGACTCTGCGGCAGCGCCGCGTGCTCGCGCCGGATCGCGTCGAGGTCGAGCCGGCCGGCGAAGGGCGGACGTTGCAGCACCGCGGTCTTCGGCCATTTCGAGGGATCCGAAATGACCGGCTGCCGGAACTTGACGGCACAGGCGATGACGTTGCCGCGGGCCTCGGTTTCAAAGAGAATCACCTGCGGGAAGACTGCCTGGATCGTCTTCACGTCCGAATAAAAAAGCTCGGTCGTCGCGTGGAGATTGCTGACGAACACGCCGTTATCGCCGAGCCGGGCGGCGCACTCACGGTAGAATTCCTCGGTCTTGAGGTGGGGCGGCACAAAGCCGCCGCGAAACGCATCGAGGATGATCCAGTCCCAGGTCTGTTTGTCGCGTTTCACGAACATGCGGCCGTCCATCAGCGCGACGGGGGTCCGGGAGGTGGGCTTGAACTCCATGCGCGATTCGCAGAGTTCCAGCACCTTGGGATCGAGTTCGACCGTCTGGAGCAGCGACTCCGGATACGCGGCCGCAAAGAGCCGGTGAAAACCGGCGCCACCCAGCCCGATCATCATCACCCGCTTCGGCTGCGGCTGGATGAACAGCGCGGCGTAGAGCGAGCGCGTGTACGCCACCACGAGCCGCTGCGGATCGGTGAGATCCACGGCGGACTCAAGCGCCTCGATCCCGCGCGAGCGGGCGCGCAACTCGACAATCGAGCCCCGTTTTTCAACCGTGAGGCTGTTGTAGATCGTGTCAAAATGCTCGGTGTAATCGCCGGCGGGGGCGGCCTGCGCCACCAGCGGCAGCAACAGCCCGACAAGAATGCGAAGGCAGGGAGGTTTCATGCGGAAGCAGAGGGACGCAACAACCGGACCAGGCTGGCGAGACTCACGACCGCCACGGCCAGCCAGATATAAAGCAGGGTGGAAACGCGAAAATTGGGGATGAGCACAAAGGCGGTGAGCATGACGCCGGCGATGTTTCCGAGGGTGCTGACGCCATAGACGATGCCCGAGGCCTTGCCCGGCGGCGTGCCGCGGGCGGCCAGGAACTGAACGCATTGCGGCCCGAACGAGGACAGCGCCGTCACCGGCAGGAAAAACAATCCCAGGCACGAAACGAGCAGCGCCGTGCTCATGGCCGGAAACGCCACCTCAATCTGGCCGAGCAACGTGCGCCCGAACGCAGCGGTCAGGCCGAGGGTCAGGATCGCCAGTGTCGCCCCGATCCATTGCCCGCGGTTGCGCGGTGCCGGCGCGAGATTGCTCACCCACCCGCCCACCATCGAACCGACGCTGAATGCCGCCAGGAACGTCGAGATCAGCCAGGCCCACACGATGATCGACGAGCCGAAATGGGGATTGAGCAGCCGCGAGGCGAGGAGCTGAAAGCCCATGCTCAGGATGCCGAGGGTGATGACGACGGAGTAGAAAGCGAAAATCAACACAGGGTCGGCAAGGTGTTCGGCTCAAAAAGCAATGTCAGCTCGAAAGTCACCGACCCCGGCCCGCCACATACTCCATGCCCTCGACCGCCCCGAGCAACTGCTGGTACGGCTCGCCGCGAAAGTCATCCGCCATGATGTTGACCTCCACGAGTACGTCCGGGGCGAGCCGAATCTTGCCGGAACTCATCACCTTGTAATTGCCTTTCTGCGGCGGCTGCCCGCGCAGATCTGGATCGGTGAAGCTGCAATAGAAGCCGTATCCGCTACCGAGCGCGAATTCCCTGGCCACGGCTTTCCCCTCGACCGAGCCCTCGGCCAGGTTGCGGCAGTCGGCTTCGACCCTCAGCTTCAGCCGTGCCTTCGTGTCGAAGCGGTCGCCCTCCGGACTCGTGATCACGATGGTGCACGATGCATTCACATCCTCCTTCTTGGGCGAAATCGTCATCGATCCCTGCCGGGCGAAATTCGTCGTGTCGATTCTCCAGTCACCGGGCAGGTAAATCGTGAGCCGGCCCCGCGAGCCAAGATCGAGGGTCTCGGATTGGGCGCACAGGGCAACCGTGGTCAGCAGGAAAAGGGCGAAGAGGCGTTTCATCGGACAGGATAAGCTGGTCGCACCAACGTGCGCGCCGTCACGGGAAACACAAGTGCCGGCGGCGCCGACCGTTCTTCGGCGCCGACCAAGCGGCGACCTCCGAAACGAGGATCCTGCTTCGGAGGCGCGGCGCTCCATCGCAGCCGCGAGTCACCGGTCGCCGAGGCCAATTCGCTGCTGCCACTTTGGATAATCCTGCTCGATCAGCCTTTGCGGCCAGTTGCCATACCAGCCCGAACCGGTGCGCCGCTCGCGATCCACCTCGGCCAACGAGTAGACCTTGACGCCATCCCGACTGGCGAAAATCGGCCGGTCCGTGCCGATCTCGTAGCTGCGCGCCCAAATCGCCGGGGCCGCCTCGTCCTTCACCACCACCACGTCGAAGTCGGTGTTGTGACGGAAAAACTCCACCGGCGGAGCCTTGATCCGCTCGATCCGGATGCCGGAAAGTTTGACCCGGCGCAGCCATGCCACGGCTGCGTCCACGGCCCGCACGATGTCGGGCGACGGGACATCGAGCGTCATCAGAAAGCGCAAGATGTCTGTCGTGTCCTGAGGACTGTGGGAGGCCAGCTCGAAGGTCCGCGCCGCCGCCGGAGCGAGGGTTTTCTCGTCATGCTGCTGCCCCCACGCCGTCAACGCCCCGCCCACCCGGGTCTGGCAGGTGACAATGGTGGCGACGCCACGGCGAACCGCCTCCCCGACTCGCTGCCGCCGCGGCGCGTCGAGCCATGCGAAGTGCGGCCGGACATCGGCGGCGTCCTTCAGGACGGTCAGGATCCCGATCATCACGCCGTCGTTGAACGTGATGTGGGCGGAGAACCCCTTCGGCGACGGCCATTTTTGCGGGAATCCGCCCGTGACGTGCTGTGCCGCGAGCATGAAATCCAGCCCGCGCACGCAGGCGTCGCGATAAACCGGGTTGCCCGTGGCGGCAAAAACGCGCGCGAGGTAGTCCACCTGCGAGTGCGTGGTGTGATTGTCGAACGTCGTGTCGTTGCGCGCCTGCGAATCGCGCACGGCCTTCTTCTGCTCGGCGGTGAGAATCGCGAGCATGTCATAATCCTTCGGCCAGCCGCCGTTGGCGCGCTGGAAGAGCAGGACGTTGTCGGCGATTTCGCGCACTTGTTCCGGCGCATACGAAGGCTGGTCGGGCAGCGGCTGCATCACGCGCTCGGGCTCCTTGATCCGGCGCCAATGGTGCGTGCTGTCGCCAAAACCGCGGGTGTCGATCGGCGCGGGCGCGGCGCCCACCCCGGAAGCAATGACCAGGATCAGGGAAAACAATAGGCTTGGTCGCATAGGCAGACAGGAAAAACACGCAAAACGAAACGCGATGCAAACCAGGTTTTCTGCGTCGCCGAGCCCGGTCGCGGCTCAGGACCGGAATCGTGCCCAAAGGGCCATGAGGCTGCAATTGCTTTTGACCGCCCCGGATCGGTGCCCTTAGCTCGCCGACTCCATCTCTCCCTTTATCACCATGCCCGCCCTGCCGACCATCATC
>JBIJCX010000375.1:0-7959 GCA_044344465.1 Opitutaceae bacterium
TGAAAAGGACGTTCGGCTTCTTCGTGCCGGCGGCGTTCAGCACGACGGCGCCGGGCACGCCCAGGGTGAGCAGCAAAAGCAGGCGGGGCAGGATCGATTTCATGGCGAGTGGGTTCCCCGGGGTCGGGGCGGAGGGAGCAGCAAAGCGAGCCGCCGCGGCGATTCAATCCGGATCCCGCGGCCGGGATTCAAATCAAGGGGTGGGTCGGCAGGTCCCTCTGCCGACATGCGGGCCCAGGAACGGTCCCGCCCACCTCGATGCCGCAACCCACCGCCCGGGGTCCACCGCGTGGTCTGCGGCCGGCAATGGGTCCGCCCGTCAGGTGAAGATAATCTGGCCGCCGGCGGCTTCGCTTCGGCGCAGGGGTGGGCGGCCGCCGTGCTGGCGGCCGATCCGTGGCCGGCAAACTCCTACCGCGCCAGATCGTACAGCGCGTAGCCGGCGAACAGATTGGGCCGGGTGCGGCAGGGCGTGTGCCAGTCGCCGGCGAGGTGGGCGTGCCGGGCGATGCGGATGCCTTTCATGGCGCAGAAATATTCGAAGTCGGCGATCGACACCGGGTTGGCCGGGCGGCTCTCAAACCATTCCGTGGTGTAGACCTCGTTGCGAATCTTGCGGCCCTGCAGGAGGGCGTTGACGCGATTCTTCCAGAAGCCGTGGTTGACGAATCCGACGGTCAGGGTCCGGCCCACCCGCAGCGCCTCGAGGATGACGGCGGTGGGATCCGCCAGCTCCTGCACCGTGCGCGAGCAGATGACGCGATCGAAATGCTTGTCGGGAAACGCCCGCATGAAGGTGGTCATGTCCCCCTGGTAGGCCGCGAGCCCGCGGCGGACGCACGCCGCAATCTTGTTGAACTCGAGGTCCACGCCGACCGCCGACACTTCCTTCGTCTGGACGAGGTAGTCGAGCAGCACGCCCGCGCCGCAACCGAGGTCGAGCACGCGGGTGCCGGGCTCGACCCAGTCCCCGATGATCTGCATGTCCACTGTGCGCTTTTCGACGAGCTTGGTCATGGGCGCGGCTTCTTGGGCGTGCCGAGAAAACCAATCGTGCCTTCTTCCTCGGGCGAGGGGGATGATGGGGCCATGAGTGCCTTGATCGCGGTGAAGACGACGCCGAATTGTTCGTCGTATTTTTGCTCAAGCGCCTCGACCTTGGCCGAGAGATCCTTGACGGAAAGCAAGAGACGGCGGAGACGCACGAACGCGCGCATGATCTCGATGTTAACGGCCACGGCGCGCGGGCTGCGGAGTACGCTGGAGAGCATGGCGACGCCTTCTTGGGTGAAGGCGTAGGGCAGATACCGGCGGCCGCCGTAGGCAATACTTGAGGTCACAGTTTGTGACCTCAAGTTTTCAAACTCTTCGCGGGTCAGCTGAAACATAAAATCGGCCGGAAACCGTCCGATGTTTCGTTGGATCGCTTGGTTGAGCGCCTTGGTAGCCACCCCGTAAAGTACCGCGAGATCGCTGTCGAGCAGCACCCGCCGCCCTCGCACAACCCGGATGTGCCCGTCAATCACGGGCGCGACCACCAGTCCGGAGGGAGTATTGCGTTTCCTCGGCATCGTCCCGGTTCTAACTAAATGCTGTAGTCGAACACATACGGCTCGTCGCGTTCGAGGAAGCCGCGGACGAGGGCATAGAGCTCCTCGGACTCGAGCAGAAACGAGTCGTGGCCGAGATCGGTGGAGAGTTCGGCGTAGCTCGCGCGCCGGCCGGCGCGCAGCAGGGCGAGGGTGAGGGCGCGGTTCTGCTCCGGCGGGAACAGCCAGTCGCTCGTGAAGGCGACGACGAGCGTCTCGGCCTCGACCGCCGCGAAGGCTGCCTCGAGGGATCCGTAGGCGTGGGCCAGGTCGAATTGGTCGATCGCCCGCGTAATGTAGAGATAGGAATTTGCGTCGAAGCGGTTGATGAAGCTCTGGCCCTGGTGGCGCAAATAGCCCTCGACCTCGAACTGCGCGTCGAACGTGTAGGTGTCGCCGGCGGCGCCGCCTTTTTTGCGCCGGCCGAATTTGCGGTCCATGCTCGCGTCGGACACGTAGGTGATGTGCGCCATCATGCGGGCGATCGCGAGGCCGACCCTTGGCCCGCTTTCCCGCAGGTAGTCGCCGCGGTTCCACGCCGGATCCTGCATGATGGCCTGGCGGCCAACCTCGTTGAACGCGATCGCCTGCGCGCTTTCGCGCCCGGTGGTGGCCATGGCCAGCACGCGCCGGGTGAAGCGCGGATAATCCACGGCCGAAAGCAGGGCCAGCATGCCGCCCATCGAGCCCCCGATGATGCCATGCAGCTCGGCGACCCCGAGGTGATCGAGCAGGAGCTTCTGCGCGCGCACCATGTCGTGGATCGTGACAAACGGAAAAAGGATCCCGTAGGGCCGGCCGGTCTCGGGGTTGAGGGACGAGGGTCCGGTCGAGCCCTGGCAACCGCCGAGGACGTTGGCGCAAATGACGAAGAAGCGGCGGGTGTCGACCGCCTTGCCGGGGCCGATGAGGTTGTTCCACCAGCCGGGCTTGCGGTCTTCGGGCGAGTGCCAGCCGGCGCAGTGGTGATCTCCGCTCAGCGCGTGGCAGATGACGATCGCGTTGTCGCGCGTGGCGTTGAGCTGGCCGTAGGTTTCGTAGCGCAGGGTGAAACCCGGGATGACCTGGCCGCTCTTGAACGTGAACGGCTGGCGGCAGACGAAGTCCCGCGGCGACACGAGGCCCACGTCGCCGGGCGCCAGGTGGCGCGGCGTGGAGTCCGTCGCGGGCATGACTGCGACATCATCGGTCATCGGAGTGGGACAAACAAGCAGTACGACCTGGTCGAGGCAAGGGTGCGGCGGGCGTATGACAGACAGTCCCAAGCTGACGAAGCCGGAACCAAGACTTGAAACTGATTGAACCACAGAGACACGGAGACACAGAGGAAGAAAAGGGAATCTCGAGCTCAACCTTTGTGGCTCTGTGCCTCCGTGGTGAAATTTTCCGGCATTTGGATGCCGGCGCAGCCACTGTTTCCCAGTGAAGGCTACCGTTTCAAATCCAGACGAGCGATGCTCACCCCTGCGTCGCCGCCGCGACGGCCTCGTCCATTTCCTCATTCGAGAAAACCGTCTGGACGTCGTCCATCTCCTCCAGCGTGTCGTGCAGTTTCAGGATGGCGCGGGCGGCGTCGAGGTCGGACACCGGCACCGTGACGGTCGGGATGTACGCAATCTCGGCGCTGTCGGCCTTGATGCCGTGCTTGTCCAGCGCCTGGGCCACCTTGTCGAACGCGTGGATGTTGCACCGGACTTCGAAGCCATCCTCGCTCGTCACCACATCGTCGGCCCCGGCGTCGAGGGCGATCTCCAGGAGGGCGTCCTCGGTGGTGCGATCCGGCGCGATCAAGAACTGGCCGGCGTGGAGGAATTGAAACGCGACTGCGCCGGTGGCGGCCAGGTTGCCGCCGGCGCGGGAAAAGGCCGAGCGCACGTCCTGGGCGGCACGCTGCTTGTTGTCGGTCGTAACCTTGACGACAAAGGCCACGCCCCCGGGGCCGTAGCCCTCGTAGGTGATTTCCTCGAACACCACACCGGGCAGCTCGCCGGTGCCTTTCTTGATCGCCCGCGTGACGTTCTCGGCCGGCATGTTGGCGTCGCGCGCCTTGACCACGAGCGTCCGCAGCCGGGCGTTTCCCTCGGTATCGCCCCCGCCCGCCTTCGCGGCGAGCGTGATGTCGCGGGAAAGGCGGGAGAAGACCTTGCCGCGGCGGGAGTCGGTGACGGCCTTGGCGCGTTTGACTTTGGACCACTTGTTATGGCCGGCCATGGGGGGGAGGAAGCGTTAAGCGTTAAGCTCTAAGCGTTAAGCGTTAAGCGTTAAGCGTTAAGCTCTAAGCGTTAAGCTCTAAGCGTTAAGCTGTAAGCCTTAAGCTTTAAGCTCTAAGCTCTAAGCTTTAAGCGGCGAGCGACGGTTGGGCTTTGCGCCTAACGCTTACTGCTTACCGCCCTTCTTCGGCGTTACGTTCTTGATCGGCTTGGCGCCCGGGGCGGCGACGGCGACGACGGGCTCGGGGTCCTTCATCTTGTTAATCACCAGTTGCTGGCCGATGGTGAAGATGCCGTTGATCGTCGAGTAGAGCGCCAGCGCGCACGAAAAGTTGTAGCAGAACAAGGTGAAGATGAAGGGCATGAACTTCATCATTTTCATCTGCATGTTGTCGACGGACGGCGTCGGCGTGAGCTGCATCTGGAAGTACATCGTCGCGCCCATGAGGAGCGGCATGATGTTGATCGGCAGGCCGAAAACGGTGGCGATGGTATCGGGCGCGGCGAGATCGGCGGCCCAGAGGAACGGGGCGAAGCGCAGCTCTGCGGTGCACTGGAGCATCGCGAAGAACCCGATGAAGAGCGGAAAGGTAATCAGAATCGGAATACAGCCGCCGACCGGGTTGACCTTGTGTTTTTTGAACACCTCCATCGTCGCCTGCTGCTGCTTCTGGGGGTTGTCCTTGTACTTCTCCTTGATGGCCTGCATCTCGGGCTGCAGCTTGGCCATGCGCTTGGCCGAGCGGGACGCCGCGAGGGTGAAGGGCAGGCTGACGATTTTCAGGATGAGCGTCATCAGGATGACGGCGACGCCCCAGTTGCCGACCCAGTTGTGGGTGGCGTTGAGCAGGAGGTTCAGGAAAGGCGCAACGTAGCCGCTGAGGAAGATCCGGTTGAAGAAATACTGGGTGTAGGGCAGCACCCGATCCTCGTTGTGGGCGAACTTGGCGAGGCGCTTGTATTCCTGCGGGCCGACATAGAGCGAACCGGCGAGGCGGGCGGAGGCGCCGCCCGCCAGCGCAGGCAGTTCAAAGCGCGCCGCGCCGGTCATGCCGATATTGGCGCCCTGCGAACCGGGAAAGAGCGGCAGCTCGATGCGCCGGGCGATGACGCTCACGGCCGGCTTTTCGGGCGTGAACGTGCTGGCGAAAAACTGGTTCTTGACCCCGCCCCAGATGACCTGGCCGGGGTTCTCGAGCACGGGCTTTGGCTCGCGACCGCCGCCGAAAAGCGCCCCGAAACCGCCGCCCTCGAGATCGCCACGCTCGATGAATTTCGGGCTGTCGCCATCATACGAGGCGACGCTCAGGTACTGCCCGGTGTCCTGCTCGTTGACCAAGGTCGCCGTGCCAAGGCTCAGCGCGGCCCGCGGCAGCGGTGCGGTGGCAGTCGTCAGGTTGCGGAATGTCGTCTCGTGGTGGAGGCGGTAGGGATCCCCGCCCGGCTCCTTCTCGGTGGTGAGGCGGTACAGGCGCGTGACCTCGATGCGTCCGTCGAGCACCGTGCGATACACCACTTCGGTGGCCGACGAGCGGACGAGCTCGTAGCGGGCGGTGCGGCCGAGGCCCGGAAAGTCCGTAAACGCGAGGATGGGATCCTCGTGCAGATGGTTGAAGACATAGGGCTCGGGGCGACCCTGGATCGCCGGGTATTTCTTGAAGGCCACGTCCCGCACCGCGCCGCCGTAATTCGTCAGGTGCGCCTCGATGAAATCATTTTCCAGCTTGATGACGGTCGCGTTCGCCGCGGCGCGGTTGATGGCGGCGAAGGGGGTGCCGTTCGCCGGGGCCAGGGCGGCCGCGGGAGCGGGGGTCGATGCTCCGGCCGGGGCGGCGCTGGCGGCAGTGGCCGTGCTGGCGGGTGACGCCGCCTCGGGGCTCGCTGCGGCCGGTGTGGGGCTCGTCGTCGGCGGCGGTACTGAGCGCGGCGCGTAGAAGAGAACCGCAAAGGCTGCGAGGAGCAGCAGGACGCCAATGGTCGTGTTCTTTTTGTCCATGAAAAATCAGGCGAAGGGGGAAACGTGGACCGGGCGGGCCGGGGTGGCCCGGACGCAGCGCGGGGCTGGCACCGGATCGAAGCCGCCCGGGTGCAGCGGCGTACACTTTAAAAGCCGGCGCAGCGCGAGCCAGGCCCCGGCCAAGGCGCCGTGGGTGCGGACCGCCTCCGCCGCGTAGTGCGAACACGTGGGCGAGAACCGGCACGCGCAGCGCCCGAGTGTGACCACCGGCAACACCGGCGACAGGGTCCGCTGATACAGCCAGATGAACCCGAGGACGGCCCGGACCGGCAGCCGCCGACTCGACGTCCAGAAGGCGCGCCCACTCGTCGCGGACAGCGCCGCGATCGAAGCGCGGGATAAAGGGTTGTCCATCATGCGGGTTTGGCAGCCGGCGGAATCTGGCGGCAGGCCTCGGCAAATTTCTTCTCGAGCTCCTCGAACGGCCAGGCGGTTGTGGCGGCCCGGGCGATCAGCAGCAGGTCGCAACCGGCCGGGATGAGATCCTGCTGGCTGCGAAACACTTCGCGCAGCCGGCGTTTGGCCCGGTTGCGGTGGGTGGCGGCGCCGACTGCCGCGGTGGAGGCAATCACGCAGACCCGGGCTCGAGGCGCACCGGCGGGGGGCGCCTCGCGGTGTTTCCACCAGATGGTGAAGGCGCGGCATTCGACGCGGCGACCTTGTTCGCGCACGGAACGGATTTCGCCCGGGCGGCGCAGGTGCTGCTCAGGCCGGAAACGCATGGGGAAAAAAGGCTGAAGCGTCGAATGGCCGAAGGGCTGAATTGCACTCACCCGAGACGGGTGCGCACCTGGCGCGACCGGGCAGCCCTTCAGCCTTTCAGCCTGCAGTCTTTTCGCGTCAGACGACGGTCAGCCGCTTGCGGCCCTTGAGACGGCGCGACTTGATGACTTTGCGGCCGCCACGCGTCGCCATCCTGGCACGGTAACCAATCTTGCGGGCGCGTTTCTTGCGGTGCGGGCGGAATGTGGGCTTCATGATGTTCGAAAAAAAAGAGGATCAGAAGTGCATCACCGTGCAGGGGGTGTCAAGGGCGGGCTTTGGCGGGCGATTTTTTTGCAAAGGGCTTCCCTGTCGCACGGCGATCAACCAGCGTCAACCCATGCGCATCGCGGTGCTTTCCGATACGCACGACCGCTACCCGCCTTCGTTGCCGGGACGGTTGGGCGAAGCCGACGAGATCTGGCATCTCGGCGACGTGTGTGCGCCACAGATGCTGTTGGCCTTCGAACGACTTGGGCCACCGCTGTGCGTGGTCCTCGGCAACTGCGACTCCACCTCCGACTGGCCGCTCGCGCTGGATCTGGAGCGCGAGGGCGTGCGTTTTCATCTCATTCACATCCCGCCGGCGCGGGCGCCGAAGGGCGCACAGGTCGTCCTGCACGGGCACACCCACGTGCCGCGCGATGAGACGGATCGGCTGGGGGTGCGCTGGCTCAATCCAGGCTGCATCAGCCGGCCGAATTGCGGCAGCGCGCCGAGCTGGGCCTGGCTCACGGTCGAGCGCGGGGCGGTGACGCGTTGGGAACTGGTGCGGGTCTGAAGCGTTGCCGGATGAATCCGAAGCACTGGCCCAACATCGTCAGCGTGTTGAGGATCGCCCTGATGCCGGCCGTGCTGGCGGCGGCGATCGCCGGCTCGCGCTCCTGGTTTGTCGTGCTGATCGTCATCACGCTCAGCACCGATGCGCTCGATGGCATGCTGGCGCGGTGGCTCGACGCTTACTCCGAGCTCGGGCGCAAACTCGACAGTGTCGCCGATTACCTGACCATGATCATCGGATTGGCCGGCATCACCCTGCTGTGGCCGGAGGTGGTCCACCGGGAGCTGCTATGGATTGTGACGGGCTTGGTCGCGTTTTTCATCGTGGTCGTCTACGGATTTGTCCGCCTGGGACGCGCGCCCTGTTACCACACGTGGGCGTCGAAGGCGCTGGCGGTGGCCTGTGCGCTCTCGCTCATTCCGCTGCTCAGTGGCGGATCGCCGCTACCGTTTCGCGTGGTGATTGTACTCCAGGTGCTCGCCGCGCTCGAGGAGGTGGTGATTGTGATGCTGGTGCCGTGGCACGTCGGTCAGGTGGCCACTGTCTGGCATGCGCGGCAGATCCGGCACCGGCACCTAGCCTCGCCGGCGCCCGGGGTGC
>JBIJCX010000377.1:0-7930 GCA_044344465.1 Opitutaceae bacterium
GAAAAGGACGCGACTCAAGCCACCCTGAAGGAACTGCGGTCGTGGCCGTTCAAGCCGCGGGAAAGAAAATGCACGGACGTCCGAGTCTTGCTCGAGCAGATGATCCTTCCGCGATTCCACCGGATCCAGATTGAGGCCGCGCAGCCTTCGGCCGGCGTCGACCGCGCGATTTGGCGCCTTCCTCAGCTCTCCCAAAAAACGATAGCCGTGTGGGCGGACGTGGTCGTGCGCTTTGTCGTCGAAAAGAAAAAGGATGAGCTTCTCAAGAAGGGCTCTCGTTTCTATCGCTTGGCGAACCCAGAACGTGAACTTGCGAATGAGAAAAGACATCGCACGCGCGACCTTGAACAGTACGTCAAGAAGGCACGCGCAAAATGGCTGGCAGATCCCGACCCCGATCGTGAGCCCGTGCGTCAGACGAGGGTCGGTTTCAATGTCGACCGCCGACGCAAAAGGATCGCCTCGATGACGGTCACGGTTGCGCACGTGAAGTCCGGTCTCCGGGCGAAGATACTCCGATACTGGGGCAGCAATCTCGCGATTTAGCGTCCCCCAATAATTGTTCCTAAGATTGTTGGGGGACGGGATTGGTTATGACGGGCTGTCATAGTCCCCCTATGGCCACACATCCTTCCCCCTCCTCTCCAGGGACCGCCTCAGCTCGCAAACACGTCGACAAGTCGGATACCATCACCGCCGAGCCGAAGAAATTTAGTAAAGCTCGTCCACTCGCCGAGCGGATCGGCGTCAGCGCGAAAACGCTCTTTCGGTGGGCCGATGCTGGCCTAATCGCGCGGCACAAGATCAACGCGAGGATCGTGCTCTTCGACACCGCGGAGGTTGCGGCCTACGTGCAATCGTGCCGCGTGGTCTGAGCCGCAGCCCCATCGAAATGAACGCCGCGCCCACCAGCCCTGTCTCCGACCTCCGCTGTCGTGCCATTGCGCTGCGCCGGGAAGCAGTCGCGGGAAGGACCGCAACATGAACGCCGTCACTACTGCATCAACCGTCGACTCGCTCCGCACCCGCGAGCGCCTCACGGCGGAGATGGTTCTGGCGATCGACGACAAGATTCGCCGGCTGAGTGTCGCACGTGCCGACCGCGCAAGGGCACTTCAACAGACCAGATCCGATCTCGCTTCCGCCATCTTGGCGGGGCCGGTCGCACCCGAACGCCATGAAAAGAAATGAACCTCTGCCGTCGCTCGTCGCTGCCGACGTGGCCGAGATCCTTCGCTCAATCCCGAGCCGGCCGGCCTATTCCGACTGGGTGAAGGTGATCTTCGCCGTGGCCGGCATCCTTCCACCCGATGAAGCCGCCGCCCAGCTCGCCGAGTGGAGCCCCGAGGAGAAACCCCGTGAATACGCCACCAAGATCAAATCCGCGCCAGAGCGCACGCCCGGTGCATTGATCAACATCGCCAAGGCGCACGGTTTTGACGCGTCTGCCTTCGCCCGTCGCCGTGCCGCGGGTTGCGCCATCCGTCCGGTTGCGCCGAAACAAGCCACGCATATCGCTACACCCATTACGTTGTCGCCGGCCCGCCGTTTGCCGAAGGACACCGCCCGACTTGGAAAGGCTGTTGAACTCGAAACGCTCGCCACCCTGCGTGGGCTTGCATCGGCCGCCGGACTCGAAGCCATGCAGGTCGCCGGCTGTCTCGCCTTCGCTGACGATCTCAACGACACCGACGCCGAGGGCAACTGGCGCCCGGTGAAGTCTTGGCTCGTGCTCGATCCCACTCGCCGCAACGTGTCGGCGCGCCGGCTCGACGGGCAACCGTGGAATTGCTGCCACGGGCACAAGTCACGCTGCCTGTCCGGCACCGGCTCAAAATCGTGGCCGGTGGGGATCACGCTCGCCGCACCCGGCCAACGTCTCGACATCGCCGAGGGCGAAGGTGATTTCCTCGCCC
The DNA here is from genome assembly GCA_044344465.1 of Opitutaceae bacterium. Classification (GTDB taxonomy): domain Bacteria; phylum Verrucomicrobiota; class Verrucomicrobiia; order Opitutales; family Opitutaceae; genus ER46. The sequence continues at coordinate 1,917 of JBIJCX010000377.1, forward strand.
TATGGCATCTCCATGCCCTCGCAGGCGCGAAGGACGCCGCTCCGGTGGGTCTGCTGGGCAGTTGCGCCACGTTCGATGCGTTCGCCTCGGAAATCGCCCCGTTTATTGCCGGACGCACGGTTCTAATCTTCGCCCACATTGATGCCACCGGAACCGGCCAAGCCGCCGCCCAGAAGTGGGCTGACGCGTTCTATCGACTCGGGGCCGAAAGCGTGCGCGTCCGTAACCTCTCCGCTTGGCTGGACGCAGGCGGCAACGATCTGAACGACGCCATCGCCGCCGACGCCACGCGCCAACATGCGATCGCAGCCGATCTATGCCCGGCCTGTTCAGCCCGTAACGTCATTACCCCGTTTGGCGGTCCAACCTGCACATGCGTGCCCTGCGCTTGGCCGGCTTTCACTCCCGACCGAATCACCTCCGACACCGTCTGCGTATGAGCGTCGTGATCACAGACATTCTCGACCCCGCCACCGCCGATGTCGTCCCACCGTCCGCCGACTTGCGCGAGGCCGCCGCCGTCGATGCTGGCGCACGCGCCAAATACCCTGAGTCCGCCGCCCCTGGTCCGGACGAACAGAGACGACTCGACGCACAAAACGAAACCGGCGCCACCTCCGGCCGTATGCCGGGCGACGTGCTCCTAGATGACGGGACAGAACTATCAGCAATCAAGCTATTCACTCTCTGGTCGCCTTCGCAGTTTCTCGCTTTCAAAGCCGATCCGTCCGCGTGCCTCCTTGGCGCGGGCTTCATAGAGCTTGGTGCCTGGACTTCGTTTGTTGGCATTGGCGGACTCGGCAAGACCCGATTGATCCTTTGGTTCCTCATTTGCCAAATGGTGCATCGCGAGTGGTGCGGCCTCCCGACCAATGGAACACCGCAGAAGGCCGTGATCCTCTCCACCGAGAACGGGATAAAACGCTGGCAGCACGACCTGTCGCGTTTCATGGCGCTCCTAACCGATGCCGAACGGGCGATTGTGGAGGCGAATCTGTTGATTCTGGCCATGACAGAGGACGAAGAGGGTGACATGTGCCTCGGTTCGCTTGAGGTGCGGGCACGGCTCAAGGCGACGCTCATTGATGCCGCACCGGGAATCGTCGTTTTCGATCCGTTCGCCGACATGGTGGACGGGGACGAGAGCAAGACGGTCGATGTGGTCGCGACGCTCCGCCACCTCCGCGATGTGACGCGTAGGGCGTGTCCTTCGGCTGCGGTGGCTATCGTCCATCACGCACGCACAGGCGCCGCCAACGTGGGGCAGGCAGGTGACCTGTTCAACGCAGGTAATTATGGACGAGGCTCGAAAGCCCTGTACTCGCGTGTACGCTGCGAAATTCAACTGGCGCCTGCGGACCGCGACGACCCGAACCGCCTTGTTTTGGCCTGCGGCAAGGCGAATGACGCACCAAAGTTTGAGCCCCGATGCGTTGTCTTCAACCCAGAGACGTTTGAATACAGCGTGGACCCTGACTTCGATATAGACGCATGGCGTAACGACGTCGCGGGAAAACGATCCGGCGCGGCTGCTGTGACCATCGCTGATGTGGCCGAAGTTGTGCGTGAAAATTCGACGCATCCCGGCGATGAAGTGAGCATGAAAACCATCGTTGCGAATCTTGAGGATTCCGGCGCTGAACCACGCACGATAAAAAAGTGGGTAAAGAAGGCCGTGGACGCCGGGTACCTGCGCAACGGTAAGAAACGGAGCCTCTACAGGTTAGGCGCGAAACCGTTGCCGCGCTGAAACATATCGTGCCCCTTTCGTGCCCCCGTTCGTGCATTGCACCAGGCGTGCACGAGTGTCGTTTCGTGCCTGTGCACTGTACCTTTAGGTACAGGCACGGGGCACGAACACGGCATCGGTTGCATGGTGCCTGACTGAAAACACCATGACCACGGCCACTCTCCCAACTCTCCCGGCCTTGAAGTGCCTCGCGGACCTTTCGAGCGTCCGGCCCGTCGTCGTTGTCGACACCCGCGAGCAAGACCCGTTGCCGTTCGCGCGGCTGAATTTTGAGCGTGGCACCCTTCAGACCGGGGATTATTCTTTTCGCGGGGGGGAGGATCTTTTCGCCGTCGAGCGGAAATCCATCGGCGACCTCGTTGCCTGCTGCGTTGGCGACAACCGCGACCGCTTCTTCCGCGAATTGCACCGGCTGCGCGGCTTTCGGTTCAAGCGGCTGCTCATCGTCGGCACCCGGGCCGAGATCGAGGCTGGCGAGTACCGGTCCAGCATCACGCCGCGGGCCGTCCTTGCCACCTTGAGCGCAATCGAGGCGCGGTTCGATATTCCGGTATGTTTTGCGCCCACAGCGGCCGCAGCGAGCCTGCAAATCGAGTCGTGGATCTACTGGTTCGCCCGAGAACTGGTCGAGGCGGTCAACGACTTGGCACGGGCGAACGGGCTCACGCGGGCGCCGGCCAACGCCATCAACCCCTCAATCCCAACACCAACTTTTCACCCATGAAAGCCGAAGAACAAAACGAAATTATCAAGATTCAACGGGTCGCTCGTCTTCAAGACGAGGCCATCAAGTCTCTCGAGGGGCAGGTAAAGCGCCTTGGCGAGCAACAGCTCCGGAGTAGAATCGAGTTCGCTAGCGTGCTCACGCGGCAAATTCAAAACTCCAACGAGGAAATCGACCAGCTCCGGTGCCTCGCTATGGTGGCAGGGTCACGGCACAACGCGATTGAACACGCCGTCTGCCGCCTCGGGGCCAAAGTGGACAATCGGGACTCTTCCGAAGTGCGCGACGAACTCATTCGTGAGTTTCAAGATCAGTACGATCGCGTCCTGCTGAAACTCGGGAAGACGCGTGATCAGGTTGTCGGGATCCTGGAGATGCGCGACTTGGACGGGAGCGGCCAGAATTGAGGGTTGATTAGAATACCGCCATTACCGGCGCCAGCCGCTCCTACTCACCATGAGCAAAGACGATAAGTATTTTCAGTTCCCGCTGGCGTTGCTGGCAATGACCGGATCTTGGTATAGCGTCAGCAACTGTATAGCGGGCTATTGTCTCTACGTAGCCTTCGAAGCGGAGGAGGAGGGGGATCGAGCCGGTCGTGAGAAGGCCGCTGCTTCGAAGCTCGGCACGAGGGTTGGCAGTTGGGAAAGGGAGCAGGAACTTCATGAGCATGCCAGAGCCTTCCTTTCTCGAGTCCCATACACTGGTGCCGGCGACGCCATCATCCGTATCAACATAGATCAGTTCTTCGATTCACGAAATGGCGACGGACTCAATGAACGTGAGTTTAAGACGCTCTGTGCCGTGTACTCCGCGATCGGGGGAAAGGACATGCGTCGCATCACAGTCGCCGAGATCCAGCGGCGTGCCGCCGGTTGCGTTTCGAAGGCGTTGTTTGAGTCATGGAAACATCGAGGCACCGTCTACACCCCGAAGCAATTACGCAGCACACTTGACGAGTTACACCTGCGCGGGTGTTTCGCCCGCGCTACCTACGCGCGACGGCTCACCTACTATTCAATCAGGAAGCCGGCGGCGGATCTGCGGACTGCCATCGTCGAGAAACACACCAAGCGGGCCGGCAAACTCAACGCCGAGCACGCCGCCGATGCAGCCATGACTGCAAAAGTAGAAGCGCTCAACAGCGAGGGCAACTCAAGGGCAGCTCAAGGACAACTGACGGACAACTGACGGACAACTGACGGGCAACTCAATGGGCAACTGAAGGGCAAGTGAATGGGCAACTTCAATAGAAACGTATGAATATAAACCTTTGGAACAAAAACTTGAAAATAGAAACCGATGAACACTTGCGACCGGTCGGCTTCGCCTCAGGTCGCCGGTGTCGTTCGGAGACCCACGCACCATGAACTCCAAGTGCAGAGCCTTCCTTGAGCAAGTCCTCGCCCTCGAAGATGCCGGGGACCATGTCGGCGCTCTACTGCTCGATATGGAAATATTGAATGATACCGGAAGCCCGGCTCGTGAGGCAGCGATCCTCTATGCCCGGGATTTGATTGAGGCCAGCAAGTATGGGTCTTGGCCGCAGTGGATTTACCTGGAGGTCGACGGGCAGAAGATCGCCATTCCTTGGCCGTCTCGACGTAGCCGCCTGCTTTACGAGGACGAAAAATGAATGAATACACCCAGACTGGAAATGGAGAGATTGACGTTACCGTCAAAGCGTCTGATACCATCGTCGCGCGCGCGCAGGACGCCGCCGCGGGCCCCGCCGCCGCCCTGGCGCCTGCGCCTGAGTCGCAACAACGTTCCGCGGCCGAAGTGCTGCTCCTCGGTCTCGAGGGCGACCCCGAGATCCCGGCGCTGACGATTGCCGGTGTGAAGGCGGCACTGGGCGCCAACCAGATGTTCTACGATAAGTATGACAAGAAATGGGTCGCGGAGCCGGACGCCAGGACGCGCTTGGCCGCGGTCGAGTTCGTCTTCAAGATGCTGGTCGGCCTGCCGGTGCAACGCAGTGAGTCGAGACGCGTGACGGTGGATGCCACGCAGGCGACGTTCGAGGAGTCGCTCAAGAGCTCGCCTGCCCTGCGTGCGGCGCTGCGGAGAAAGCTCGATGCAGCCGAGAGTGCCGCGTTGCAGGTGTGAAGAGCGGCGCATCAAACGTTCCGAACACGCGCACGCCCTTGGTGCCTTGGAATACTGGGTGATGGATTAGTTGACCTTGCGCCTGCAGGTGGTCGAACAACCGCGCGAACCCTCACCCGAGGTCATCTTGGGGCGCGAACGGCCTGCGTTTGACCGGAATCGTGCCTGGCGGGGTAGCTGGCGTGTCCACCTGAGCACTTTGATGGATGCCTGGCGGAAAGCACGACTTCGAGGGGGGCATCGGCGACGGAGCAGGGAAGGGCACCGGTGGCCACGGTCGGATTCGGTTCCTTGCCCAGGAAGGGAACCCCGCGCGGCGCCGGTGTTCTGCTCGGCGATCGTCACCAGGGAGCAGCGCCCGATTGTGGTCGGGCGCCGCTGGAGCGCCGGCGAGCTTGGCGTGTTCCGGCTAGAACGAGCCCTTGATTCCGAAATTGAACGGGATGCCGTAATTCCGGATATTGACGAGCTTCGCGTAAGCCGGGAGGCCTTCGCCTTCCTTGTATATTTCATTATACCGGTCGGCGATGTTCCTCAAATTGACGAAAACGCCCAGGTTGGGGCGAATGTTATAGTTGAAGTTAACGTCGATGTGCGTGCGCCCGCGGAAGTAGTTGCGCCCCTCCGGTCCGAGCGCGGCGACGGCGGCGGAGGTTTCGTTGCTTCGATAGTTCGCCTTGATGGAAGCCCCGAACAGCTTTCGGTTGATTTGGACGCCGTAGTTGATGCTCGTAGGCAGGAAACCGGTGAAATTCGCCGATTGGTTCCCTTGCAGGTTTAGCCTCGTGAGATTGGCGAACACCCGAAGGCTCTTACCCCAGCCCCCCAACCGGTGATCGAGCGGGCTCAGCGACTGGTTCACGGATAGTTCCAATCCGTCGACCCGTGCGTCGCCCACATTTCCGGTCGTGCTTACGGTCCAGTCGACCGCGTTGGGATCGACGCCGGCATCTGAGAGCTCCTGCGGGGTCGCATCCCGGATTACGCTGCCGAAAAAGTTCGATACCTGTTTGCGGAACACCCCGGCGACGAACGCTCCGCCCTGATCCGTGTAATATTCGATCGAAATGTCGTAGTTGTCGGCCGTCCACGGCAGCAGCCCGGGATTGCGCACGGTCAGCCGTCCCCCGGTCACGTCGCCTTCAGAGTTTTCGAATTCGTTGATGACGGTGTTCGGAATGATGAAGGTGAAGTCGGGCCGGCCATAGGTCTTGGCGTAGGCCGCCCGGGCGAGGAACTTCTCCGTCATGTTGTAGGTGAAATGCACGCTCGGATAGAAGTCGTCATAGGAGCGTTTGGAGCGGGCCTTCCGCTCGTGCCAGGTCAGCTCGATCTGTTCGATCGATCCGGTCGCGCCCGCGACCGCCCGGCGAATCCGCGCCCGGGCGGCCGTAAGGACAAAGCTGCCGTCGGCATTGCGTTCAAAAACCT
>JBIJCX010000378.1:0-7920 GCA_044344465.1 Opitutaceae bacterium
GGCCCGGCCTACGTCTTCGAGTTCACGGCCGCGCTGCGCGATGCCGGCGAGGCCGCCGGCCTGCCGCGGGAGACGGCATGGCGGCTCGCCCTCGAGACCGTGCTCGGTTCCGCGCGGCTGATGGCGCACACGGGCACCGAGCCCGAGGTGCTGCGCGATCAGGTCACATCGCCCAACGGCACCACCTTCGCCGGACTGCAACAGATGGCGCGGCGCGACTTTCGCGGCGTGCTGCGCGAAACCGTGCTCGCAGCGACGGCCCGCTCCCGCGAGCTCTCCAAGGACGGGTAAACGAGGGTTGGTCAGCGATACGGCCCACCATGCCGCCTCGGGTTAACTACTGAGCGGACATCTCTCCCCCAGTTGCCTCCGGCGGTGGGGCGAAGGAGTGAAAATTGATAATTGAAAATTTGAGACTTGGAATTCTCGATGGCGTCGTGCGGCGACGCTGACCGCAATGAGCGATTCCTGATTTTCAATTCTCAATTTTCAATGAGTACTCTCGACGGTCGCATTCTCGTTACCGGCGGCGCCGGCTTCATCGGCAGCGCACTGGTCTGGGCGCTTAATCAACGCGGCCACGAGGACATCGTCGTGACCGATTTCCTCGGCACCGACGAAAAGTGGCGGAACCTCGTGCCCCTGCGTTTTGCCGACTACGTCGAGGCCGACGTTTTTCGCCGCACGCTCCAGCAGCAGCCGGCGGCGTTCGGCAAATTCTCAGCCGTGTTTCACCTCGGCGCGTGCTCGGCCACGACCGAGACGAACGCCTCGTATCTGATCGACAACAATTTCGCCTACACCAAGGAGCTCGCCGCCTGGTCGCTCGCGCAGGGTGCCCGCTTTGTCTACGCTTCGTCCGCCGCGACCTATGGCGACGGCGCGCAGGGCATGGACGACCAGGATGAAAATCTTTCCCGCCTGCGGCCGTTGAACATGTATGGCTACTCCAAGCACCTCTTTGACCTGCACGCGCAACGCACAGGTTGCCTCGCGCGCATCGTGGGCGTGAAATACTTCAATGTCTTCGGCCCGAACGAGGATCATAAGCGCGACATGCGCTCGCTCGTGCACAAGGCCTACCAACAGATCCTCGCCACCGGCCGCGTCCAGCTTTTCCAGAGCCACAAGCCGGAGTTCAAGGACGGCGAGCAGCAGCGCGACTTCCTCTACGTCAAGGACGCCGTCGAGATGACCCTGCACTTCGCCGAGCACGCGACGACCGCGGGCGGCCTCTACAACCTCGGCAGCGGCGAGGCGAACACGTGGCTGACGCTCACCCGCGCGATCTTCACGGCGCTGGGCCGCGGGCCCGAGATCGAGTTCATTGCCATGCCCGAGGTGCTGCGCGGCAAATACCAGTATTTCACCCGGGCCGACATCGGGAAGCTCCGCGCCTCCGGTTACGACCGCCCGATGACGCCGCTTGCCGACGCGGTGCGCGACTATGTCCAGAACCACCTCGTGACCGGAAAGAAACTGGGCGAGTGAGCCATGGCCCGGGCGCGGGGAATAATTCCTCTGCCTCGCGCCCTGCCGTGAAATGCCTGCCCCCTGATCGCCCTTGAATCCGTTGGCCGGTCGGCCCGTGACGAAATAGCCCGGAGCGTCGGGTCCGCGCGCGGCCAGTCCACCATGTTCACCCCTTCACCAAAATATGCGACGTTGAGCCGGCAGGTGGCGCTCGGGCTGGCCGAGCAGATCCGTAGCGGAGCCTTCAGCGGCGGCCTCCCGGGCGAACGCTGGCTCGCCACCTCCCTGCAGGTGAGCCGGCGGACCGTGCGTGCCGCGCTCGCGTTGCTGCGCCGGGAGAAACTGCTGCAGACAATCCCGGGCCAGGAAACCAGGGTGCTGCAGTTCCCGACGCCACGGGAGGAGTTCCGGGCCCTGCGCGCCATTGGTCTGATCCTGCCCGATCCGGTGGATCAACTCGAACCGTACTCGACGGTCTTCTTCGATTTTCTGCGCGCGCTGCTCTACGAAAATGGCTACCGGCTCGAAACGCATGTCGGGCACAGCTTCTTTTCGACGCGCCCCGGCGCGGCCCTCGTGAATCTGGTCGCCCGCTTTCCCTGCGACGCGTGGATTCTCGCGTTCTCGACCCGCGCCTGCCAGGCGTGGTTTCACGCCCGCCGCATCCCGACCGTGATCGTGGGCACGGCGCACGAAGGCCTCGCCCTGCCCTATGTCGATGTCGACTACCAGGCAACGGCGCGGCACGCGGCGCAATTTTTTCTCGGCAAGGGCCATCGGCGGCTCGCGCTGATCATCAATGAAAAGAACCGGGCCGGCGATCGCTTGACCGAGCAGGGCTTTCTCGAGGGCGTGGAGAAGTCGGCCGGGACGGGCGCCACCGCACAGGTGTTCCGCCATGCCGGCACGATGGATAGTTTGCGGCGCATGACGGATCGAATCCTCGGTCTGGCCCAATGCCCGACCGCGCTTCTCATCGCGAATCCCTACCACTACATGGGCATCGCCGGGCTGCTGGCGGAACGCGGGCTCAAGGTGTCGCGCGACCTCTCGCTCCTCTGCCGGGACGACGACTTCTGCCTGCGCTATCTGCCGGTTGAACCGAGCCGTTACCTCTGCCGTCCGGAAAAGCGGGCGCGCGCGATCTTCTCCACGGTGATGTGGGCCTTGCGGCCCGGCGCGGACCGCGATGAGCCCAGGCACGTGCTGCTGCTGCCCGAGCTCGTCGAGGGGGCGTCGGTCGCGAAGGTGATGGGCCGCGGGTAGGAAGCCTGCTGGCAGGCGATTTGGAAATCGTCGAGAGCATGAACGATCCGGATCGATCGTAGCGCACGTGGGCACGGGCGGGACGCCCAGGTCCATTGTCATCCATTAGATGACAACGGTAAATGAGCACCCGGGCGACCCGGCCGCGCACGGAGTGCACGGCCCACCTCGGCAACGACATCGCTCCGGATGGCGCCTTCGCGATCTCCGCGGCCGCTGGGTTTGGTTCCCTGGGCATGACGTCCGGATCGAAGGGCTGCGCTTTCGCTGCAGCCAAACGCGGCCACCGACCGGTGGCATCTCTGCTTCCAATCGTCCGGCTCCGGTATCATCATGTTACCGGAAGAAGGTGGTTCGCGGAGGCCCGGATGGCCTGCAGGCTGGATGGCCAACAAGACGTTTTCGACGGCGGCGGCTCCCATTCCATCAAGTCGCATTCATCCGCGGAGGCGATCAACGACAACCAAAACTCCCCTCTCCGATGAACTCTGACTTCCTGCCATCCGCGACCGCCGGTCGCCGCCCGAACCGCGCGACTCCGTTCCTCGAACTGATCCGTCTGAGCGTACTGCTGGCGGCGGCGGTGTGGCTGTCGAACCCGCTTTCCGCCCAAGGCACCGCGACCGGTGCAATCGAAGGCCGTGTGTTCGACCCCGGTCGGAGCGAATACCTGGGCAAGGCCCGCGTCACGATCGAGGGCACAACGCAGGAAACGTTTACCGATGCCACCGGCCAGTACCGGCTGGCCAACGTCGTCGCGGGCGTCGCCCGCGTAAGAGTGTTCTTCACCGGCCTGCCGGCAAAAACCGCGACCGTAACGGTGACAACCGGGCAGGTGGCTCGGCTCGATGTCAGTCTGACCGGCGCGGCGCCGGTCGAAGCCCGGGGTGGCCAGACGGTCAAAATGTCGGAGTTCGTAGTCGCGACCACGCGCGAAATGGACGGCGCGGCCATCGCCATCAACGAACAACGCTTTGCGCCCGATATCCGCCATGTCATCGCCGCCGACGAATTCGGCCCGAAGGGCGAAGGCGGCATCGGCGAAGTTCTCCAGTTCATTCCCGGCATGGCGATCAGTATCGCCAACGGCGAAACCGCCTTTGTGGAGATGAACGGGGTCCCGTCCGAAAACGTCCCGGTACGGATCAATGGCTTCGATGTCGCCAGCGGTCGCGAAACCACCGGCCGCCCCGTGATGCTGGGCGTTGCGCCCACGACGCACAGCCTGTCGCGCATCGAGGTTTTGCATACGCCGACGCCGGAATCTCCCGGCTCGGCCCTGGCCGGGACAGTCAATCTGGTGGGGCTGAGCGCCTTCGAGCGGTCGAAACCGGTTTTCCGGAGCAGCGCGTTCGTGGTGTGGCGGGACAATGAGCCGATAACCTTCGAGCGCACGCCGGGGCCCGGCCAGAATCCGTCCCCCAAGGTTCATCCCGGCTTCAACTTTTCCTATCTCCGACCCGTTAACGATCGCTTCGGTTTCACCCTCTCCGGCGGCGTCTCCCGACAGTACATCAACCACGAGCGCATGCTCACGACGTGGCGCGGCGCCAGTGCCGTGACCAATGGCGGCACCTTTCCCGATACCGCGCCCGAGCGCCCCTACCTCACCAACTACTCGACCGGTTTTTTCAGCGTGGATTCCAAACGCCAATCCCTCGCCGCGACCGTCGACTACAAACTCGGGCCGCACGACCGCCTCTCCGTCGCGTTCAATTACATCAAGAACGATCAGGGCGTATTTCAGCGCGACATCCAGTTTGCGATCACCCGCATCCAGCCCGGCGATTTCAGCCCAACAGCCACGCGGGGCTTTGCGGGCGCCGGGAACATCGCGCTGGCGAACGCCACCCGCGTCCCGGTCGACCAGGGCTACACTCCGACTGTGACCTACCGGCACGACGGCCCGGTCTGGAAGGCCGATGCCGGGATCGGCCATTCGCAAAACACCAATGCCGTGGAGAACGCGTCGCACGGGATGTTTTTCAATTCGAACGCGGCGCGCCAGAATCTCACCGTCGCCTTCGACAACATCTCCCCGCTCCGGCCCGGCACGATCGCGGTCAATGACGGCGCGGGCGGTGCCCCGATCAATCCCTACGCCATCGCCAGCTACGCGCTGAACACCGCAAGTTTTCACACTCGCGATGCGCTCGCCCGCGGTCTGAACCGGGTGCTGGCCGTCCAGCAGGGCGCGTATGCGAACCTCAGCCGCGAGTTTTCGGGACGCGTTCCCCTCGTCGTCAAGGGCGGCCTCGACCTTCGTCGACAACTCAAGGATCTGCGCACCGGAGGATCGACCGCTCTGACTTTCGTCGGCGCCGACGGGCGCGCGAGCCAGACCCCCGTGGGAAGTGACGACAGCGCCGCCGTCGTGCTCGACGAGAACAACGCCCGGGTCGTGCCCGGCTTCGGCTTCCCGCCCATCGAGTGGGTGAGCAACTGGAAGCTCTACGAACTCTACCGGAACCGACCGGCCTGGTTTACGGAAAACGAGTCTGCGACGCACACGTCGAACGCCAACAACTCGAAGCGCGCAGCGGAAATCGTCAGCGCGGGCTACCTGCGTGGCGACCTTCGTCTTGTCGAGGGTCGCCTGCGGCTGGTGGCGGGGTTGCGGGCGGAACAGACGAACGTCGAGGCGGAGGGACCGTTGAACGACCCGACCCGCAACTACCAGCGCGACGCCTCGGGACGGGTGGTGCGCGGCCCCAACGGCCAGCCCCTGCCCATCACCACCGATGCGCTCGCCCGCGCCCGACTCACGCTCGTCGATCGCGGACTGCGGGCCGAAAAGGAGTACCTGCGGTTCTTCCCCAGCCTCAACGCCACTTTCACCGTGCGTGAAAATCTCCTCGCCCGCGCCGGCTATTATCAGTCGGTGGGCCGCCCCAACTTCAACCAGTACGCCGGCGGCGTCACCCTCCCGGACACCGAGGCCGCGGATCCATCGACGCAACGGATCACAATCAACAACGCCGGCATCAAGGCCTGGGCGGCCCGGACGGCCAAGCTTTCACTGGAACAGTACTTCGCCGACGTCGGCATGATCTCCATCGGGGCCTGGCGGCGTGAAATCGATCATTTCTTTGGCAGCGTCGTGGTCCGGGCCACCCCGGACTTCCTGGCGCTGTACGGACTCGATCCCGCGGTCTACGGGCGCTACGACGTGGCGACCCAGCAGAATCTCGCCGACACCGTCCGGATGGAGGGAGTGGACGTGAACTACAAGCAGGCGCTCACGTTTCTGCCGCACTGGGCGCGCGGCGTGCAGGTTTTCGCCAACCTCAGCACGGTCCGGGCTCTCGGTCCGGCCGAGGCGAACTTCGCCAACGCGGTGCCGCGAATCCTCAACGGCGGGGTGAGTCTCTCCCGGGAACGCTTCAACGTGAAATTGAACTGGAACTACCGATCCCGAAATCGGCTCGCCGCGGTGGCGGCGGGCCGCGGTCTCGCCCCCGACACGTTCCGCTGGCGGGCCAGCCAGACGACATTTAATTTCAGTGGCGAGTATCGGCTCAACCCGTGGCTGGGCTTCTTCGCCACCTTCAACAACGCCGTGCGCAACGATCTCGAGATCTCCGGACCGGACACGCCCGCCTACGCACGGCTCAACCAGCGGATTCAGTACGGCGGCCTCTGGACGACCGGAGTAAACAGCACATTCTGATTCGCAGCGTCTTGCCGCGCGATCGATCCGACCCCTCCTCCTTATGACCTGCACCCGCGCCCGCATTTTGGGCTTCCTGCTCCTGTCCGGTTCCGCCCTCGCTGGCGACACCCTCGATCTCGGCCCGCGGCGTGAGTTGTTCGTCGATCGGTTTCTGATCGCGGAGCTCAAAGGTGCGGCGCTCAGGCTGCACTCGCCGCAACTCGCCCCCCCGGTGTCGCCGCCCCGACCCGACGGCCACTACGCCACGGTGCTCCGCATCGGCGATGCCTTCCGCTTTTATTACCGGGGCGACAAGGTGCCCGGCGCGCATTGGCGAGACGGCTGGGACACCTACCACCTCGGCGAGGTGACTCTGGCCGCTGAAAGCAAGGACGGCATCCATTGGACGCTGCCCAACTACGGCATCTACCAGCACCCCACGTTTCCGTCGGGCAATGTGGTTCTCGCCGATGACTTTCTCGTCACGCACAACTTCACCCCCTTCATCGACGCCCGATCCGGTGTGCCGCCGGCGGAAAAGTTCAAGGCCCTCGGCGGCGGCCGGTATCAGCCGCAGCATGCAAAATTTCGCGAGAAATACGGGGCGGGCGGACTGAAGGCCTATGCATCCGCGGATGGCATCCATTGGCACAGAATGCAGGCGGCGGCCGTCATTCCTGAAGCGTGGGGTTCATTCGATTCGCAGAACCATGCATTCTGGTCCGAATCCGAGCGAAGGTATGTCTGCTATTTTCGGATCTTCGACGGCGGACGGCGCAGCATCGCGCGCACGACGTCGCAGGATTTCCTGCGCTGGTCGGAGCCGGTGGCGATGAAACCAAATGCACCGGGAGAGGAACTGTACACGGCGGGCACCCAGCCCTACGTTCGCGCCCCGCACATCTATATAGCACTGCCCACCCGGTTCATCGCGAAGCGCGGGGCCGCCACGGACATCGCCTTCATGACCACCCGCGGCGGCAACACGTACGACCGCACGTTCATGGAGAGCATCATCCGGCCCGGCCTCGGCAAGAACGGCTGGGCCAACCGCGCCAACTACGCGGCGCTGGGCATCCACCAGACCGGCCCGCACGAGATGTCCGTGCTGCTCACCGGCGGCCGCCGGTATCTGCTGCGACTCGACGGCTTCGCCTCGGTCAACGCGCCGTTTGCCGGCGGCGAGATGGTGACGAAGCCGCTGCGGTTCTCCGGCCGCGAACTCGAGATCAACTTCTCCACCAGCGCTGGCGGCCAGATCCGCGTCGAAGTGCAGGACGAGTCCGGCCAGCCGCGGCCCGGTTTCGCCCTCGCCGACTGCGTGCCGATCTACGGCGACGAGATTGCCCGCGTCGTGAAATGGAAACCGGGCGCCGATCTCGGCGCGCTCGCCGGCCAGCCGGTGCGGCTCCGGTTCGCGATGGAGGATGCGGATCTTTTCTCGCTGCGTTTTCGCGATGAGCGCTAGCCAGGAGATTTCGCGGAACGCGGTGCTTCAGCCCGCGCTTGGACTGCAGGGGAAATTCCCA
>JBIJCX010000379.1:0-7908 GCA_044344465.1 Opitutaceae bacterium
TGAGGCCGACCGCCTCCCTCTCAAACGCGGTCTCCCTACCGGTCTACTCGGCATAATCTTCTACTTTGGCTTCTACAGGTGTTTTCTGCAGTGGAGGCCAAAAATGGGCGAATTTCGGCGAAGGTGGAAAACACACGATTCTGGCCCAAGTAGTTGTGCGGCCGAGGTTAGGAGGCGCGGGATCAGGTGCGAGAAAATCGGCAAAAAGGCCGTTTCACTTTTAACAGTCACCTGCTCTGCCACTGATCTACCGGCAGTGACGTTCGCGCGGCGAGGGCCTTGCGAAAGAGAGGTCGAAAAACAGTGGGCACGCGCGGCTTGTCAGTGCTCGTTTTGACAATTTCCACCGAAATTCGCGCCGCCCCTAAAGTTTTGGTTGCATTCAAGGCGGTGCATCCTATCACCTCACCCTCTTTTCCATTACGCCTGCCTCCAATTCCGGGGTGACAGGGGGAACGAAACCCATGACACAACAGTTCAAACTCAACGTCGCCCCGCGCGCCCAGACCGGGCGTAGCGCCTCCCGACGCCTTCGCAAGGCGAATCGCGTCCCCGCCATTCTCTACGGGAAGCACACCAGTCCGGTGTCACTCTCGATCGAAGGCGCCGAGTTCGTCCGACTGCTCAAGTCAGTTGCCGGCCGTGCCGTGCTCATCGAGCTTGCGCGGAGCGACAGCCCGGACAATGCGCTTTCATTCCTCCAGGAGGTGCAGCGCGACCCAATCACCGATAAGTACCTGCACGTCGATCTTCAGGAAGTTAAGGCCGACGAGAAATTCGAGATTCGGGTCCCTGTTCACGTCATTGGCGAATCTTTTGGCGTCAAGAACCAGAGCGGCGTGTTGGAAATGAACACGCATCTCCTCCGCGTTCGGGTGTTGCCGAAGGACTTGCCCGAGTCGATCACAGTCGACGTAACCGAACTGAAGGTGGGCGAAGCCATCAAGGTGAGCAGCCTGAAGCCGGTGTCTGGGGTCGAGTTCCTCGATTCGAAGGGTCAGCCCATCGTGTCCTGCGTCGAGCCGGTGGCCGAGATTGTCCAGGAAGTTGTTGCTGCTGCGCCTGTCGAAGGTGCGGTTGCCGCAGTTCCCGGTGCCGTTCCCGCCGAGGGCGCGGCCGCTCCTGGAGCAGCACCCGCTGGCGACGCCAAGGCTGCAGCTGCAGCTCCGGCCGCTGCTGGCGCCAAGCCCGGCGCGGCGCCGGCAGCAGCCAAGCCCGCTGGTGGCGCGGCGAAACCGGCTGCTCCCGCCAAGAAATAACCGTTTCCTTCACGCCACTCCGCCGCGTGACTGTGGTGGGGCTTGGCGATCGTTCTTTGAGTCATGTCCATCTCGCTCGTTGCCGGTCTCGGCAATCCGGGCCGCGAATACGAGCACACCCGCCACAACACAGGCTGGCTGGTGCTGGATGCTCTCGCCCGGAAACACCGCCTCGCTTGGAAGCAAGCGGGGCAGTTCGAAGCGGAACTTGCACGCTGGGATTTCACCCCTGGCCGAACCCGGTGGCTGGTGAAGCCGCAGACGTTTATGAATGACAGCGGTCGGTCAATCGCCGCCATGGCGCGGTTTTACAGAATCGAGCCAGAGGCGATTTCTGCGGTCTACGACGACCTCACGATTGAACTCGGTTTGGTGAAGGTAACGGTATCTGGCAGCGCCGGTGGCCACAACGGGGTCGAGAGTTTGCTCACCCACGTCGGCGACGGTTTCGTCCGGTATCGGGTTGGAATCGGGCCCAAGCAGCCGCCTCAGATGGAACTCACGGACTTCGTCCTCGGAAAATTCACGCCAGAACAACAGACTATCCTCAGCCAAAAAATCGATCACTACGTGGAAGGCCTCGAATTGCTGCTCGCACGCGGCATCGAGCCGGCCATGAACCAACTTAATCGCAGAGACCCAAAATGAATTCAACTAATCGCAATTACCGCGCGACCTTCATCCTCGACAATCGCGGCAAGGAAGAGTCCATCGACCAAATCGTCGATGGCGTGAAGAAGGTCATCACCGAGGTTAAAGGCGAGGTCACCGGCGTGGAAAGTGTCGGAAAAAAGGACTTCGCGCGCGTGACCGACAAAAAGCTCACGGGGGCAACCTACGTGCACATCGCTTTCACGGCTCCGGCTGATGCCCCGGCGCATCTGCGCGAGCGGCTCCGGCTGAATAGCAGCGTATACCGCACGTTCATCCAGTCGGCCTGACCGGACTGCTGGCGTTCCTCTATCCCATGCCTTCGCTCAACAAAGTCATGCTCATGGGCAATCTGACCCGCGATCCGGAGTTGCGCGTCACGCCCAAAGGCACCCCGATTTGCCAGTTCTCGCTGGCGATCAACCGTCAGTTCAAGATGGAATCGGGCGAGAGCCGTGAGGAAGTGATTTATGTGGATATCGAGGCATGGGGCAAACAGGGGGAGACGATCGCCAAGTATTGCACGAAGGGCCGGCCCCTCTACGTAGAGGGGCGGCTTCGCCTCGACCAGTGGGAGGACAAGAATACCAAAGAAAAGCGCAGCCGCATGAAGGTGGTCCTAGAGGGTTTTCAATTTCTCGGTGACGGTCGTGGCGGGGCAGGGGGTGGTGCTGCCGGTGCGCCCGCCGCCGACGTCGATCAGACGGTTTCCCCCGAGCGCCATTCACCGCCACCCCGGAGTGGTTCGCCCAAACCTCCGGCACCCGACAAACTGGACGAAGACGTCCCGTTTTAATCTGGGTGCACGACCGCACGGCTTTTCCCACCCGAACCAAGAATTAGGCCGCTCCTGCGCATGAGCCTTGCCGGCCTGCCTCCGCCTCTCAAACAAGAACATTTAACTCAAAACGATCATGGCCAACAGTGAAGTTCTCCTCGTCAAACCCGTCGAAGGTCTCGGCGGCGAAGGCGATCAAGTCAAAGTCCGCGCCGGCTACGCCCGCAATTTTCTCCTTCCGCGAAAGATTGCGGTGCCGCTTACCGGCGCCAATCGGAAGCAGGTTGACGCGCTGAAAAAGCGCCGGGCTGAGCGCGAGCAGGACGAATTGACCCGAGCGCAGGAGATGGCCCGGAAACTCGAAAAGACCAGCCTGGCGTTTGCCGTGAAAACGGGCGAGGGCGGCAAGATGTTTGGTGCGATTACAGCGACCGACATTCATGACAAGCTCGTCGCTTCGGGGATCGAACTCGACAAGAAGAAAATCCATCTTTTCACCCCGGTGAAGACCTTGGGCAAGCACACGGTTAAGGTGAAGCTGCACGCCGATGTCGCGGTCGAGCTTGCCTTTGACGTGGTGTCGGAAAACCCGATCGAACCGGTCGTGACGGAGGAAAAACCATCCGAAAAGACCGAGAAGCGGGGTGAATGGCGCCCGCGGAAGGAATCCAAGTCTTAATCAGGATATTCCAGCCGCGGTTCGCGACGAATTTTTGTCTCGCGACTTGAGGCGCAGGATGTCCCGGTGCAGCTTCCGGCCCAGTTGAACCCAACCTTTGGAGGCCGCGTCCGCTGGACGGACGCGGCCTTCCCATTTTTGAGAATAGAATGTTGAAAACTCACTATTGCCGCTTGGCTCCCGCACGCTCTGACTGACCGTTCGCGCATGGTTCAAGAAGCCTCTAATTCTCCCGTTCGCGCTCTGAGCGCGCCCGTTGCGACGATCGGTCGCTCGCTGCCGCACAGTCTCGAGGCGGAGGAACATCTCCTGGCTTGCTGTTTGATCGATGGGGCGGACGTGCTTTCCCGCTGCCTTGAGGCGCGGATTCGCCCCGAGTCTTTCTACGACACCAAGCATGGAATCATCTATGACCGTTTGCTCGAGCTCTACAACCGCCAGACTCCGATTGATGTTTCGATCGTGGCGGAGGAACTGAAGACCGCCCGCCAATTGGATGCGGTTGGCGGCTACGCGTACCTGGCTCAGGTCAGCAGCCGGATTCCCACCACGGCGCAGGCAACCTACTTCATCGAAAAGGTGCGGGAGCAGAGCTTGCTCAGGGAAATCATCCGGTCGGCGACCGGTGCGGTGGAGGATTGCTACAACTTTTCCGGAGGGATCGATGAGTTTGTGGATCAGGTCGAGCAGAAGATTTTTACCGTCACTCAAAACCGGGTGAGCGAGAGTGCGAAGCAGATGCGCGAACCGACGCGCGAAGCGATGAATGTCATCACGAAGATGATGATGAAGA
Source organism: Opitutaceae bacterium (assembly GCA_044344465.1). Lineage (GTDB taxonomy): Bacteria > Verrucomicrobiota > Verrucomicrobiia > Opitutales > Opitutaceae > ER46. Next base: position 4,161 of record JBIJCX010000379.1, read on the forward strand.
AGGGTGAGCTCACCGGAGTTTCATCGGGTTTCAAGGATCTCGACGCGCTGATGTGGGGTTTTCAGCGTCAGGAGATGATCATCCTGGCTGCGCGCCCCTCGATGGGCAAGACCTCGCTCGCCCTTAACATCGCGGAGGCAGCCGCCATGCCGAAGCGGGGGGCGCCCGCAGCGACGCTGTTTTTCTCCCTCGAAATGAGCGCGTCGCAACTGGCGTTGCGCATGCTTTGCTCCCGTGCTCGGGTGAACATGAAGCTGCTGCGTGACGGATTGCTGTCCAAGAACGGGGATGAGCAGAACCGGCTGGTGGAAGCCGCGGACGAGTTTTCCAAGGCGCCAATCTTTATCGATGATTCCAGTGCGCTCTCGATCATGCAGCTCCGGGCGAAAGCGCGGCGGACCCATGCGAGGACGCCCTTGGGATTCATTGTCGTCGATTACCTGCAGTTGTTGAGTCCCACCGACGCCCGCATGCCCCGCGAGCAGCAGGTCGCGGAAGCGTCCCGTGGACTAAAGTCGCTGGCGAAGGAACTTGACGTGCCAGTACTTGTATTATCCCAGCTGAATCGCTCATCCGAAAAAGAGAATCGTATCCCAAAACTGGCTGACCTACGTGAATCTGGATCAATTGAGCAAGACGCTGACGTAGTTCTGATGCTTGCCCGTCCACGGGACGCCGATGAAAAATTCCAAGTTGCCGCCGACTCGGCCGAGTTAATCGTTGCCAAGCAACGAAACGGCCCAGTAGGAGAATTGAGACTCACCTTCCTTCGAGACATCACCCGCTTTGAAAACTTCCACCAGTAACCCTGGGCGCAGGGTCGCGTCCTACATTTTCACGTTCCTTTGGTTGATGGCAGCGGGTCTGACTCCGGTGGCAGCCCAACCGGCTGCGGCCCAACAGCCGCCGCCACCGCAAGCCCCCAGTTTCAAGGTTGGCACCATCACGATTAAGTTCGTCGGCACTGCTAGCGTGAACGACCAGGTGGTTCGCGCCAACATGCAGTTGCGCGAAGGCGGTGACTTTGATGAGGTTACGTTGGACCGGGATATCCGGTCACTCTATCGCACCGGTTTATTTGAGTTCATCGAGGTGAAGCACGAAATGGTGGATGAACGAACCTCAAATATTGTCGTCGAAGTTACGCCCAAATTTCGCGTGCTCGCCGTGCGTTTTGAGGGCAACCAGAAGATGAAAAGCTCCCGCCTGGAAAAGGAGGCCAAGACCCGACCGAACCAAGCCCTTGATGAGCGACAGGTGAAGGAAGACTCCGAGAAACTTCGGGAATATTACCAGAAGAGCGGATACAATCAGGTCTCGGTTACCTATACGATTGAGCGCGACAGGATTGGCGGCTTCGGCACGATCATCTTCAAGATCCGGGAAGGCGCGAAGGTCAAGATTGCCGAAATCAAGTTTGTCGGCAACGCCCACGTCAAGGCACGGAAGCTCCGGAGCGAAATGGAGACCAAGAAGTGGTGGATGTTTTCATGGCTAACGGGATCGGGGCGCTTCAAGGACGACCAGTTTGAGGACGACCTCGATAAGTTGCGGGACTACTACCGGGAACAGGGCTTTCTCGACGTGGAAATTCCTCAAGACAAGGTGCTTTTCAACTATCCGACTCCCCAGCGGCTGCAGTTGGTGGTGAACATCAATGAAGGCCGCCAATACTATATTGGAGACGTGACATTTTCCGGCAACAAGCTGTTTACCTCGCAGCTGCTCGGGCGTGTGGTCCGGCAAAAGAAAGGCTACGTGTTCATGCCGTCGCGTCTCGACAAGGACGTGGAGCGGCTCGAAGACTTCTATGGCAAGGACGGGTATCTCGACACCCGCGTACGCTTGAACCGCAAGCCGAATGTCGCGACCGGCGCCATTGATGTCGAATACACGGTTAACGAGAGCGAGAAGTTCATCGTCGAGTCGATTGTCGTCGAAGGCAACGTCAAGACCAAGAGCCTGGTCATTCTGCGGGAACTGGTGCTTGGACCAGGAGATGTGTTCAGCACCGTGTTGATGAAGATCAGCAAGCTGCGGTTGGAGAACACACGCTTCTTCGAAGATGTGAACGTGACCCCGCAGGAGACAAACATCCCGGGGCGTCGCAATATGCGGATCGCGGTACACGAGGGCCGAACGGGTAACCTGACGTTTGGCGCAGGTTTCAGTTCCCTTGAGCGGGCGACCCTGTTCGCGGAGGTATCACAGTCAAATTTCGATCTCTTCAACCGGCGCTCGTTTTTCCAGGGCGACGGTCAGAAGTTCCGCCTGCGGATGCAACTGGGCTCGCTCTCCAGCGAAGTGGTGCTGTCGTTCGAGGAGCCTTGGCTGTTTCAGCGTCAGCTCGGTCTCGGTTTCAGCATCTTCCGCACCAGCTCCGAATACAACAGCTCGGTCTACAGCCAGATTGAGACGGGTTTCGAGGTGTACCTGCGCAAGCATCTGTTCGAACTCTGGAATGGCCGTCTCTCCTACACCTACGAGATTTTCGACATCAACAACGTTTCGCCTTCCGCGTCGCAGGTGATCCAGTCCCTGGCTGGACGTAATGCTCTTTCCACGGTCGGGCTGCAACTCGAACGCGACACCCGCGACAAGATCATTAACACGACTTCCGGTAACCGGGTCGAAGTGAATCTAAATTTCGCTGGTGGACCACTCGGTGGCGCCAAGATTAACAACTATTACAGCCTTGAGTTTCGCGGCTCGCAGTTTTTTCCGGTCTTTGAGGCGCAGACACAGGTGCTCAGTCTCATCGCCCGCGGTGGCGTCATTCAGAACTTCGGGGAGAGTACGGATGTCGCTTACTACAAAAAATGGTATCTTGGCGGCCCCACGACCCTGCGGGGCTTCGAGTTTCGCGACGTGAGTCCTCGGGACCAGTTTGACGAGCCGGTTGGCGGCAAGACCTATGGTTTTTTCAGTGCAGAGTATTCGCTCGATATCGTAAGCCCGATCCGCTTTGCCGCGTTCTACGATGCTGGGTTCGTGAATGCGGGCGCCTATGACTTCAATCCCGGCACCTACAACGATAATTTTGGCGTTGGCGTGCGCTTGTTCGTCGCCGGAGCTCCATTGAGCCTCGATTTTGGCATCCCGTTGACAGGCACAAAACTAAATAAGAAGGGCAATCAGTTCAATTTTTCCTTTGGCACACGGTTCTGATTATGTTCCAGTCGCAACTTTCACTGACCAAAACAGCACTCATGAAGAAATCCATCCAATCACTTGTCGCGCTCGGGGCCTTCGGGGCTTTCGCGCTCGCCGCTTATGCCCAGCCGGCTGTCAACCTACGGGTTGTCGACATGGCGAAGCTTTACGATAATCATTATAAGACCGTCGAGCAAAACGCCAAAATCCAGAGTGACGACCAGAAGGCGCAGGAGGAGGTCGATAAGATGAACAAGGAAGGCAATGTTTTGGTGGAGGAGTACAAGGCGCTGAACGAACAGTCGACGAATCCTGCACTTTCGGCCGATGCGAAGAGCAAGGCGCAGAACGACGCGCAGAAAAAACTCGAGTCGATTCAGCAGAAGAAGAACGAAATCGGCACGTTCATCCAAAATACCCGTAATTCACTCCAGCAACGGTTGCAGACTTTTCGTAGCTTAATGCTCGAGGAAATTGGAAAAGTCGCGGCAGACGTGGCCAAACGGAAAGGCGCGACCGTCCTGATTGACAAGGCCGGGCCTTCGCTGATCGGCATATCAAATCTCGTCTACGTTGATCCGGGTTTTGACATCAC
>JBIJCX010000380.1:0-7894 GCA_044344465.1 Opitutaceae bacterium
CCGCCTCGACTTTGTCTTCCGGCAGACCACCGAGCACACGATAGAATGCCGTCTCGCCTGGGCAGCGCCTGCGGCCCGTGTGCGGGTCGCAGCGGAAACCAAGCGCGCACAGTTGCCCTTGAGAGAGGGTGCGGGCGAAGGCGGCTAGGTCGCGCTGGCCGCGCACGACTCCGCAGAAGGTGGCCATCACGATCAACGCGAGCATCCCGGCCACCGGATACGCCAGCGCCTGGCCCCGCCGAAACTCCGGCACGCTCTCGCATTCGGAGAGCAGGCTCCCGATCTCGCGCACCGGCGTGGTGCAGCGCAGTGGCGCGCGCGCTTCGACCATGGCGCAGGCCGGCGGCAGCGCTGCGGCGCGCAATTGCTGGCAGGCGCCTTTGCCCAGTTCCTTCACCCAAAGTTGTTTGGGCCGCTCGTGCGCTCGATAGAAACCCTGCGCGTGGCGGCCGAAGCCGGAAGTCGGCCCCAGGTCGCTCCAGCCGCTGACTTTATACGTGGTGCCGCGAAACCACTCGGGATCGACGAAGGTCTCGACGAGCACGACGGGATGGCCCCAGCGCTCAAGCCAGTCGTCGGACAGGCGCGCGAGGACTTGTTTGAGCAGGCGGCTGGGCAGGTTGGGATAGTGCGCGTCGGGCAGGACGAGGAAGCGCGAATTATTGACCACCAGCGGCAGGCGGCGGCGTTGCTCGGGCGACCAGCCGATGAACTGGTCACGGTAGCGCAGATGGTAGGAGGCGGCGCTGAAGGTGACGAGCGCAAGCCACTCGCCCTTGTAGGTGGCGACATAGCGCAGATGCTCGCCGACGAGCGTGCAGTTCTGCAGGTAATGGTGATCGCTGATGAGCTCGTCGCAGCGCGCGAGTTCGTCGGGCGTGGTGAGCAGACGCACCTGGAGGTGCTCGAGCACGAGTTGTTCGCTCGCGGTGAGGCGGCGAAATTGAGCTTTGGGGTTTGCCATCGGCGCCACCCAAACAAAAGCCGGGCAAAAAAGTCCCGCGAAAAATGCCAACACCCTCCGCGATCGGAAATTACAGGTAGAAGGAATCTGCCCTATAGGGACGCTTACACCGGCAGGCCGCGCAGCAGCGCATTCAGGGCATCCGCCAGGGCCCACCGTATTCCACCCCGGGTTTGCGCCCGAATAAACGATGCGCGGACGGTTCCTCGCTGCGCTGCCAGCTCACGCGAGACTCGTCATCGATCGCGGCCCGGATCGGGTCGAGGCGGAACGGCCACGATTCGAGTCCCGCCGCCGCCGCCGCCGGCACGAAGCGCCAGCCTTCGGTCGTCCGCGCGAGCACGCGGCCCGCGCCCATCGCCAGCGAAACCGTCGCCCAAAGGTTGCGCTCGCCCGTGTGCACGTGTTCCCAGACCGCACCGCGGCCCGACTCGGCCAAAGCCCGGATGATGTCGCCGCGCAGCGACCCGGTAAACGCATGGCTGAGCCAAGCCCGCAGCCCGTCCGGCAGATCGCGGAACAGCACCGCGTGCGATGCCTTCCAAAATGTGCCCCGCTCATGCGCGGGATCGAACGCGCTCCGTTCTGTCGCGCACGGGAACCAGTGGATCGGCAATCCCGACCGCCACAACGCCACGTAGGCCGCCGGATCAAGACCGACGTTCCACTCGCGCTTGGTTCCGCCGGTTGATCCCGGTTGAGCAGGACTGCGCGGATCTTCGCTTTCAACAATGCCGGCTCACGGTTGAAGGCCGCCGCGAGCACCCGGCCTGAGCCGACGACCGAGATCGTCACGGGTTCCACGCTCCGCGCCAACACCTCGGTCACCAGGCCGATCCCCGCCTACTCCCGGCGTGGCCGGTCCAGCGCCGCGTCGCCCGGATGCGCCAGCGGCTCGATCGGCCCCATCGCCGCCGGGATCGCCCGGCCGGTCAAATACCCGAGCTGGGCGACCGCCACGTAGCCAGGATCGCGCGGAATGTCCCAGCCTTCCGGTTTGTTCAGCAGAAACTTTTTTGTCACATCGAGCACGACGCCGCGCAAGTCGTACTCCGGGAGCGCCGCAATCGTTGCCAGGTCGATATGATCATCCGGGTCCTGCGGCGGGTGGTAAAGATCGTTGAGATGCAGGAGCGGAATGCGGACGCCGGCGCCCACGCCAGAGGGCGCGGCCGACAAACGGCGTGGCAGCGTGGAGCCGGCGGTCAGCGCCGCCATGGTCTTGAGCGCACTCCGCCGGGTGATTCTTGACATGAGACGAACGCAAAAGCGGATAAATCACGGAAGTCGTGATTGCCTCGCACCGGTCTGGGCGTCGAGGGCCTGCTGCACACTGCGAAAAAAGACTTCGTATTGCGGCGTGTCGCGCAGCGGCGTCTCGGTGGCGAGACCGGCCCGATTCCTGGAATCCGCCTCGAGGATCTCCGAGAAGCGCGCGCTGACCTCCGTGCCCGTGCCATCCAGGGTGGCATGCAGGCGAACCTTGACCGCAACCTGCCGGGAACTCCGGTTCACCTCTCCCGGCGCAATTCCGCTCACCGCATCCAATTCCCCCTGGGCAGGTCCGCCGCGCAGGAAACGATAGCCCATCTGCTCGCAGGCCGCCCGGGCGGCGACATACGTCACGCGCGGCGGAGCCGCATAGGTTCTGGTCTGCGCCAGCGTCCGCGCATCGAATTTTGCCCGCACGCTCCCCGCCGCGTCGGACACCGACTCACAGCCCGCCACCATGAGTCCGGCCAGCGCGAGACAAAGCGGTTTCAGATTCATCGCGTCATGCAGTGGAGCGCGGCATTTCCCGGCGCAAGTTCCAAACTCAGTCGTAGACCAACCAGGCTGTCGCCGTCGTATCCGCATCGGCCGACACACGCAGCCAGTAGGCCTGGTAGCCGTCCGCGAATTCATGGACGACTTCCCGCCCCGCCGGCACGTCAACCACGGCGTGCGTCACCCAGTGGCCGGTGCCGGTCAAATCGACGTCGAGCCGCAAACGGACGTTCCGGGGCGACCGGTGCGACAGGGTGAGCCTCTTGCGATCGTAACCTGTCATCAAATACGGGTCGGAATACTCGCCCGCCGTGACCGCCGTGTCCTTCCACGGTCCGCCCTCGCCCACGGCCTTGCCCATGCGCCACAGGTCGTCGACGGCACCGACCCAGACCGAGACGCGGCCGTCGTCCGAGCGGATGAGGTGGCGGTTCGCGGCCGGGGCATCCGTCGCCACGCCGGACAGGACGAGCAGGCCGCGCCAGCTGGCAAAATCGTGGATGCGCCGGTTGTGCGTCGCGACCGGACGGATCTTGGCGATGCCACCGGCGTTCTCCGCCGGCACCTCGAAGAATGTGCCCGCGCAATTGAGCAGATCGCGTTCGGTGCACACTTCGCGCATTGTCCGTTCCGCGCCCAGCGGGCCGTCGAGCGCAAAATCCGCGCGCCCTTTCGGCAGCCGGAAGCGCCGCCCCTGCTCATCCGTATAGACGACCGAAGCGGCATCGACGGCGACGGCGTCCCGCGGGATGGCCACATTCGCGACCATCCACGCCAGTGCCGCCGGTTCGTCCTTCCGTCGGAGGTTCATGTCCGGCCCCATCTCGTAATAGGCGACCGGATCGGATTGCTCCCCAACCATCTTCGTGGCGGCAAACTCCAGGGTCTGTCGTCCGTCGCCGCGGGCGTGCAGCAGGCCACCGCTCGCCGATCTAGTGGCGCCGGACAACAGCCCGTCGAAACTCGCCTCGGACGGCGTCGAACGCGGGTCGGCGTTGCGAAACGAAAAGAACGCCGTTGCCCTCGCGCAATGACGCGAGGCCCGGACGCGAATCCACGCACCCTTTTCCGCCGCCGAAAACAGAGTCCAGGCGTAGCCCGATGCGGGCACCTCCACGCGCCGCAGTTCGGACCATTGGTTGTTGCCCAGGCGATCGACTTCGAGGGTAAACGTCACCGGCACGCCCGCGCCGTGCGCAAGGTGAAGCATCCGTTGCTCGAAACCGGCGAACAGGAACGCATCCGAGGGCTCATCCTGTTTCACGGCCTCTTCGAGCCAGACCGCACCCCGCCCGATCACCGGCCCCAGTCGATCCAGCTGCGCCGGTGGGACGAACCACAGGTTCGATTGCGACTGCCCGGGCCCGGCGAGCTTGCCCTTCGCGCGGCGCTTGTTGAGGAACTCGCTGAGCGCGGTGTCGTCGCAGCCCATGACCACGCGGTCGTTCCAGCGCGCGAAATCGCCAATCACCTTGAGATAATTCGAGCGCGGCGCGATGCCGTGGGATTTCGCCGGCGTGAAATCCCGGGGAAACCGCCAGAACGCCCCGTGCATGGTCATCAGGAGATCCTGCTCGCCGATGTCGCGGATGCGTGGCCATTCGGTGTTCCACCCATGCGCACCGTCGTAGGAATGGCTGGACTTCGGCAACCGGTACCCGTGCCACTTGCCCGCATCGAGCACCATGAGGATAAGCGAGCGGTGGTCCCAACCGATGCTCCAAATCGGATCGCGGGCGGGATCGTCGCTGCCGAACAGGCCACCCGGGCCGGTGACCTCGGTAAACTGGTTGCGCCGCACGACGGTCCATCGATCGCTGGCGCCATCCCAGGCCGCGAGCGCGCCACTGGGGATGTCCGGTTTCACCAAGGCGTCTTTGCCGTGCTCACCGTTGTTGGCATAGACCAGCAAGCCCTGCCCCGAATAGAGGCCCTTGCCGTGATAGCCGGGCAATCCCGCCTTGCGCCCGTCCTTGAGTTGCTCGTCGCGGAAAAGCTCCGTGACCGCGAGCGTGCGGACGTCGACCTCATAAAACCCCTCCTCCATCGTCGCGTAGTAGATCTTGCGCGCGGGATCGGTGAGGTGCCGCGCATTGCCGGTGAGTCGACCGAACATCTTGTCCGGCGGGATCACGCGCACGTTGCGCTGGGCGTCGATGACATAGGGACCGATGAACAGCTGCTGTGATTCGCGGTGGATGAAGCGGTTCGCCGGCGTGCCGCCGACACTTTCGGGGCGAACCGTGCGATTGAGTCCGGCGTCGAATTCGTACAGCTTGTCGGTCGAACCCTTCGGCTTGTGCGGCGCGTAAGTGATGACCCACAGCCGGTCCGCCCAGGGCACGACCGCGCCGGTGCCGCATTCGTTTTCGCCATTGAAGTGTGCGAGGTGCGGGTAGATCCCGCTCACTTCAAACGGCGGCGCGGCCGCCACGGCAGAGCTCGCGAACGCTGCAGCCGCGCAGAACAGTCCTAGCAGGAGCCGGCCGGCGGGCGAGACGAAGCGTTCGGAGGCGGCGTTGGTCACGAATGGCCGAATCTCGGTTGAATTCACATCCCTACCGTTTCCAAAGCTCGGCCACCGCGATCCGATACACCGCGGCGGTGCGTTGCTTCATCTGGTCTTCGCCCCCGATACAATACACGAAACCCCCACTGATCACCAAACCGACGGCCGCCCGATAGGGAAGCGGCGGGGCGGGCGTGTAGCGGTCCTCGGCGATACGGTACACAAACGCCCGGTCCAGGAACTCGCCCGCTTCGCCACCGAAGCCGCCGGCAATGTACAGATGCTGGTCGTCGAGTGCCACCGCCGCGTGTCCGCGGACGGGATACGGGAAGGGGCTCAGGCGGCGCCAGGCGTTACGTCGCGGAGAATAGGCATATGCCTCGGTGAGGTTTACGACCGACTGGGTATCTTCCTTCCAGGCCGCGCCACCGAAAACCAGCAACTCGCCGCCCGCGACGACCGAGGCCGCGATGCCGAAGGCCCGGCCTGGATACGGCGGCAATGCGCGCTGTGCGCCCGTGCGGATGTTCCAGGCGAAGGCATCGCGCCGCAGTCCTTTGATATTCGCCGCATCGTCAGTGCCGCCCGCAAACACCAATTCATCCCCGATGAGACCGCCGGCGGATAGGACGGCCGGGACGCCGATCCCGAACGTGTCGCGGACTCCGACCGCCCCCTGCTCCACCCGCACCGTCCCCGGGAACATCGCGTTCCCCATGGTGCCACCCGCCACGATGAGGGCGCCATCGGCGGTGCCCGACATCGCGTAGGCCACCGGCTGCCGGAGAGGCGCGAGGGAACTCCAGCGCAGCGTTTTCGGGTCGAGGCGGTGAACGACCTTGAGCCAGTTCTTCTGGCCGCCCTCCCAGTTGGTTCCGCCCAGCACCACGACCGCACCCTGCACTTCCCCGACCACGAAACCGCCATTCGATTCGGGCAACGGTGCGAGCTTTTGCCAGGGCGCCGCGGCCACCGCGATCGAGCCGGAAAGCGCCAGCGCGAACATGCCGGCAGTGGGGAGAATCTTGGTGAGCATAGAGTGGAATAATGGCATGGCTGGAATTTTCGTCAGAAGGGCCACCCGCAGCCAGGTCGATGCCGCGGGGCTTGCGCACCTCGGGCGAGCCACGTCCCACCTCGAGCGCGTAGAAACCTCAAGGCTACGTCTTGCCCCGGTTGCCATACCACGGCGCCTCGGTCAAATCCGGGTCGCCGACCGCGCCGGGCGTAATCGTGGCCGGACCACTGACGGGAAACGGAGTCGTGGATTCAGCCTTCAAGAGGCGTGATCGAAGGACCTCGATATCATGCTTCAACTGGTAGTCATCCGTGGAAAGACTGCCGGACGATTCGGAGAAAACGGCCAGGGCGCGATCGAGCGCAACCCGCATCTGGTGGTAATGGTCGGCTTTCATGGTAGTCAGTTTCGTGATGGGAGGCGCAGCAACTACGGCTCGCGAACCGGGGCTTAACTAAATAGGGCTAAGGCCAACGCTCCATGCGAACAAGTCGATTCTGGCATCCGTGCCGGCGCCCGGCGAACGCTCACCGCCGCAGGCTTTCGAACTCACGCGTCGCGCGTCGGGCAAAATCGGCGCCATCGCGGACGAGAAACAGGCAGGCCAGGCCGTGCGCCTCCGCGAGCTGAAATCCTGCCTCCGGTCCCAGCACAAACAAGGCGGTCGCAAGCGCACTGGCCATCGCCCCCGACGCCTGCACCACACTCACCGAAGCAAGTGCACTCGCAACCGGGCAACCCGTGCGCGGATCGATGATGTGCCCATACCGCTGGCCGTCAGCGAGGAAAGAGTTCCGGTAGTCGCCAGAGGTGGACAGAGCCAGCCCCGTGAGCATCACAACGTCCGCGATCGCCCGCGACTCCCCAAGTGGCTGCTGGATCCCGGCAGGCCAGCCGCCGCCGTGCTCCCCTGCCCCGCTCGCCTTCAAGTCGCCGCCAATCTGCACGAGGTGATTCGGCACTCCGAGTGCAACGAGAACTTCACCGACCGCGTCCGCGGCGAACCCCTTCGCCATCGAGGAAAAATCGGCGGCGATCCCGCGCTGGATCTTGCGCAGTGCGGGCGGATCAAGTCGTGCCTCCAACTGGCGCCAACCGACCCTCGCGCGGGCCCGGGCGATGTCCGCCTCCGCGGGCAAAACCCCGATGCGGCCCGGCGGACCGAAACCCCAGAGACGCACGAGCGGATCGATGGTCACATCGAAAGCACCGCCGGTAAGCTCACTGATCCCGCGCGAATTGACGGCCACGCGCGCGAGCTCCGGGGAGACGGCCAACCAGTCGGTACCGGCGCTCCCGTTGAAACGCGACAACTCCGAACCCGGCCGGTAGGTGGAGAATTGCTGCTCCAGCGCCTCGAGCCGATCGGCGACGTGCTGCCTGACGATACCCGGGTCGAGCGCCGGCACCGGTTGAATGAATTTCACCGTCCAACTGGTACCCATCGCGCGACCGTGGACCGCAACCGGAGCCGAGGCGCGGACGCCGCCCACGGTCAGAAGGCCGACGAAGAGCGCGGCCATCGATAACGGGCCGGCCATTCTAAGCCATAACGATGCAGTTAGAGGGTGGGCCGTGCGCTCCGCGCGCGGCCGGGTCGAAGGACGGGGCCGAGGCCGCGCCCGGAGTGCACGGC
>JBIJCX010000086.1:0-25287 GCA_044344465.1 Opitutaceae bacterium
TCAGCCACTGTGTGTACAAGGAGCCGAAATTCGCGGACGAGTTCAATGAGGGCCTGGGCAAGCGCAAGCCCGTCTATATCTCCTTCCCGCAGGCGACGCCGCAGGTGGTGCTGATCGACCCGGAGGTCTGCCTGAACTTCAAGCGCGGAGTCCTGACCGACAAGTGCAAGAAGACCTGCGTCGAGGCGTGTGGCGACCGCAAGGCGATCGACTTCACGCAGAAGGTCGAAACCCGGGAGATCAAGGTTGGCACGATCATCGTCGCGACCGGTTTCCAGGCGTTCGACGTCAAGCGCATGCCCCAGTACGGCTACGGCAGCTATCCCAATGTGTACACCGCGCTCGAGGTCGAGCGCCTCGTCAACGCCTCCGGGCCCACGTCCGGCGACGTCATCCTGCGCGACGGCCGGCACCCGCAGGCCATCGGCATCATCCATTGCGTCGGCTCGCGCGACAAGAAGACCAACCGCTGGTGCTCGCGCGTGTGCTGCATGTATTCGATGAAGCTGGCGCACCTGCTCAAGGAGCACACCGGAGCGGAAGTATATAATTTTTATATCGACATCCGGGCGCCGGGCAAGGGCTACGAGGAGTTCTACGACAAGCTCAACGAAGAGGGCGTCCACTTCATTCGCGGCCGGGTGGGGGAGGTGACCGACTGGGCCATGACCCCCGAGGAGGACGGCAAGCTCGTCATCCGGGTTGAGGACACGCTGGCCGGCTTCGTGCGCCGCATCCCGGTGGACATGGTCGTGCTGGCCACGGGGCTGGAGCCGCAGGCGGACGCGCAGGCCGTGCGGCGGATGTTCAACATGAGCTGCGGCACCGAGGGATTTTTTCTCGAGCGGCACCCGAAGCTCGCACCGGTGAACACGTTTACCGACGGCATCTTCATCGCCGGCTGCTGCCAGGGTCCGCGGGACATCCCGGACACGGTGGCCCAGGCGGGTGCGGCGGCCGCCGAGGCGATGGTCCTGATCGACAAGGGGCATATCGAACAGGAACCCAACACGGCGTATATTCTGTCCGACTGCTCCGGCTGCAAATCCTGCCTCCCGCTCTGTCCCTATACCGCCATCACTTTCGATGACGGCACCAAAAAGGCCGTCATCAACGAAGCCCTGTGCAAGGGCTGCGGCACCTGCGTCGGCTCGTGTCCGTCAGGCTCGATCGGGCAACACCTGTTCGAGGATGACGAGGTGTTTAGTGAGATCGAGGGCCTGCTGACGGAGTGAAGATCCGAATTTCGAAGCTCGAAATACGAAACAAATCCAAATTCCATGAATGCGCGCACATATGAACCCGAACGATCCGCCGCGTCGTTACGATTTGGAGGATCGAACGTTTCGCTTTGCCCAGTCGGTTCGTTCGTTCGTCCGCCGTTTGCCGCGAACGCTTTCGAATATCGAAGACGCGAAACAGTTGGTGAGAGCCTCCGGGTCCGTTGGGGCGAACTACATCGAAGCCAACGAGGCTCTGAGCAAGAAAGACTTTGTGATGCGGATAAAGATCTGCCGCAAGGAAGCGAAGGAGAGCGGTTTCTTCCTGCGACTGCTGTATTTGGCAGACGACAAGGAAATGGAGACCATTCGCACCGCACTGGTCCAGGAAGCGACCGAATTGACCAGCATCTTTGGTTCGATCGTCAGAAAGAGCGAGTGAAGTTGGAGGATAAGCCGCCCAAGCCACGGGTTTCCGCTGGTTTGAGAAATTTGGCCTTTGGGCTTTGGGCTTGCTTCGAGTTTCGAGTTTCGAACTTCGAATTTCATCCATGACATCTCCCTCTTCACCTCCCGTCGCCCACTCCGCCTGGAGCCCCCGCATCGTGGCGTTCTTCTGCAACTGGTGCACGTACACCGCGGCCGATCTGGCCGGCGTGTCGCGGCTGAAGTACGCGCCGAATGTCCGGGTGATCCGCCTGATGTGCTCGGGCCGGGTCGACCCGCAGTTCATCCTCGACGCGCTCCGCCGCGGGGCCGACGGCGTCTTGATCGGCGGCTGCCATCCGGGCGACTGCCACTATGTCGAGGGCAATTACAAGATGCTGCGGCGCTTTCAGCTCCTGCAGCGGATGCTGGGCGACTTTGGGCTCGAGGCCCAACGGGTGCGGCTGGAATGGATTTCCGCGGCCGAGGGCGAACGGGTGAAGACCGTCATCAACGAAATGACCCAGCAGCTCAAGGCCCTGGGACCACTCGACCTGCCGCAGAAGTTCGCCGACTGGGATGCCGAAGTGATCGCCCTCGCCCGGCAGGCGTGGGCCCACGCGGAAGCCGCCGACACCGTTGCACCAGCAGAAACACCCAAGCCGGAGGTCGCTCATGTCTAAACCCAAGGTAGCCTTTTATTGGTGCGCCTCGTGCGGGGGCTGCGAGGAGACCGTCGTGGATCTCGCCGAGGACATCCTCGGCGTCGTCGAAAAGGTGGACATCGTCCTCTGGCCCGTGGCCCTGGACTTCAAGTACCAGGATGTCGCCGCGCTCCCCGACAAAGCCATCACCGCCACCCTGCTCAACGGCGCCATCCGCTCCTCGGAGCAGGAGGAGATGGCCGTGCTCCTGCGGCGCAAGAGCCAGTATTTGATCGCCTACGGTTCCTGCGCGCACCTCGGCGGCATTCCGAGCCTGGCCAACCAGTTCGAACGCGAGGAAATCCTGCGTTTCAACTACGAGGACGCTCCGACCGTGGCGAATGAGGCGAAAACACGTCCGCAGCTCATCTCCGAGCTCAATGGCTACCGCCCGCACCTGCCGGAGTTGCGGCACGTGGTGCGCTCGCTCGATCAGGTCGTGGAGGTGGACTTCTACATCCCCGGCTGCCCGCCGACGCCGAATCTGACCAAGGCTGCCTTCGACGCGTTGCTCAGTGGCAACCTGCCGCCGAAGGGCTCCGTGCTGGCGCCGGATACCGCGCTCTGTGAAGAGTGCCCGCGGAAGGCCACCAAACCAGCCGACGTTGCGTTCTCGGAGTTCAAGCGTCCTCATCAAAAGCTGCTCGATCCGGAAAAGTGTTTTCTCACCCAGGGTGTCGTGTGCATGGGACCGGCGACGCGCAGCGGTTGCGGCGCCCAGTGCACCTGCGGCAACATGCCGTGCACGGGCTGCTTCGGTCCAACCTCGCGCGTGCGCGACCAGGGCGCGAAGATCCTCTCCTCGCTCTGCGCCAACATCGGCGCGAAGACCGAGGCAGAAATCAACACCGTGCTGCAGGGCATTCCCGATCCCGTCGGCACCTTTTACCGGTACGGCATGGCGAAAAGCCTGCTCCGCCGCCGCGTCGACCTCACGGGTCTTACTCCGTGACATTCTTCGCAAGAAAGCGCGAACCCTGGATGTCATCCATCAGATGACAAGTGCTCGCCGCGCCGTACAACACCCGGATTCCTTACCCCCCCTTCGACCCGAGTCCGACAAGCTCCTTCCCATGGATACCGCCGCCCAACAAGCCTTCAACGCCGGCAACCTTCGCGCCAACGCCGCCTACGCGGCGACGAAGCGCAACGTCACGATCGATCCGATCACCCGGCTCGAAGGCCACGGCAAGATTGACATCTACCTCGATGCCCAGGGCGACGTCGATCGCGCCTTTCTCCAGGTGCCCGAGTTGCGCGGCTTCGAGGTGTTCTGTCGCGGCCGGCCTGCCGAGGACATGCCGCAGATCACCAGCCGCATCTGTGGCGTCTGCCCGACGGCCCATCACATGGCTGCCACGAAGGCGCTCGACGCGCTCTATGCCATCGAGCCTACGTCCGCCGGCCGGAAGATTCGCGAGCTGGTTTATCACACCTTCATGCTCGAGGACCACGCCCTCCATGTCTTCATCCTGGGCGGGCCGGACTTCATTGTCGGCCCCGAGGCGCCGCCCGCGGAGCGCAACATCATCGGTGTGATTGGCAAGGTGGGGATCGAGGCCGGCAAAAGGGTCATCGCCACGCGCCGACGGCTGCGCGAGCTGATCGCCTATTTTGGCGGCAAGGTCGTGCATCCCGTGCTCGGCCTGCCCGGTGGCGTCAGCAAGCCGCTCAACGCGACCGACCTGCCCAAGTTCAAGGAACTCGCGAAAGATGGCGTCGAGTTCGCGCAGTGGACGCTCGAGGTGTTTCGCACGATTGTCCTCGGGAATCCGGAATACGTGAAGATGATCACGTCCGATGCCTACACGCACCGCACCTGCTACCTGGGCATGGTGGACGAGCAGAACAAGGTGAACTTCTATGACGGCCGGCTGCGGGTGGTCGACTGCGACGGGCGTGAGGTGTGCACGTTCGCGGCGGCGCAATACCGCGACTTCATCGCCGAGCACGTGGAACCGTGGAGCTATATGAAGTTCACCTTCCTGAAGCAGCGCGGCTGGAAGGGTTTTGTCGAGGGACCGGACACGAGCATCTACTCGGTCGCGCCGCTGGCCCGGCTGAACGCCGCCGACGGCATGGCGACGCCGCTGGCGCAGGCCGCCTACGAGGAGTTTTTCAAGGTGCTGGGCGGAAAACCGGTGCACCACACGCTGGCGAACCACTGGGCGCGCGTGATCGAGATGATCTACGCCGCCGAGCGGATCGAGCAGTTGATCCACGATCCGGAAATCACGAGTCCGGAGGTCCGCCGGATTCCGACCGCGGTTCCGAAGACCGGCATCGGCGTGGTCGAGGCGCCGCGCGGCACGTTGTTCCACCACTACGAGACGGACGAGCGCGGGGTGATCAAGATGGCCAATTTGGTTGTCGCCACGGGCAACAATGCCGCCCGCATTGCGATGAGTGTCGAACGGGCCGCCAAGGGTATGATCAAGGCCGGCCACGTCACCGAGGGTTTGCTGAACAAGGTCGAGATGGCGTTCCGCGCCTACGATCCCTGCCTCGGCTGTGCGACGCACACGCTGCCCGGCCACCTGCCGCTGAAGGTCCGCATCTACGATCGCGACCGGCAGTTGTACCAGGAGTTGATCCAGGGATAGCCGGATCGGAAGCCGCATCTTCCCGACGCGGCACCAACGCAATCAAAGCAACAGCCAAGGCATTTTACCGCGGATTACACTGATGGCGCGGATGATCGGAGATGTCCCTGCCTTTATCCGCGTCATCTGCGCATTCCGCGGCCGAGGATTTCTCAGACTGCTTCGCTTCAACGGCGGCCTCTTCGCCGAGCAGATTCCGAATGTAGGGGCGTCGCTGGTCGAAGCCTGCGCCGACCCTTCGCGTCCGACCGCCGGACGGGCGTCGTCAAGCGACGCCCCTACGCTCACCGTCAAAGAAAATTTCATCCACGGCGCTGCGCTCGCTGCCATGCTCCGCCAACTCCACGACGACCTCGATGCCGACGGACGCAGAAACTCATGGTCCATTCCTCGCGCCCACCGGTGGTGGAATTCGATGCCGCGGCGAAGGCGGTGTAGGTCCGCTTTCGGCCGGGCAAGGTCGCTCGCGGCGCGAGCGCTGGTGAGGCCGGATCAAGCGGCCCGGGTCAATCTTGACCGGCGCCCGGCGTGGTAATACGGTAAGACCATGCCCACACTCTCCTTCAAGGCCGCGCCCGCCGAGATCCACCGCATCCGCGCCGCCGCCAGGGCAAAACGTCTCAGCCTTTCCGAATACCTCCGCCGCGCGGCGTTGCCACCTGCCCCGGCCCGGCCGAAACTGCGGATGAAGACCGACCCGAAGACCGGCCTCTCCTATGTGGTGATGCCACCTGGAGCGCCCAAGTTGGGTTTGGATGACGTCAAACGCATTCTGGCGGATTTCCCGTGAAATTCCTCTTGGACGTCAACGCCGTCGTCGCTGCGCTTTTGCCGGCTCACGCGGACCGCGCCCGGTTCGTCGCGTGGGCGCGGCGGCACCGGCCGGCGGATTTTGCCACTTGCGCGTTGACTGAGCTCGGATTTGTCCGCGTCGCCGTGGCCGCTTACGGCTATTCAGTCGCGGATGCGCGGACCATGCTTCGGCAACACCAGCGCGACGGCGTTGGCTACCTCGCCACTCTGCCCCGACCTGCCGATGTCATGCCGGACTGGGTACAAGGCCACAACCAAACCACCGACGGCTACCTTTGCGCCGTGGCGGCGTCGCACGGCTTGAAACTCGCCACTTTCGACACCGGCATCGATGACAGGTCGGTGGAGTTGATTGCGTGACGGGCGACCGGAGTGGCGGAATTTAACGGTCGGAGAGAATCGGTTGTAGTGCGCCACGATATTCCCGAAAGATTGTTTCATGATAAATGGGAGGAGCGCGCGGGCTGACAGGGGAATGGGGACAGAGGAATAATACCCAAATCCCCCGGCCTTGATTCCTCTGTCCCCATTCCCCTGTCACCGCCCGTCCGATGACCTGAATGCCGCCCGTCCCTACAAGGCCCATTGAGCGAAGTCCTGCCCGCTGAAATCTTTCTACCAACAAAATCTTCCTACCCCAAATTCCGCCGGATCAAGGGTAGGAGTATTCTGTTGGCAGGAAAATTTTCCAAGCCCATCAACCCGCCGTCATGTGACGCAGTTCGGGCTCGACGCCGACCCATTCGTGACGTCACCCAATCTTGATCGCCCCGCCGCGCGGCCTGGCGGTCGACCGCGCGTCTTGCCCATCGAGCAGTCGAAGCTGACGCTCGGCCCGGCCCACCTCTGCACTCCATGGGTCACACCGCCGCGAGCTGCCGGTAGTTGTGACTCAGCGCCCACTCCGCGAACTGCCGCACTTCATCCAGGCAGCGCCGCACGGCCCGCATGCTGACCGGACTCGGCAGCCGGCGGACGTCCGCCCCCGGCGCCGCCTTGTCCTTCACGGGACTGGCGGTGCAGGCGGCAATCCGCTCCTCCGTCACGTGCGCGAGGCGCTGCAGCAAATCGTCGGCGGTGAATTCGAAGCGGCCATTGACCGGTTCGTAGCCGAGCAAATCGCGCAAGACCACGGAACCGCGCGTGCGGCTCATGTTGACTTCCGGCGGCGCGAGCAGGGCCGTGGGATTGTCGGTGATCGGGATGCGCATCACGAGCACCGAGGAAACGGCGGGATGCGGTTCGTGCACGATCAGTCCCGTCTTGATTTTCAGCCGGCCGAGTTCCTCCACGATCGCGCCCTCCAGGGATGCGCTGCAGCCCGCGAACAGCGGCGGCACCTTGAAATAGATCGTGCCCGTCGGTTGCAGCGGATCGCAGGTGTTGTCGAACGTGAAGAAGTTCATGAACTCGCGCCGCCACTGCGCGCCGGTCGCCGCAAACTGCGGCACGAGCAGCCGGTCGGTGAGATAGTCGCAGAGATCGGAAATCGACCGCGTGCGCAGCGGATTGGTCTGTTCGGTCAGCGTAAAGCTCAGTTTTCGGTTCATGATTTGCCCTCCAAAATGAATCGCGGCGGACCCGGTTTCCAGAGCGCAGGCCACCCGCACCAAGCAAATGCCTGCGCCTAATGGCGGCTATGATCCTCGGCCGGAAAACCGTTTTGCAGGGATCGGCCGCGGTTAATTTGCGAATCCGCGGGGAACCGGATCGGGTTTTGATCGGTCGAGATTCTTACCTTTAAGGACTGTTTCGACGCAGCGGGTTGTGCTCGGCGGCTTGAGTGCCAGGCAGTTCCGCGAGGCGTCTGATGCGCCGCCGTCTCATAATTATCTTCTCCGCCGGGTTGGCTGGGCTCGTTCTGAGCGCGGTGGCCTTGCCGTGGTGGCTGGGCGTGGTTCTGGGCTGGGCGGGTGCGTCGCGTGGACTGACTTTCGCGCGGTATGAGCGGATCGGTTATTCGCGCTTTGCGCTGCATGCCGCTGAATTCCGCCACCCCGCGGTGCGGGTGACGGTATCGCGAATCGAGGCGGATACGCCGCTCGTGGCGTGGTGGCGGCGCGGGGAAATCGCGGCCGGGGCATGGACGGTCGAGGTGGTTAAGCGCGAGGAAAGGACCACGTCGCAAAAAACGGAGGGCGGCTGGTTGCCGCTGCGCACCAAACTGCAGGGCATTGCGATGCAACTTGGGCGCTGGGCGCCGCGCGTGACGGCCGGGGCGGGCGTCGTGCGTTGGCCGGGGGCCGAGCTGACGTGCGCGTCGGCCCGCTGGAGCGAGTCCACCCTGGCGGTAAAGGCGCTAGCCTATCGCGAATTGCAGGCGGCCGCGACGCTCGCGTTTCCCCCCGGGGCGCTGCGACTGATAGTGCGCAACGCGAGTGGCGCAGTGACGGCGGAAAGCCGTGGAGCGGACGTGGCGGGTGAGGTGATCTGGTGGGAGCAGCGGGCGAAACTGAGCGCGCGATTCGGTGACCGCGGCTGGCTGCCGATCGACGCTGCGGTGCAGGCGGATGACTGGAATCTGCCCGCCGAAAAACTGCGGCTCGACCAAGCCTACGCGTCGGTGCGCGGCCACGGAAAGGTTGAATGGCGCGAGCAGAGGCTGTGGGCGGATTTCGCCGTGACGGGTGTGCCAGCGCCGGGAAAACCTGTGCCGCCGCTGGAGGCGTCGTTGCGCGGGCAGGGCGATGGGCAGGCCTTTACGATCGAATCGCTCCGCGCGACGTTGCCGGGAATCGAAGCGCGACTGAGCGAACCCGTGACCGTGGAGCGAAGCGGAAAATTCCGGCAGAGTGCAGCGCGTTTTTCGCTGGAGGCGGATCTGGCGAAGCTGCCCTGGTTGGCGGCGACGGGCGCGGTGACCGGCGAGGCGCGATTGGAGTCCGGTCTCGGCCAGGTCCCGGTGGTGGCGTTTCAGCTCGCGGCGCGCAACGTGGCGGCGGTGGATTTTGGGGCTTCGCTGGTCGAGGCCAAGGGGCAGCTCGACTGGCCGCGGGTGAGAGTGAGCGCGGGCACCCTGGCGGGAACGGCGGGCGAACGGCTGGAGTGGCGCGGCGGCTGGGATTTTGCGACGAAGGAGATTCTGGGCGCCGCGGCGGAGGGTGAGATTCGCCGTGCGACGGTGGCACGATGGCTGCCGGCCGGCGTGGAGTTCGCGGCGGTGACGCTCAAGGCCGAGGCGGCGGGGCCGCTGGCGGTGCTCAGGCATGCGGGGCAGGCCCAGGCGGAGGGCGTCACGATCCGCCCGTTAAATCCGCTTGGGCTTACGCTGGCCTGGCAGGGGCGCGGGGCAAAGATCGAGTCGTTGGCCGTGGTCGCGACCGCGGGGACGACGAAAGTTTCGGCCGAGGGAACGATGGACGGGGAGGCGGTAAGGTTGACCGGATTCGAACTGGCCCAAGGCGGCGTGGCGCGGTTGCGGCTCACCGAGCCGGCTGGGATTCGGTGGCGGCCGGCGGTCCGGATCGACGGTCTCCATCTGGCTGGGCCGGACGCGGCGGTTGATGCGTCGGTGGTCTGGGGCGAAACGGGGAGCGTAGAGCTGGTGGCGAAGAATTTTTCCTCGACCTGGCTGGGCGAGCTGGGCGGGTTGCGCGGGCCGGCGTGGCAGGTGACGTCGTTGGCGGCGAAGGGCGCGTGGGCGAGCGGGCCGATGACCTTTTCGCTCACGAGCACGGCGGCGATCGAATTGGGCAAAGGCAGGAACGCGGTCGTGGCGATCACGGCGCAAGGCGACAAGAGCGGCGTGCGGATCGATGAGCTGGGCGTGGTGGAAGGGGGCAAGAGTGTCGTGAAGGCGATGGGGCGGATTCCCTTGCGGATCAGCCCAGGCTCGGCGCAAAAGGTGGAATTCGAGCAAGCGGGCGCGTTGGCGCTCGATGTGACGACGGAGCCGAACGCGGGCTTCTGGACCGAACTGGCCGCGCTTTCGGGTTTCGAGTTGCAGCAGCCGGAGGCGGTGGCGCATGTGACCGGCACGTGGGCGCGGCCGGAGGGAAAGGTGCAGGTGAAGGCAGCGCGGGTGTCGGCCGATGGGGCGCGATTCAAGCGGCCGATTCCAACCATGGAGGCGCTGGAGGTGGAACTGGCCGGGGACGCCGGCGAGGTGCGGCTTGAGCGGCTGGCGGTCAGCATCGAAGGGCAGGCGGTGCGCGCGCGCGGGCGACTGCCGGTGGCGGACGGAAAGTGGCGCGAGTTTCTGGGGAGCCCCCTGGCGTGGGCGCAGCGCGGCCTGGAAGGGCAGATCGAAGTGCCCGATGCGGACGTGGCGGCACTGGCGCGGTTTTTGCCGGTGTTCGTCGCGCCGAAGGGGCGGCTGCACGTGGATGTGAACTACCGGGGCGGGACGATGGGCGGGTTGGTGCGTTTGCGCGATGCGGCGACGCGGCCGTTGGGGCCGCTTGGCGTGCTGCAGGAAATCACGGCGGAGGTGGCGCTCGTGGGGCGGCGGATGGAGCTGCGTTCGGTGACCGCGCAGAGTGGCGGGCAGTTGGTGACGTTGAGCGGGACGGTGGAGCTGCCGGCGGTGACATCGGCGCGTGGGTCGGCGGCGACCAGCAATGGCATCGCGGCGGATGAGCTGAAATTCGATCTCGCGTTGAAAGGACAGAATCTGCCGTTTGTGCGGCAGACGGGCGTGCTGGTGCGCGGAGACTTGGATTTGAAACTCACGTCGCCCGCGAGCGGGGTGCCGCGGATCGCCGGCACGGTGCGGTTGCGCGAGAGTCTGTTCCTGTCGGATGTGCGGGCGATGTTGCCGGGACGGGCGCGAACGAAGTCGCGGATGCCGCCGTATTTTGCCGTGGAGGTCGCCCCGTACGATGCGTGGTCGCTCGATGTCGCGGTGCACGGCGAGCGGTTCCTGAAGCTGCGCACGGCGCTGTTCAACGGCGTGGCGTCGGCGCGTTTTCAGCTGAGCGGCACGCTGGGCGATCCGATGGCCCGGGGTGAGGCGACGATCGACGAAGGCGTGGTCAAGCTGCCGTTTGCCACCTTTGTGGTGCAGGAGGGGCGGGTGAGTCTGGCGCCCGAGCAAGGGGTCGAACCGCAGGTCTGGTTCGTGGGCACGGTGCGGCGGCTCAGCCATGATTTGCGCCTGGAGGCGAGCGGGCCGGCCTCGGCGCCGAATCTCGTGTTCTCGTCGAGTCCACCGCTGGAGTCGGGCCAGGTGCTGCTGATGGTGATGACCGGCGAGTCGCCGCACGACAGCGTGACGTACTCGGATCGGCAGCGGATGGCGCGGCTGGGGACGTTTTTGGGCCAGAGCCTGGTGGCGAGTCTCGGAGGCGAGAGCGAAGCGGGCGAGCGGCTGAGCATCTCCACCGGGGAGAATGTCTCCCGCCAGGGGCGCGAGACCTACGGGATCGAGTATCGCCTGAGCGAGCGGTGGTCGCTGGTGGGCGAGTATGACGAGTTTGACGACTTCAACGCGGGCGTGAAATGGCGCGTGTATTCCAAGGGCGGGGCGCGCGAGGAGGGAAAAAAATGAGCCCAGGAAGACAACCGGCGGGGCGGGGCGAGCGGAGTCCACTCCTTGGATACTCAGCCCGCCTGGGGATCGTGGCCCTGTGCGGCGTGCTGCTGCTCGGGGCGCTGCCCGCGTGCTCGACGCCCGCGGCGAAGGGTCCGCCGCGGGCGACATTGAGCGTGGCGGGGATGGGCTGGTTGCGGGATCGGGAGCTGAGGCTCTCGCTGGAGCGATTGCTGGGCGAGGCGCGGGGCGAGGTGCTGGTGGCGAATGCGGTCGAGGATGCGATGTTTCTCCTGATCTCGGCGGTGCAATCGGAAGGTTTTTTGCAGCCGGCCATTACGGTGGAGTGGGTCGACGCGGACGGGCGGAAAGCGGCGATCGTGCTCGATGCGAGCATGGCGGCGACGGTGCCGCGGACCCTGCAGGCGCGCGCCGTGCGGTTTCAGGTGCAACGCGGGGTGCGGTTTTTCGTGGGCGACGTGACGTTTGCGGGGCTGCACGCGCTGAAGGAGAAGCCGGCGCGGAGTTTTTTCCTGGGGGATTCAGCGCTATTTTCGGGCAAGGCGAGCCGGGCGCACACGCCGTCGCGGCTGGCGCGGGCGCTCGATGGCTTGCAGGCGGAGATCCGGCAACTCGGCTACGCCGAGGCGGACGTGCGGGCGAGTGAGGTCGTCATCGACGAGCGCACGGGTGCGGTCGCGGTGGCGGTGGCGGTGACGGAAGGCGCGCGGTGGCAGGTGAGCGCGGTGCGGGGCGAGGGCCTGGAAGGCACGGGGGTCGCGGCGGACGGCGGGCGAAACTTCGTCGGCCAGCCATGGACGGATGCGTTGCAGCAGAGCCTGGCCAGTGAAGTGAGGAAGGCGCTTTTCGCGCAGGGCTATGCCGACGCGCGCGTCCGCGTGACCCGCGAGGCCGGAGAGGCCCGGGACGGCCGCAAGGACGTCACGGTGACGACGCGGGTGCAGGCGGGAGAACTCGTGCGGCTCGGCGCGGTGCGATTCGAAGGGGTGGCCCATGTGCGCGAGGACGTGCTGCAACGGCGCGTGCACGCGAAGCCGGGCGAGCCGTTGGACCGGCTGGAAATCGATCGGGCGCGCTACCGGTTGGCGCGGCTGGGGATGTTCGAGAAGCTGGAGTTGCGCTACGAGCCGGCGACGGGCGCGGTGCGCAGTCCGGTGTTCACCGTGCGCGAAGGGCGGAGCATGGAGACGAATCTTTTGCTCGGATACGGGAGCTACGAGCAGGCCAGGGGCGGCGTCGAGCTGCGGCAGTTCAACCTCTTTGGTCGCGCCCACCAGAGCCGGTCGTTGCTCGTGCAATCGATGAAGAGCACGCGCGGCGACTATACCTATACCGTGCCGGAGATTTTCGGCGAATCGATCGATGGCACCGCGAAGGTCTTCGGTTTGCAGCGCGAGGAGCTTTCGTTTCAGCGGCAGGAATACGGGGTCAACGCGGCGCTGAGCCTGCCGGTGCGCTGGCTCGGGGCGAACGCGACGGCCGGTTACACGTTTCAGACGCTGCGGAACCGCGAGAACGAGCTGGCCACGCGGTCGGTCGACGACGAGCAGGTGACGGTGGCTAGCCTCGATGCGGGATTGACCCGCGACCAGCGCGACAATCCGCTGTGGCCCCGGCACGGCTACCGGTGGTTCGCGCAGGTCGAGGCGGCGAGCCGCGGGCTCGGGGGCGCCGCCGAGTTTCAGCGTTTCGTGCTCGGCGGATCGTATCACACCGGGTGGGGCAGCGGCCGCTGGTTGCATGCCGCCCTGACCCACGGCGTGATCACGACCTGGGGCACGAGCGATCGCCTGCTGCCGGTGAACAAGCGGTTTTATCCCGGCGGCGGCAGCAGCATTCGCGGCTACCGCGAGGGCGAGGCTTCCCCGCGGGGAGCGGCGGGCCGGTTTATTGGCGCGAAGAGCTATGCCCTCGCGAATCTCGATCTCGAGCAGGCCTTGGCGGCGAAATGGTCGGTGATCGCGTTTGGCGACGCGCTGGCGACGGCGGCGGAACTGAGCGGCTATCCGCTGGCGGGCGAGCGGCTCTTTGCGGCGGGACTCGGGCTGCGCTTCCAGACGCTGATCGGACCGCTTCGCGCCGAGTACGGGCGAAACCTGAATCCGCGCCCGGGCGATCCCGGCGGGACGTGGCAGATTTCGGTGGGCGCGCCGTTTTGAGGCGCGGCGCCAATCTTCCGGGCGCACCGCTTTTGCTTTCAACCCGACCCGGGTGCGTCTAGCTGCGTTGGCGCCGAATGTCCGCATCAACCGCCAAAGTCCTCGTGCTGGGTCTGGGCAACGACATCCTGACCGACGATGCCGTCGGATTGTCGGTCGTGCGCGAAGTGCGGATACGACTCGGCGACGAACCGGACATTGCGGTGCGCGGGACGACGGAAATGGGCCTGACGCTGCTCGATCAGATCGAGGGTTGCGCGGGCCTCGTGCTCGTCGACGCGGTGCAGACCGGAAACGCGGCCCCGGGTCACGTGCATGAGATCGGCCCGGACGAACTGCCGCAGGTGACCGCGACTTCGCCGCATTTCCTGGGTGTCGGCGAAACCCTGGCCCTGGGCCGATCGCTCGGACTGGCGATGCCGCGGCATGTGCGGATCTTTGCCATCGAGGTGGCGGATCCGTTCACCCTGGGCACGCACCTTACGCCCGCGGTCGAGCGCGCCGTGAGCGCCGCGGCGGAGCGGGTGGTCGCGCAGGCCCGGTTGTTCGCCACCCTGTCCCGGCCGGCGCCGGCGGAGGAATCCAGTTGATCCGCGCCCCGATGCCAATCGACGCGACTGCGCCGCGCTCGGCTTGCGCCACTTCGTCCTGAAGACAAACCGCCCACCGTTACCCGCCACGGAAAGAGTCATCATCCCGCCATGAACCAATCAACCGCGATCCCCGTTCCCTCCGCCGAGAACCTGAATTCCGAAAACGTGCCGCGGGCCGATGTCCTGCCGCGGCGGAGCTTCATCGGCCAGAGCGCCGCGGTCGCGGCCGGCGCGTTGCTGGCGAGCCCGCGGTGGGCCCGGGCCCAGGTCGGCGCCCGCCAGGTGCGCGTGGGCATTGTGGGCGGCCGTTTTGGCCTCAGTTTCCAATTTCATGAGCATCCCGACTGCCGGGTCGAGGCCGTGAGTGATCTGCGTCCCGAGAGGCGCGCCGCGCTCCAGAAGACCTATCAGTGCACGAAGGCCTACGACTCCCTGGCGGAGCTGGTCAAAGACGCCCGGATTGACGCCGTGTTCCTGGCCACTCCGGCCCCCGATCATGTGCGGCACACGCTGCTGTGCCTGGAGGCCGGCAAACACGTCTTGTCCGCGGTGCCGGCGGCGATGTCATTGGCGGAATGCCAGCAACTGATCGCGGCGGTGAAACGCACCGGGCTCACCTACATGATGGCCGAGACCAGTTATTGGCAGCAGCTCACGATATCCGCGCGCAAGTTTTACCAGGAAGGAGCCTTCGGCAACGTCTACCTCGTCGAATCGGAGTATCATCACCCCGGCCTGGAGGAATTGTATTTCGAAAAGGGCCGGCGCACGTGGCGGCATGGCCTCCCGCCCATGCATTATCCGACGCATTGCACGGCGCATCTGATCGGGGTCACCGGCGAGCGGCTCACGCAGGTCACGTGTCTCGGCTGGGGCGACGGGGATCCGATCCTGAAAGACAATGTCTACCGCAATCCGTTCTGGAACGAGACCGCGCTGTTCAAGACTGACCGCGGCAATGCCATGCGCGTCGCCATCTGGTGGCGCGGCGCGCAGACGGGCGGCGAGCGCGCCCGGTTCTACGGCGACAAGATGAGTTTCTATTATCGGGGGCCCAATGGCGCCCTGCCTTGCACCGTGCGCGCGCAGACCGGCACCGAAAAGGATGCGGGGGGATTTGTCCGGAGCCGTCAGGTCGTGGAAAAATTTGACGAGGTGAAATGGTGGAACACCGACCTGCTGCCCGAGCCACTGCGGCACAACAGCGGCCACGAAGGATCGCACTGCTTCATCACCCACGAGTTCGTCGATTCCGTGCTCAAGCAGCGCCAGCCGGCGGTTGGCGTTTACGAAGCCGTGGCCTATACGGCCCCCGGCATCGTGGCCCATCAATCGGCGTTGCAGGGCGGCGGGCAGATGACGATCCCGTCCTTCGATCCCAAGTGAAACTCCGCTTCTATCCCTACACGCTCGAACTCAGGCACGCGTTCACCCTCGCGGCGAGTTCACGCACGACGACCCCGGCCATGATGGTGGAAGTCGAGCGGGACGGCATCATCGGCCATGGCGAGGCCTCCATGCCGCCCTACCTCGGGGAGAGCCAGGCATCCGCCGCCGCGTTTCTTCGCCAGGTCGATCTCGGGGGTTGCCCGGATCCGTTTCGGCTGGAGGAAATTCTCCCGGCAATCGATGCCATCGCGCCCGGCAATACCGCGGCGAAGGCCGCCGTCGATCTCGCACTGCATGACTGGATCGGCCGGAAACTCGGCGCCCCATGGTACCGCCTCTGGGGGCTGGATCCGGCGCGGGCGCCCGTGACGTCGTTTACCATCGGCATCGATGCACCGGCGGTGGTGCGGCAAAAAACCCGCGAGGCCGACGGCTACAAAATCATCAAGGTCAAGCTCGGGCGCGACACCGATCGCGCGATGATCGAGGCCATCCGTGACGTCACGGACAAGCCGATCACCGTGGATGCGAACCAAGGGTGGAAAGACCGCGGTGAAGCCTTGAAGACGATCGAGTGGCTGGCGGCCCGCGGTGTCATCCTCATTGAACAACCGATGCCGAAGGAACAGGTCGACGACACGGCCTGGCTGCGCGCCCGGAGCCCGCTGCCACTTATCGCCGACGAGAGCGTGCAACGCCTCGCCGACGTCGCGCGGGCAGTCGGCGTGTTCGACGGCATCAATATCAAGCTCATGAAATGCACCGGCCTCCGCGAGGCGCACAAGATGATCGCGCTCGCCCGCGCCCTTGGCCTCAAGGTCATGCTGGGGTGCATGACCGAGACGACCTGTGCCATCTCCGCCGCCGCCCAGCTCGCCCCGCTGGCCGATTGGGCCGACCTCGACGGCGCGGTACTGATCAAGAACGACCTGTTCGACGGGGCCACGTTGGTTGACGGCCGGATCACGCCGGCCGCACGGCCGGGCCTCGGCGTGACGAAGAAATGAGGATCAGAACCACCGGGTAAAACGATTTTCCAGTTTCGTGCCGCGCGAGGAATCTCTTGGGGTGGGCGGGCACGTCCCTGTGCCCGCATGTCTGGTCGCTCGATCGAGGCTCGAATGCGGGCGCGAGGACGTGCCCGCCCACCACTGACAGCAGTTGCAGGAATGTGCGATGCCCCCGTGGTTTCGCCGTGGGATTCTCGAATTGATGATCAGAGGTGGTGGCAGCAGTCTCGTAATTCTCCGTCCGTCTCAGATCACGACCACCCCATGAAACTTCCCCTGACGCTCTGCCGCCTCGCTTTGGCTGCCAGCCTGGCCTTGGTATTCCGCCCATCCGCCGATGCCGCCCCGGCGCGCCCGCCCAATATTATTTTCATCGTCGCCGACGATCTGGGGTATGGCGACATCGGCGCCTTTGGGCAGAAGTTCATCCGCACGCCGAATCTCGACCGCCTGGCCGCTGAGGGCATGCGGCTGACGCAGCACTACTCGGGCAACGCGGTGTGCGCGCCGTCGCGTTGCGTGCTGATGACGGGCCGGCATCCGGGCCATGCGTTCATCCGCGACAACCGCGAAATGAAGCCGGAGGGGCAGTATCCGATTCCCGCTGACACGGTGACGTTGCCGAAGCTCCTCCGGGCGCAGGGCTACGTCACGGGTGGTTTCGGCAAATGGGGCCTGGGCGGACCGGGCACCGCGGGGGAGCCGCTCCAGCAGGGATTCGACCGGTGGTTCGGTTACAACTGCCAGGCCGTGGCGCACAATTTCTACCCCACGCACCTCTGGGACAACGAGCGGCACTTCGAGCTCGGGAATGCCAGGTTCTCCGCCCACCAGAAGCTGCCGCCGGCCGCGAGCCTGAACGACCCGGAGAGTTACGCCCCCTACGTCGGCAAGGAATACTCGGCCGACTCGATCGCGGCGCAGGCGCGGGCCTTTATCCGCGCGAACCAGGACCGGCCGTTTTTCTGCTACGTCCCCACGACGGTGCCGCATCTCGCGCTGCAGGTGCCGGAGGATTCGCTGGCCGAGTATCGCGGGCGGTTCGCCGACGAGCCCTACGATGGCTCGCGCGGCTACCTGCCGCACCAGTATCCGCGGGCCGCCTACGCGGCGATGGTCACGCGCATGGACCGCGAGATCGGGCGCCTGATGGATCTCGTGAAGGAGCTCGGGCTGGATGGGAACACCCTCTTCATCTTCAGCTCCGACAACGGCCCGCTCTACAACCGGCTCGGCGGCACCGACTGCGAGTTCTTCAACTCGCACGGCGGCCTGCGCGGGCGCAAGGGTTCGCTCTATGAGGGGGGCTTCCGCGTGCCGACGCTCGTACGCTGGGCCGGCCGGATCAAGGGGGGCACGACCAGCGATTACGTGAGCGGTTTCGAGGATTGGATTCCGACGCTGCTCGAACTCATTGGCGCCAAGGCCGCGATGCCGGCTGGCCTCGACGGCGTGAGCCTCGCCCCGATCCTGCTCGGCCGGAAGCAGGAGGCGCGGCCGTTTCTCTATCGCGAATTTCCCGGCTATGGCGGGCAGCAGGCCCTGCGCGTGGGCGATTGGAAAGTCGTGCGCCAGAACCTGCGGCCGAGACCGCCCGCGACCCCGACGATCAAGACGGAACTCTACCACCTCGCCGTCGACCCGACGGAGCAAAGCGACGTGGCCGCCCAACAACCGGAACTCCTGGCCCGGCTGGAGAAACTGCTGCGCGAACAACACACGCCCTCAAAGGAATTTCCATTGCCCGCGCTGGATCGCTAGCCGTAGTCGATACCGCCCCGCCCCCCCCCGGAACCATGAATCGAAGAAATCTCCCCGCCCTGTTGCTCGCTTCACTCTTCCTGCTGGTCGTCGCGGCGCCGATGGCGCTGGCAGCCAGCAATCCCTCTGCGGTTCAGCCAGCGGGCAGTATCTCCGGTCGCGTGCAGAACGCCGCGACCGGCGCTTATCTCGAGGGCGCGGGGGTGACGCTGGAACCCGGCCAGCAGTCCACCCTGACCTCGCGCGACGGTAGTTTCTACTTTTCGGCCCTCCCGCCCGGTGACTATCGCATTTCGATTTCCTACACCGGGCTCGACCACCAGGAGATTTCGATCGGGCTGGCTGCCGGTCAGTCCGTCGCGCGCGAAATCTCCCTCACCTCGAAGATTTACGCCATGGAGGCATTTACCGTGGCGGGCGAACGGGAGGGCAATGCTCTGGCGATCACCCAGCAGCGCAACGCACCCAACGTGAAGAACGTCATCTCCGCCGACGCCTTCGGCAACGTCGCCGACCAAAACCTGGGCAACCTCCTGATGCGCATTCCCGGCGTCGCCGAGGAAATCCTCGAGGGTGAGGTGGCCAACGTGGGCATCCGCGGCATCGCTTCGGACATGAACTCGGTCACTGTGGACGGCACGCGCAGCGCCAGCGGCAATACCGGGACCTTCAACCGGGGATTCGCGATTGACCGGATACCCGCCGACTTCGTCGAGCGGATTGAGGTCACCAAGGCGCTGACGCCGGATATGGACGGCGATGCCATCGGCGGGGCGATCAATCTTCGCACCAAGTCACCCCTCGATCGCAAGGGTCGCCTCGTTTCCTACATGGCCGGCACTTCCTGGAACCTGGACCGCGACACCTTCAGGCCGGTTGGCTCCTTCACGTTCTCCGACACCTTCGGTCCGGCGCAGAAGGTGGGCATACTCTTCACCGCAAGCTACAACAAGACCCACAAGCCACGTGACTCGGTCTACCAGAACTGGCAGGTGACCGCGCCCACCACGGCCCCGGCCTACTTCTACCTGACCACGCTCGGTGAGGACGTGCTGGCGCATGAGCGAACCGGTGTCGGCGCCCGCATCGATTTCAAGTTGAGCTCAACCCACCGGGTCTTTCTCAACACCATGTATTCCGATTATAACGACATCTTGAACCGCCGGTGGCTCAACATCACGCCGACCGCGGCCCAAGTCCGCCCCGGCTGGACCGACACCGTGACCGAGACCGCCAACCATCCCGTGAGCGTGAACCAGATCAACCGCGCCCGGGGTACGACGACCGTGAATTTCGTGTTCAGTGGTGAAAAGCGATACGAGCACAGTGCCCTCGAGTATGGCATCAATGTCTCCTCCTCGAATGGCACGGAGTACCGGGTCGCACCGACGGTGCAGATCGCGGGGGTCGGGTTTCGCTTCGATCGGTCCCAGGACACCATGTTCCCCACCCTCACCCAAATCAGCGGACGCCCGCTGGACGATCGCACCGATCACCAGATTACGGTTTTGAATTTCTTCGACTTCCACGACAAGGACACGATTCGCGGCGCCAATCTCGACTGGAAGCATGCGTTTTCCACGGCGGCGCCGACAAATTTCAAGACGGGATTGCGTTATCGGGGACAGGAGCGCGAACGCCGGCAGGAGCGCCCTGCCTACACTTATACCGGCGCCGATGGCAGGGTGGGCCTCAATCCGGCCACAGGGATCAACGATGATAATGTCGCGCAGTTCGCCGACCTGAATTACCGTTATGGGTCGGCCCACGGCCGGTACGCACCCGTGCCGTCGATCAGCGTCGAGCGGCTGGTTGAGTATAGGCGTGCCAACCCGGGGCATTTTCCGGAAAACATTGTCAACACCGCTCGGGACGCGCTGCAATTCAATGGTCGGGTCACGGAGGACGTATTTGCCGCTTACGTCATGGGAGATCTCCGGCTCGGGCGGCTCGACCTCACCGGTGGTGTTCGGGCGGAGGAAACGCGGGTCTCGGGCCACGGTGTGCGGCAGGAAATCACTCCGGCGGAGAAAGCCCGCCGCGCGGCCTGGGTGGGCCCGGTCACGAACGACGAGCTTCGCCGCCGTACCATCGCGGAATGGAGCAATGTCCGGGACGACGAAGGGCGGTATCGCGATGTGCTCCCGAGCCTGCATTTCAAATACAACGCCACCGCCAACCTGATCGCCCGGGCCAGCTATTCGACTGGCCTTGGCCGGCCGAATTTTTCAAATCTCCTGCGCACCACGACCATCAACAACGACACGCTGAACATCGTCGTGGCGAATCCGGATCTGCGACCGCAGACCACTCAAAATTTCGACCTGGGGCTCGAGTACTACTTCGAGCCGGCCGGGTATGTGTCCGCCGGCGTCTTCCTGAAGGAGATCAACGATTTCATCTATGGCGATACCGGCGGCGTGGTGGGCGCCGGCCCGGACAACGGCTTCGACGGCGAGTACGTCGGTTACAATGTCTCCCGGAACGTCAACGGGGGATCCGCCCGCGTACGAGGCTTCGAGCTCTCCTATAACCAGCGCTACACCTGGCTGCCGGGCATCTGGAAAGGTTTCGGGTTGTCCGCGAACTACACCTGGCTGGAGAGTCGGGGCAATTACACCGCGGGAGGGGGGGCGACGACCGGAGCCGAACTCGCTGGCTTTATGCCCGAGACGTTCAATGCTTCGCTTTCCTATCGGATGCGCTCTTTGGACGTGCAGGTTAAGTATACCTACCGGGCGGAAAATCTCCGGGATTTTACCGCCAATCCGTTTAACCGGGTTTACTACTATGCAAAGAAGAACATCGATTTGAACCTCAAGTACAGCTGGCGCCCGTCGCTGTCCTTCTTTGCGGATGTGATCAATATCTTCGACGATCCGATCGCGAACGCCTTCATCAACACCCGCTATCGCACCCGCTATAACCAGGTGTTCACGCCGGCAATCAAGGCCGGCGTTACCGGGCGCTTCTGACGGCGTACCTTGCGGGTTTGATCCAATGTAACCACTCAGGTTCCCGGTTCAGCGGTTGGAAAAGCATGAAGATCGAACGCTTTCTCTTTCAACCCTTGAACCGTGGAACCGTGAACCTGATAACCTGAGCGGTTGCGATCCATTTACCCATGAACACTCATCTCCTCAACCGATTGCGATTCGTCCTCCTTCTCGCGGCCGTTGCGTTCGCTTCCGGCCCGGCTCTCGCGGCTGATCCCGCCCGGCCCAACATCATCTTCATCCTCGCCGACGATTTGGGCGTCGGCCACGTCGGGGCCTACGGCCAGAAGAAGATCAAGACCCCGCACCTCGACACCCTCGCGGCGGAGGGCATGAAGTTTAACCGCTTCTACTCCGGCGCCAATGTCTGCGCCCCGGCCCGCAGCACGCTCATGACCGGCCTGCATACCGGTCATACGGCGGTCCGCAACAACGGCCTCGATCGCCATCTTTACGATGCCGACGTGACCGTGGCCGAGGTGCTCAAGCCGGCGGGTTACGCGACGGGCGGTTTCGGCAAGTGGGGCCTGGGCCGCCTCGGGACGCCGGGGGTGGCGGTGAAGCAGGGCTTCGATGAATGGTTTGGCCAGTACAGCCAGACCCACGCGCATTTCTATTACCCGTATTATTTGATGAGCAACCTGGAGCCGTTTCCGCTGCCGATGAACGAGGGCCGCCAGCGCGGGCGTTACGCGCAGGACGAGATCCACGACCGCGCCATGAAGTTCATCTCGACCCAGGCGAAGGCGCGCCGGCCGTTTTTCGCGTACCTGCCCTACATCCTGCCGCACGTTGAACTGACCTGCCCGGAGGACTCGTGGGATGTGTACAAGGGCCGGTGGCCGAAGATCGTGCGGGCCGATCCGCGTCCCGGATACATCGGTTCGGCGGATGCCAATGCGGAGTTCGCTGGCATGGTGGCGCGGCTGGATCAGCAGGTCGGACAGATCATGGCGCTGCTCAGGCAGCTGAACATCGACGACCACACCATTGTCTTTTTCACCTCCGACAACGGTCCGCAGCCCGGGGCGTGGCGGGACATCTTTGTCGAGTTTTTCGACGGGGCCGCCGGCCTGCGCGGAGCCAAGGGCGATTTTCACGAGGGAGGGATCCGCGAGCCGCTGCTCGTGCGCTGGCCCGGCCGGATCAAGCCGGGGAGCGTGAGCGACCACCTCGCCTATTTCCCGGATGTGATGCCCACGCTGGCGGAACTCGCGGGTGCGACCGCCCGCCTGCCGAAGACCGACGGCATCTCGATCGTGCCCACGCTGCTCGGCCGGAAGGATCAGAAACAGCACGAGTTTCTCTACTGGGAGGCTGCCGGGCCAAACCTGACCACCAACCAGCAGGCGGTGCGATGGGGCGACTGGAAGGCGATCAAGGGCGGGCCCAAGGCGACATGGGAGTTGTTCAACCTGAAGTCCGACGAGAAGGAGACGACCAATGTCATCGCCCGGCATCCGGACGTGATGAAGCGAATCGCGTCGATCATTGCCCAGGAACACACGCCGGAGCGGAAGTACGAGGCGGCGCCGAAGGAAGGCGCAGTTGATTACGTGCGCTGAGGTGGCGTCGATTCGGACCCAACCGCGAAACGCGTCTTGCGCTGGACAGCCGCGCCGTTTCGGAGCGCATCTCAGTTTCTTGCCACTGCTGTCAGCGGTGGGCGGGCACGTCCTCGTGCCCGCATGAAACGCGATCACGCAGGCCAGCCATGCGGGCACAGGGACGTGCCCGCCCACCCAAGGATGTTCCGCGGGGCTAAAACGGGGTCGGGCCGTTATATGTTAGCGACCGATTTCCGGGCTCACTGTACGAGTGAAAACTACATTCCATGGAACCGGTGTTAACAAGTAACGGCCCGACCGCATTGGACCGACGGCGACAAACAACCGAATGGCGGCAGCGGGTTCCGGGTTGATCGAATAGCCGGGTCAAGATTGTGTGCGCACCCATGGATGAACTGGACAAGGGACTGGCCATTTCAATTTCCGGCCCGGCCCGCGACCTAGCCCTCGGCCGATTCAAACAACAGATCGCGCGGTGGGGTCTGGCGCTGCCGCCGGTGGAGCCATTGGTATTGGATTTCGGCCTCCAGGACTTCGAGCGTACCGGCTTGATCGAATACTGGATCGCGAACGAGGCGACGGCCGGCTACTGCGGGAAATATCTTTTCGTCTTCGCGGGCCAGACCTGTCCGATGCACCGGCACCAGCTCAAGCACGAGACGTTCTACCTCCTGGAAGGCCGCCTGGAAGTGGAATACCGCGATCGCATTCAGGTCCTGGAGCGGGGCGGGGTGCTGCCGATCGAGCCTGGTCTCTACCATCGGTTTACGGGCCTGGAGCCCTCGCTGCTGCTCGAACTGTCGATGCCGTGCGCGATCGACGACAACTATTTTGCCGACCCTGCCATCCCGATCGGCGGCAATTACCGCCCGTCGCCAGCCTGATCGGCGGTGGCGGCATCCGCACACGGACGAAAAAGCACTTGCCTATGGGAAGGGCATGGCGCTTTGTGACCCCTCTTCTGTTCGGGCTGTAGCGTAGCCTGGTAGCGCGCTTGCATGGGGTGCAAGAGGTCGTGAGTTCGAATCTCACCAGCCCGACCATTTACCCCGCAGAAAGCTCCTGAGTCACAGGGGCTTTCGCGTTTTGTGGCACCAGTGTCTTTCCCGGCGCGATGCCGCGCCACTCCAACCAACTTTCCCATGAAATCACCCGCCTTCCGTTCCCTCTTGCTTGTCCTCGGGCTTGGCCGCGCGCTTTTGAGCGGCGCCAGCGCCGTGGGCCCGGGCCCCACGCCCGTCGTGCCCGACCAGGTGATCGTGCTCTACGACGGCAAGACCGTCAAAGACCTGTCCCAATTCACCCGTTGGCTCGGGCCACTCGGCAAGGACAACGATCCGAACCAGGTCTTCACCGTCGTCGATCGCGTCGATGGCGCCCCGGCGATCCGGGTGAGCGGCCAGGATTGGGGCGGGATTATCACCCGGCAGGAGTTCGCGAACTACCGGCTCGTGCTGGAATTCCGGTGGGGCACGATCACCTGGGGTTCGCGCCAGGACAAGGCGCGCAACAGCGGCGTCCTGCTCCATTGCGTCGGGGAGGAGGGAAACTACAAGTCGGACTTCAAGGGCCACTGGATCAGCTCGATCGAATATGAGATCCTCGAGGGCCGGATGGGAGACATCATCCTCGTCGGCGGCTTCGTGCGCGGGAGTGCCAAAAAAATCCTCCCGCGGCTCACGATGACGCAAACCACCGAGCGCATCTGGGATCCGAATGGCAAGGCGAAGGACTTTATCCCGGGCATGGGCCACCTGCACTGGCAACACTGGGATTCGGATTACAAGGATGTATTGGGGTTCCGAGGACGTCGCGACCTCGATCATCCCATCGGCCAGTGGAATACCGCCGAAGCCATCGCCGATGGCGACAAACTGGTCTATTATTTCAATGGCGTGAAAGTCATGGCCGGGACCCGGGTCTGGCCCGCGCAGGGCCGGATTCTGTTTCAGTCGGAGGGCGCCGAAATCTTCTTCCGGCGGATCGAACTGCACCCGTTGAAGAAGTAAGCGGCCGCGGCCACACCCGATACGCCAGCGACCGGTCGGCTCGCCCCCTGCGCCTCGATCCGCGCGCAGTCGCCCGGACGGAGGGTGGCGCTGCCGGTCGTTTGGGGTTGATGCCGCCATCGATTGATAAACAGCCTGATTGATTCCAAATCCGATTGGCGCGACCTTGGGGAGTTACGAATGGAAAATCTCGATTTGTCCTTGGCAGAGAAAGCGGACGTGCCGGCGTCGCGGAAGGATTCCGCCCGCAGGGTCACGCGGCAGGCCTGGTGGCCCGTCGCAGTCGCCAGCCTGATTGTTTTCGCGTCAGGCCATTCCCGGGTGGCCGGTCCGGAAATCGTCAACAGCGACAAACTCGTGCATTTCATGGTCTACGGGCTGCTGGCGACGCTGGTGTGCCGGCTCGGGCGCGGGTGGCAGGGCGCGGCTTGGGCGCTGCTCGCAGTGTCGGCGTTCGGTGCGACGGATGAGTGGCATCAAAGCTTCATCCCGGGCAGATCCTGTGAATTGGGCGATTGGATCGCCGACACCTTGGGCGCGGCCGT
>JBIJCX010000381.1:0-7867 GCA_044344465.1 Opitutaceae bacterium
GCGATCTATGTGCGACTCAACCCCTGGTCGCTCATCGTGGGCAGGTTCGACGCCGACGAGATCCGCGTGTTCGAGGGCACGGCCGCCGTGCCGGCGATGCTGTCGCCTTCGGGGCGTGCCGAGGAGGTTGTGCGCGATCTCGATGCCACCTTCATCCCGGGCGCCCGGATGTTTTCCATCCCGCACCTCAGCGCGCGGATCGCCGGCATCGCGGTTTCGGCGCGCGGCTCGGTCCAGGTCCGCGGCGCCCGCGAACCCGATTCGGGCGCACTCGCCGATTTCATCGCGAACGGCTTTCCGACCCTCTGCCGCCAGGTGCTGGCGGTGACCGAGCAACTCGCCGCCTTCGAACAACCCGCACTGCAGCTCGAGCTGGCGCCCTCCGAGTCCGGGGCGGCGATCATCAGCGTCACGCTGCTCGCCCGCAGCGCGAAACTCGCCACGCCCGTCGCCGCCGAGGCCAGCAACATCCGGGCCGTCACGCGCGTCCTGCTCTTCGGCGACGCGCCGGCCTCGCGCCTTGAGTTCACGGCGGATGAAGTGCGGCTGCCGTTCGGCACCACGGCGCAGGGCGTGCGGGCGTTTGTCGCCGGCCGCATGCGCCCCGGCGGGGGTTTTCATTTCGAACCGCGCGAGTTCGACGTGACCGCCGAAACGGTCGCGACGGCCGACCTCACCGCCCGGGCCGTATCCGCGCAGTTGTTTCCCCGCCCGCTGCCGCGACTCGACGCCAACATTGTCGCCCGGGTGCTGGGTGCCCCGATCGCGATCCGGGCCGAGGCGGACTTCGCCACGCAGAGCGCCGTGCTGAACTTTGCCGGCGCACTCTCGCCCGCCCTGCTCGACCCGATCAGCCGGCGTCTCGGCGTCGCGGTCCGCCGGTATTTCGACTTCGGGGCGTTCCGCTGTGAAAACGGAACAGCCCGCTTCGGCCCGGCGTGGAAATTCCAGACGGTCGCCGCGCGCATCGCGGTCCGGCAAATCAACGCCTACGGGGTGGCGATCAACGACGGCACGGCCAGGATCGAGTTCGACGGCCGACGCTTCTACTCGCCCGAAGTCCACGCCCGCATTGGCCAATACTTCGCCCGGGGTTCGTACGAACACGATCTAAGTACGCATCAATACCGGTTCCTGCTCGATGGCCGGCTCCGGCCGCTGGAAATATCGGGGTGGTTCCGCGAGTGGTGGCCAAACTTCTTCCAGCAATTCAGTTTCCCGGTGGCCCCGCCGGACGCCAGCGTCGATGTCAGCGGCTTTTGGGGCGATGGCCGCCGGTCGGCGGTATTCGTCCGGGCGAAGGTGCCGGGGCCGATTATCCGCGGCGTCGATTTTGACGACGTGCGCACGCGCCTGTTCATCCGCCCGGGTTTTTTCGACGGCCTGGAGGTCGCCGGGACGCGCGGACGTGGCCTGGCCCGGGGGACGTTCACGTATACCGTGGATCCCGAGACCCACGAGTGGAACCGCCTTGATCTAAAACTGGAATCCACGATGGACGTCGGGATCGCCCCAAAAATCATCGGTCCGATCGGCGCGACGGTGCTCGCCCCGTTCAAACTTTCCGCTCCCCCGATCCTGAAGTTCGCCGGCCGGTTCGATGGCCCGGCTGCGCCCGGTGGCCGCCACCAAGCGCTGCAAGTCGAGGCGCAGACCAGCGGGGAAATTCGCTTTCACGATTTTCCGTTTCGGGATGCGTCGTTCCGGGTCAACGTCATCGACGACGAGATCGTGATTGAAGAGGTCGAGGCCAGGTTTGCCAGCGGCGCGGCGGGCGGCCGCGCGCGGGTCTGGGGCAGCGGCGCCAAGCGCCGCCTCGGCTTTGATGTGTCGTTGAAAAACGCCAACCTGGGCGAGGCCGCCCGCGCGTTGCAGGAATTTCTCGCGCACGAGCGGGGCCAGCTGCCGGCGCCTCCCGGAAAGTTCGTCCAGAAAAACGCCAACGTGCACCTCGACCTGGCCGCCTCCGCGGAGGGTGGTTATGGCGATCCGTTCACCTACCACGGCGAGGGCAGCGCCTCGCTTCGCGGCACTGAGATCGGCGAAGTGCCGCTGCTCGGCCAGTTGTCCGAACTGATCACGTTCACCACGCTGCGCTTCACGGAGGCCCGGGGAAATTTCAAGATCAACGGCCCCAAGCTTGTCTTTCCCGAGGTGACGCTGCGCGGCGCCAATTCTGCGATCGACGGCCATGGCGACTACTTGCTCGCCAGCCAGGGCCTCGATTTCCGGGCAAAAATCTTCCCGTTCCAGGAGAGCGGCAACCTCATCAAGTCGGTCGTTGGCGCGGTGCTGTCGCCGCTGTCAAATGCACTCGAGGTCAAGCTGACGGGCACGCTGGAAAAGCCGGAATGGTCCTTTGTGATGGGCCCGACCAACCTGTTGCGGTCCCTCGCCACCGGCGGGGCGGAAGCCACGGAGAAGACCGCGGCGCCCGTGGCGCCCAAACCCGATCCGGCCGGCGCCAAGCCTCCGCCGTGATTCGATCCGAGCGGCTCCGCCCGCAACCCGCGGCGCGTTCGGCACCGCAAGGCCCATGGATTTCCGAAGCTTGTAGTCCCGCCTTCAGGCGGCGATTTGTCGGAATCCGCTGGGAGGTGGAACCCCGAGCAGGCGGAAATTTTTCCGGCCAGGCGGCCACCAGGGGCAGATCACGGCTCACCTTTGAAAACGCATTGCCCCGAGAACACCGGCCACTCACGTTAGGGGGAACACCTTAATGAATTATCTGCCCACATTGCCGCAGCGCACGTGGCTGGAGCGACTGGCGCTCTTGCTGGCGGCCGTGCTTCTGGCAGCAGGTGTACTTACGCTGGCCGGCTGGTGGCTGCGGATGGACGGCTTGCTGCAACCGTTTACGCCGCAGGCGCCGGTGAAGATTAACACGGCGCTCGCCTTCAGTGTGCTCGGCGGAGTGCTGTTCGCACTTGAGTTTGGCCAGCGCAGACTGGCGTGGCTGGCCTTGGGTCCGGCACTGCTTGGCGCGGTTACCCTGGTCGAGAATGCGGTCGGAATCGATCTGCAGATCGACGAGGTATTCGGCAAGGATCACTTGTTGATTGGAACGGAGCACCCCGGGCGGATGGCCGGGATGAACGCCGCTTGCCTCGTGCTCGCCAGCCTCGTGCTGGTCTGGCGGGCCACGGATTGGGCGGTGCGCGCCCGCTTGTTTGCCGAGGCGGTGACCGGGTCGGTCCTCGCTTCCGCGGGTTTTTCCACCTTGCTCGGCTATGCGGCGGGATTGCCGATCGTCTACCGTTGGGGCACCGCCACCGCCACCGCGCCGCTGGCGGCGCTCGTGCTGTTGTGCCTGGGCCTGGCGCTGATTCTGCTGGCGTGGCGGGAAGGGCTGAAGATCGACGGCGAAGCGCCGACGTGGTCGTTCATGCCGGCCGTGATCGCCTGCTTTACCCTGACCGTGGTGCTTTCGGTCGGCCTGCGGGATCGCGAAATCACCTTCACGCGGGCGAAGACGCTCAACGCGATGGACCGGCTCGCGATCGACATCAAGGACAAGCTCGATCGCGAATCGAGCCAGTTCGAGCGGATTGCGCGGCGCTGGGGCGATGGTCCGCCCAATGCCATCAGCGCCTGGGAGATCGATGCCAAGACCCAGTTGGCCGAAGTGAGTGAGGACCTTGGCTGCCTCTCGATCCACTTTGTCGATTTGAAGTTCCAGACCGCCTGGGTGTATCCGCGGCTGAACAACGAGGGCGCTTTCGGATTCAACCACGCGGCCGCCGAGGATCGCCGGACCGCCATGCAGAAGGCCGCCACAAGCGGCGCGCCGACCCTGTCGGCCACGACCCAGGTCCACGCGCCGGGCCAGGGCCTGGAAAAGGGACTCGTCATCTATTCGCCCGTGATCCGTGCCGGCAGGCTCGCCGGATATCTGGCCGCGGAGTACGCCTACCGCCGGTTTTTCGAAACCACCACCACGGCGTGGGTGCGGGTGAACGACGAATACGATGTCTCGATCGCGATCGGCGGTGAGCTCGTCTACACCTCGATCGCAGTGGACGCAGCGGCAAGGCACAGCCGCACCCTGGAAAAAACGTACACGATCGCCGATCGCCGGATCCGGCTGAGCTTGTCACCGTCCGAGGCCGAGCTGGCCCGGAGCCGGCAATACCTGCCCGAACTCGCGCTCGTCGCCGGCTTGGGCATCACCGTCCTGCTCGGATTCATCGTCCGGCTCGCCCGCAGCGCCCGGTCCGGTCAGCACGCGGCCGAGCACTCGAACAAGAAGTTGTTCGCCGAAAACGAGGAGCGGCGCCGCATCGAGGCCCGGTTGAAGGTCTCGGACGAACGTCTCCGGCTGGCGCTCGACTCGACCCAGATTGGCATCTTCGAATGGAACGTTTCCGCCGGGCACGTTTATTACAGCACCGGCTTGTGGGCGATGCTCGGCTACGAACACGGCCGCATGCCCTCGACCGTGGAGGCGTGGCAATCGCTCATTCACCTCGACGACCTCCCGCTCTACCGCCGGCGCACCGAATCGCAGCTCAACGGTGTCGCCTCCTTCATCGAACCCGAATATCGGGTGCGGGCGCGCAGCGGCGCCTGGCGCTGGGTTTACACGCGCTCGAAATCCGTGACCACCCATCCCGACGGCCGGCCCATCCGGATCATCGGCACGGTCCAGGACATCACCGCCCGCCGCGAGGCCGAGCTCGCCCTCCGCGAGAGCCAGGCCGAAGCGCGCAAGCTTTCACTCGTCGCCGCCAAGACGGACAACCCCGTCCTCATCGGCTCGGCCGATGGCCGGATTGAGTGGGTCAACGAGGCGTTCTGCCGGGTGATGGAATATTCCGTCGAGGAAGTCGTCGGCAAGAACCCCGCCCACTTCATGGTCGGCCCCGATACGAGTCCTCGCACCGTGGTTCGCATCCGGGCCGCGATGGCCCGCGGCCTCGGCATCAGCACCGATGTCGTCAACTACTCGAAATCGGGGCGCAAATATCACCTCCATCTGGAAGTGCAGCCCGTGCGCGGCACCAGCGGTGAAATTGAAAACTTCATTGCAGTCGAAACGGACATCACCGCGCGCGTCGAGACCGAGCAACAGCTCCGCCGCGCCAAGGCGGAGGCGGACGACGCGTCGCGGGCCAAGAGCGAATTTCTCGCCTCGATGTCGCACGAAATCCGCACGCCGATGAACGGCGTCATCGGCATGACCAGCCTCCTGATGGAGTCGACGCTCAACCCCGAGCAGCGCGATTACGTCAACACCATCCGCAGTTCCGGCGAGGCCCTCCTTACCATCATCAACGACATCCTCGACTTCTCCAAGATCGAGTCCGGCAAGATGGAACTCGAGCGGGCACCCTTCGAGCTGGCTCTCTGCCTCGAGGAGGCACTCGACCTCTTCGCCCTCCAGGCCGCGGCCAAGAAACTCGAAGTCGGCTATCACATGGCGTCCGATGTGCCCGCGTGGATCATGGGCGACGTCACGCGCTTGCGCCAGGTGCTCGTCAACCTCGTCAACAACGCGGTCAAGTTCACCCCGAGCGGGAGTGTCTCCATCATCGTGCGTCGGGCGGTGCGCGAACCGACACCAATCGGTTTCGAGCCCGGCGTGGTCAGCGATCCGTCGCAGGTGATCCTGGAATTCAGCGTGACCGACACCGGCATCGGCATCCCGGCCGATCGCGTGGATCGCCTGTTCAAGGCGTTCAGCCAGGTCGACTCGTCAACCACGCGCAAGTATGGCGGCACTGGGCTCGGCCTCGCGATTTGCCAGCGGCTGTGCGAGCTCATGGGTGGACGCATCCACGTGGAAAGCCGCGCCGGCCATGGCTCATCGTTCATTTTCACCCTGCAGACCGCCACGGCTCCGGGCGGCACGGAGTCCGGCCTCGCGACGTCCCCGGCCGCCCTGCGCGACGGCACCGTGATCTGCGTCGAAGACCATCCCGTCACCCAGGACCGGCTGCGGACCATCTTTGAGAAGTGGGGCACCGGATGCATCATCGCGTCTGACGCCGCCGCCGCGGTCGAGGCCGCGGGCGGGTTGGCGCAACCTCCCACCCTGCTCGTCGTCGATGTCAACGAGACGGACGGCGCGGCCACACTCGCCGCGCTCGCCCCCATCAAATGTCCGCGGTTGGTGCTCGTGCCCTTCGGGCAGAACAACCCGGTCCTATCCGGCGATGGCCTGCCGGTGGCCAGCGCTTCGAAGCCGATTCGCACCGCGGCATTCCTGCATGCGGTGCAGGGTCTGTTCCAGTCGGTGGCCAAGGGCGCGCCACTGGAGGCGATCCCGGCCAATCGGCCCATCGGCGAGGAAATCCCGCTCGAGGTGCTCCTCGCGGAGGACAATGCCGTGAACCAGAAGGTCGCGCTCCGCTTCC
This sequence comes from Opitutaceae bacterium, assembly GCA_044344465.1. GTDB lineage: Bacteria > Verrucomicrobiota > Verrucomicrobiia > Opitutales > Opitutaceae > ER46. The sequence continues at coordinate 6,357 of JBIJCX010000381.1, forward strand.
TGGAACGTCTCGGTTACCGGGCCGACGCCGTGGCCAACGGGCTCGAAGCCATCACGACCCTGGAACGCCGACACTACGACCTGGTTCTGATGGATCTCCAGATGCCGGAGATGGACGGCCTGGAGGCCACGCGCCAGATCCGTGCCCGGCTGCCCGCCGCGCGGCAGCCGAAGATCATCGCCCTCACGGCCAACGCCATGCAGGGCGACCGCGAGCTCTGTATGGCCGCGGGCATGGATGACCATATCTCGAAACCCGTGAAGATGCAGGAAATCGCCGCGGCAATCCGCCGGCATTTCGGCCCACGCACCGAGGCGCCCGCTCCGCCGCAGTGGATCGGGTGAACGCTTCCATCTCATGCTCGTCGACTGGCTAAAGTTCATTCCCGCTCTCCTGCTGCTGCTCACACCGGTCGGGATTTTTCACGATCGGAAAGTGCATTATCGCCCCGTCTCGCGCGATTGGACGGATCACTGGGCGCAGATTTTTTCGCTCGGCCTCCATACGATTGATCTCCTCCGCGCCGCCGCCGGGGCATGGCTCCTCGTCGCGGCGCTGCAATCCGCGCCCGATCTGCGGGGACTGCTGCGCTATAGCGTGATCTCCACGCAGGCCGCGGTCGCGTGGGCTGGCATCGTGCTCCAGACCGTGGTGTGCAAGGAACCCGACTCGGCCAACGCGCCGTTTACGTTTCTGGCCGGGCTGGTGCTGGGCTTCCTCCCGCCCTTCGTCGCTGGTTTTGCGCTCTTGATGACCGTTGTGATCACAGCCGGCGCGCGCTCTCCGGCGGCGTTCTTTCCGATCCTCGCCCTGGCCGTCCCGGGCATGGGCGTGCTGTTCACCGGCAAGAAATACCTGTTCCTCCTCATCATCACCACCGGCGCCGCGCTTCTGCCGTGGCTGATCTCGCTGCTTTTTTCCCTCGAAATGGTGATAACCTATCGGGCGCGCCGCCACCACGACGGTCGCGGAAAAGTCACCCATTCGCCCCTGCGCTGACGGCGCGCAAGCGGACCGGGCGATCCGCGGGTCACGCTCCGCCCGCAGCCAGTGCGCGTAAGGCGCCCAATTCGCCTGCCCGCGCCGGCTCGCCGGCGAGGTTTTCCCGTTCCCCAGGATCGCGCTCGAGATCGAAGAGCAACCATGGCGAACCATCCGCGTTGAGCACCAGCTTGCGCGATTTCGTCCGCACGCCGCGCCACTCGCGATCGCACTGGTGCGGCAGGTTCACCACGCTCGGCATCGAGATCAAACTGTGGGAACGTCCAGTGGGTGGCGTCCGCTCGTCCGCCCAAGCCAGCGTCATCGGCGCCAAATCCACCAGCGACACCGCCTCATCCTCGATCCGTGCTTCGACCCCGCCCGTCGCTCCGCGGACGAGCAACGGCACGCGCACACTTTCCTCGTGCGGCCAACCTTTGCGGAACAAGCCGTGCGCCCCGTGCATGTCGCCATGGACCGACGTAAACACGACGACCGGGGCGCGGCGCCCTCGCCCCGCCGCGTCGTGA
>JBIJCX010000087.1:0-25248 GCA_044344465.1 Opitutaceae bacterium
GATGGAGCGTGGCATTGCCAGGCACCGTGGCGGGTCGCACCGAAATTGTCTAGCGGGATCGCGATGTGGGTTAAGTGCAGGGCTGAAGCACCGCGCTACGCCAACCGGTCATCCGCGGCAACCGCCAACGCGGAGATGCCCTGGGCCCGGCTAATCTTCACCACCGCCTTGGCATTCGCGCCGGTTGGTGTTATCTGTGTCAATTCAACGTCTGCATCGGCCCGGTTTCTTTCCGTAGTATCCGCTTTGATGGTGCGTGAATATCTTTTGACCAGCACCTTGCGCTCCCTCCAATCTCTGCCTGCACCGCGATGAACATCGACCTCGCACCCCTCTGGAAAGCATTGGCGCCACTGGCCAAGCCGCTCAAGGCCCTGTGGTCGGAACACCACCTGCTCACTATCGTGTGCGCCTTCTTCGCCGTGATGATGACGATCAGTTTCTATCGGTTTCTCCGCAACATCAGTCCGGCGCTGGTTGGCTTTGTGCTCCTCTTGCTGTTGATCATTCTCGTGCTGCACTGGACCATCACGCGCACCGAGCCGGAGTTCCTGAAACCGGCGATCGATTTTCTCGCGCCCTTCTTTCCGAGTTCGCCTTACGCGACGCCTCCGGCCAGGCGCTGAGGAGGACCGAGAAAACGGAGGGCCGTGCGCCCCGCGCGCGGCTTCCAGAGGACGAAGACGAAACGCCGATCCACTCCGGCCGCGCGCGCGGAGCGCACGGCCCACCTTTGATGCGCGCGGTCGGACGAGGGGGATTATTCCCCGCCGCCGTCTTTGCCCGAAAGCTCCTTTACGAGGTGCCGATCGAAGTACTGCAGGGCGCCGGCACACGCCGCGCGCTTGGTCTTCGTCACCAGCTTGTCCGACCACGCCTCTTCCTCAACTTGCTCGGAAATGAACCAGTGCAGCAACACCTGGGCCGGATAGTCGGCGTGCTTGAGCGCGCCGGCGTAGGCCTCGTGGATTCCACGCGTGTTGTCCCGCTCCAGATCGTAGGCCGTCTTGGCGCACTCCTCGAGGTCTTCGTAGTCCTTCTTCGGCGCGGCGAGCGCCCCGATCTGCGGAATCACGTCGCGATCGGCCAGGTGCTGGAGGATGCGGGCCGCATGCTCGCGTTCTTCCCCCGCCTGCTGGTGGAAGAACGCCGAAAATCCGCTCCAGTGCTGGACATCGCACCAGTAGCCCAGGGCGGTATAGGCCTGAGCGGCATGGAGCTCATGGGTCAGTTGCTTTTCGAGGAGGGAAACGACTTCGGGATTGGGAACGCTCATTTACGAAACCTAGGCGACGTGAAGGATCGACGGCAAGGGAAGTTTGCGTCGTGCCGATCACGTGGGCGCAGCTCCGATTCAGCGGTATCCGGCCGGGCTGTGGCTCAATGCCCGGCGAAGAAATGGAGCAACCCAATGGGTGAGTCGAAAAATCAACGTTCCGGTGAGCACCGGGAACAGCGTGGTGTTAGTTCCTGTGGCCGGCTGCGGCGGCGCCGGGCTGCGGCAGCACGTGCACCTCGACGCCTGAGGGCTGCGTTTTCGAGCGATGTACCTGCTGCGTGGCCGCCCGGAAGTCGCCGGCCTGGGCGGTCGGAATGTTGACGAAGGTCTGGGGATTGCGGTCGAAGAGCGGAAACCATGAGCTCTGCACCTGGATCATGATGCGGTGGCCGCGCCGGAAGGTGTGGTTGACGTCGGGCATCGTGAAATTCACGGCCGCCACCTGCCCGGGCACCATCGCCACGGGCTGTTCGAAGCTCTTCCGGTATTTGCCGCGCAGCGGTTCGCCGCGCACGAGCTGTTGGTAGCCGGCCAGCTCGATGCCGGGTGGCGGTATGTCCTTGATTGGCCGGTCCGTCCGGGGCGGTGGCGGATTGCTGCGATCGGGCGGATACACGTCGATCAGCTTCACGACCCAGTCGGAATCGGTGCCGGTTGTGGCAACGAAGAGCCGCGGCGACACGGGGCCGGCGAGGGTCACATCCTCCTCGAGCGGCGCGGTGGCGTAAACGAGAACATCGGGCCGGCTCGCCGCGAAACGCTGGTCGGCGACCATGTACTCCTGGGGCATGCCGATCGCGGTGTAGCCGACGAAGGGCACCGGTCGCGCCGGATCGCTCACATAGCTGTCGCTGGCGCCCGCCGCCGCTTCGGGCGCCTCGAATCCCAGCCCGCCCTGCTCGCGGAAGTAGAGGGTGCGCGGCTGGGCGCCGGGCGCGGGCCACGCGGCATACTGCCGCCAGACGTTCGTGCCCGTCTCGAACACGGTGGCGACCGGCAGCTTGGCGTCCGCCTTGTCCTTCAGGTGCTGCTCGAAAAACGGAAACAGGATTTTCTCGCGGTAGAACTCCGCGGTGTTCGCGGCGAAATCCACGCTGCCCAGCCGGCGGCCGTCGAGGTGCGACCAGCCGCCGTGTACCCACGGACCCATGACGAGGCCGTTGTAGATGCCCGGATTGTTCTTTCCGATTGTGCGGTGGGTGAGCAGCGGTCCCATCAGATCCTCGGCGTCGAACCAGCCGCCGACGGTGAGGACGGCGCAACGGATGTTTTTCAGGTGGCGCCAGATCGCGCGGGATTTCCAGAACTCGTCGTAGGTCGGGTGGGCGAGGTGCGCATCCCAGTACTGGCTCCGGCCCTCGAAATGGCGCGCGGCGTTGGCGAGCGGACCCATCTGCAGGAAGAACTCGTAGCCGTCCGACGTGCCGTAGTCGAACGGCACCGGGGTCTTCGGCGGGCGCGTGGGTTCGCGGTGCGGCTGGAATCGCGAGAGGAAATGGAAGTTGTGCGCGAGCATGAAGGCGCCGCCATGATACCAGTCGTCGTTGAGATAAAAATCCGTCACCGGCGCCTGCGGCGACGCGGCCTTGATGGCCGGATGGGTGTCGATGATGCCGGCGGCGGCGTAGAAACCCGGATACGAGACGCCCCAGATACCCACGCGGCCGTTGTGGTTGGGCACTTTTTTCAGCAGCCACTCGACCGTGTCGTACGTGTCGGTGCTTTCATCGACATCGGCCTTGGTGCGCTTGTCGGGCCGGTGCGGGGTGGCCTCGAGGAAGGTGCTTTCGGACAGAAAACGGCCGCGCACGTCCTGGACGACGAAGATGTACCGGGATTCCAGGAATTTCCTGCCGGGTCCGGCGCTGCCGGGGTATTCATCTTCCCCGTACGGCGCCACGCTGTAGCACGTGCGCACCATCAGAAAGGGATGCGGTTTCGCGGCGTCCTTCGGGATGTAGACGGCGGTGAAGAGCCGGGCACCGTCGCGCATCGGGATGCGGTATTCGTACTTGGTGTAGTGCTCCTTGAAGTCGAAGGGTGCGGGCGTGGCGGTCTCGGCGGCTGGGAGTCGGATGGGTGTGCTGCCGCCGGCGAAGGCCGCGAACAAGACCAGGCCGGAAACGAATGAGCGGATCGGTGTCATGGGGGGTGCAACAAACGAGACGACCGCGGCGACGCATGGCAATCGCGAAGCGGCGCGCGCATCCCGCAGCGCAGCGCTTTGGCGGTTTGAATTTTGATCCGTGGATCAAAATTGGCCCGGCTGACATCAGCGCAGCGGTGCAATCTCATCCAGCCTGAACCGGGCCAACGTGATGCGGTCATAGCGATCATTTTCGCCGTTCTCATACAGACAACCGGCCACGCCGCCGGCCAGCCCGACGAGGCAAGAATAGGACGCCGGCCCGGGGTGCAGGACCAGCGCGCGCGGCCAGGTGCGCGCGTTGTCCTCGCTCGCCCGCACCGTGAGCCGGACACGCTGTTTGCGTCTTCCGTCCGCGGGATTGGAGAACAAGATCAGGCCAGGTTGGCCGGACGCGGGTTCATAGCGCAGGATGCTCGCCTGGCAAACGGGCTCCACCAGCACCGGCGCATCCTGCGGCGCGCTCCAGGTGAGGCCGCCGTCCGTGCTGGTGGCCTGCGCGCGGCAGCCCCGGCCGAAACCGGAGCGCATGTCCATCAGCAGCGTGCCGCGACCGTCGAACAGTTCCACGACCTGGCACTCGTTCACCTTGGGTCGGATGGTGCCGCCGAGTTTCCACGTGCTGCCGCCGTCATCGGAGTAGATCACATGGGCGCCAAACTCATAGGGTCCCTGCGCGATCCGGCCGGCGGGATCGTCATAGCTGTGCGTCGCGGGAATCACCAGTCGGCCGGCGTGCGGCCCCGATTTGATCTGGATGCCGATCCCGGGCCCGGTCGCATACCAGCCCCACTTCGGATCTTTGGCGGCGCGGGTGATTTCCTTCGGCTGGGACCACGTCGCGCCGTGGTCGGTCGATCGCATCACCCACGGCGTGCGCGTGCCGGGGCTCCGCTTGGGCACGATGTCCGCCAAGTGGTCGTGCTCGAGATTGTGCGTGGCCAGCAGCCAGATCGTACCGGTGGCGCGGTCCACCACCGGGCAGGGATTGCCGCAGGTGTTCGGGCCGTCGCTCCAGATCACCTGCGCGGCGCTCCAGGTGCGGCCTTCGTCGGTGGAACGTTTCACCAGCAGGTCGATGTCACCGATATCGACGTTGCTGTTTTTCCTGCCCTCGCAGAACGCCAGCAGCGCGCCATTCTCCAGTCGCAGCATGGCCGGAATTCGATAGGTATGGTAACCGTCCCGCCCGGAAACGAAGACATCGGTTTTTTCGACTGCGCGGGCGGAAGGCGCGGCGCAAGCGAGGGTGAACAGGGCGACAAGATGACGAATTGGATACATGGAAGATTCGAGCCGGAGAGATGGGCCCCTATTCATGAGCCTGACCGGGCCTCAGCCGCAACGGTACAGCCCTAAACGCAAAACGCGTCTTTTTCTGGACGGGAAAAACCGCCGTTTCTGGTAGCCCTGCGCGTGAGCGCAGGGGCCTCCGGCCATCCCGCCGCTCACGCGGCGGGCTACAACGGAGCTGTTCTTTAAGAGTCCGCCGCAGGCGGGCGGGCTGGCGCGCGCTCCGACAATGCGCCCGCGATCACGCCGCCTGCCGTTGCACCGTTCAGCATTCACGATCGGGTGGACATTCGTGACTGCCGGTACGGCTCAGAATTCGACCGCAAACGTCAGCGTGCTCACGCGCGGCTCAATGGTGCCTAACACCACGGTCTGGCCGGTGGTAAACTTTTTCACCGGGAGCGGATCGTCTTCGTTCAGCACGTTGCGCACATTGAGCTGCAGGCGGTAGCTGAAATTGCCGAATGCTTTCATCCGTCCGCGATAGCCGAGGATGCCATCGACGTACATCTCCTGTCGGCCGCGGTAGGGCCGGTTGACATCGAGATTGGTGTTGCCCGCGGAATCGGTGGACAGGGCATACCCGATGTTCTGGGCATCGCGCCAGCGGGCGGCCCCGCCGAGATTGAATCCTTTCAGCGGCCCGGCAACGAACTGGTAATTGGTGATCAGGTTCACGCGGGCGGGGGTCGCGTTTTCGGTGGTGCGGCCTTCAACGGCCTTGATGAACGAAAATGTCTGGCCGACGAGCACGCTGTTGTAGTACTGCTCCAGCGTCTGGCCCGTCGGTTGATTTACGCTTACCGGCGCGGTTTTCCACGTCACGGGGCGACGCGAAGCATCAAGCTCCCCATTCGTCGCGACCAGCCCCTGCCAGACCGGCAGCCGCAGCGCGACCCATTCGAACCATGCCGTGGCAATATTGGACTCCTTCGCCTGCGATTTCGAACCATTGACCCGGATGTTCCAGTTCCGGACCGGCGTCAGGTCGAGGCCCAACTCATAACCGGTGGACACCGCGTCCATCATGGTGAGGTAGTTGTCCGCGGCTTGGGCAAGGTAGCCGTGCTTGTTGCCATCGGTGACATTGATCCTCGCCACGCCCGGATTGAGATCGATCACCCGCTGCTCGATCGTCTGGAACCTCGGGCGCATCTGCTTGATCTGCGTCGAGGTCTGCTGGGGCCCGTTGTTGCTTCTGTATTTGTTCAAGCGGAGCGCGACTTTGTCGTTCCAGAGATCGAGCCGGATGCCGTAGTCCTTCCCCTTGCCGGACGCGGCACTGATGGGATTGCCAAAGGGATCCCAGTTGCCGATGCTGAGATTGAACGTGGACGATTGGTTGTAGAAAAAGCTCACCCATTTTAGCGGTCGGGCGACGACACCAAAGCTGCGGTTGATGCCGGATTGAGTCGGTTCGAAATCTCCGTACGCGGTATCCCAGATCACCGGATACAGGCCGGAAAAATCCTGGGCAATCGAGGTGGCGTCTAGATTCGCGTTCTTAACCCAGTCCTTGCGATAGCCAAAGGACAGCACGAGCCGATCATGGCGTTCCCGATCGGGCAGGAAGTAACCCTGCCAGGCCAATATTTGTCCGTCCGTACGGCTGAGGCTGCCGGCCGCCGGTGAATTCGCCGCCAGGCGTTTGCCGTCGGCGGAAACGAGTCCGGTGTCGTCCAAGTAGAGCTTATACGGCCGTCCGTTCGCGTCGGTGAGCGTCCAGTCACCCGTCAAGGGACCGACCATCGGGGCGACATCGTAGGGCGTGTTGAAATAGTGACGGAACTGGGGCAGGCGGGTCGCGTTGAGCGCCCAGTTCCGGGTGGTCTTTGGCGTCAGGGTGATTCCGGGAATCACGGGATCGTCGAGGATCCGGCGGGTGATCTGATTCGAGCTCCTCCCGTCCATCTCCTGCCGGGAGTAGAGCCCGTACATCCGATGGCGTCCCAGCCATTTGGCCCAGCCACCGCGGGTGGCGAATTTTCGCGCGAGATCGAGTTCGTAGGAGAGGGTGACGCGATAATCGTCCGTCTTGCTGAACGAGGTATCGTTGCGGATAAAGCCCTGGTAGTAGAACTTTCCGAAGTTCGGATTTGGCGTGGTCGTGTTGGGGAGGAACTGGTTGGGGTCGACCATCAGATTGATATTATTGCCTCCCATTTGCCGGGTCTCGTTGGCGTTCACGCGGGGTCGGGCGTTCTCGCGGTTGTAGGCGATTTCGAGGTTCAGATTCGCCGCCAGTTTTTGCTCGAGGATCACGGTCTTCGTATTGGTCCGGTAGAGCTGGAGGCGGCCCAGGCCCTGAATGTTCACGTCAAACGGGAAAACGGCCGGGTCGAGCAGGCTGGTGGTGAGCCCCGCGTCGTACGTCGGATTCACTCCGGGCAGCGTCGACGGATTTTTGACCACCACGGAATTGCGCCAGCCGCGCATCGCGCCATCGGCCGTCAGCACGGGGCTCTGGCCGGCCTGGGCAAAGATCCGGTTGTTCGCGATCCCCGTGAACCCCGCGTTGTTGTTATACGCGGGCTTCGGTGCCGAATAGCCGCTGCCGTCAATCTGGTTCGCGTTCAGCCAGGGCGTGACGAAATCCGCGGGCACGATTCGGTTCAGGCCATTGACCTGCCGGTCGGCATTCTCGCCCTGGAGGATGAGGGTGGTGCTCGGGAACGGCTTGAAGGTGACGGCGGCGTACCCGCGTTTGTCGTAATCGAGCGTGGGCCTCTTGTAGCTATATTGCTTCGTATCGAGACCCATGATACGGACCGCCAATTTTCCCGGGACGACCACAACATTGGCATCGAAGGTGGCGCGCTTCGAATAGGCCGAGTCATAGTGCAGTTCAAAACCGTATTTGTTGCGCATTTGGGCCCGGGCGGGCGTGGCATCGATGATGCCGGTGGGATTGCCGAGCCCGAAGAGGATGGCATTGGGGCCGCTGGCGATGGATGCCCGTTCGATGTTGAAATTATCCGTGGGGTTGCCCATCGCGAAGAAATTGCGCGAGGTGGTGGCCGGCCCGAGACCCCGGACGCGTCCAGCGAGATTGGCGCGCTGGATTCCGCCCCCTTCCCACCCGACGCTTTCATTCATGTTCTCGACGTTGGCCGAGTAGATCATCGCCTGAGCGATGTTCGTCAGGCCCAGATCGGTCATCAGATCCTTCGTCAGCGTCTCGATCTGGTTCGCGACGTCCTTGTAGTCCGTCCGCAGCCGGCTGCCGGCGAGCGTCTCGGTCGCGACCCAGCCGGTGTCAGACGAATCCGAAACCACAAAAGGGGAAAGCTCGATCGGGGCTTGGTGGTTGACTGCCGACGACGCGGCGGGAGACGGCTGGGGCGGCACCGCCTGGGCCATCGCGAGAGAGGTCAAGACGAGCAGCACTCCGAGGTGCGAAGTGGCAGTAACACGCGCGGATTTCATGGGTGGAGGGAGGGGGATTGTCGCGCGAAATTCGCCCAACATTCAACCGAAAGCGCCCGGTTCGCGTTTTTTCCCACCGGCGACCGGGAGCGACCAGAGATCTTGTCGCCCGGGCCAGAGGGGCGTTGCGCGCGGCGCGAAGATCCGCGAACGTCAGGTTGACGCACCGTTGCGCATCACGTACCGATTCGGTCTGCCAGGGACGGTGGGCACTTTGCCAGTGATGCCTTGGAAAGCAGGATCGGCCAGGGCGATCATCGATCGTGACCGGACTTCGACGGATTTGCAGCGCCATGAAAATCACCAAACTTGAAGCCATCATCCTTCACGCGCCGGTCACCCGGGGTGGGATCGCCGACAGCACGCACCAGCTCACGCATTGGGGTGCGCCCGGCGTGGCGATCCACACGGACACCGGCATGGTCGGCTATGGTTTTTCCGGCACCCATGCCCACCTGCCGACCGACCGGCTCATCGTGGACTGCATTGTCCACAGCTACGGTCCGCTCCTGATCGGCGAGGATCCGCTCGAGGTGCGGGCGCTATGGGAAAAGCTGCACAAGCGCTCTGAAATCTACTGGGTGGGTCGCGCCGGCATCACGCATCTGGCCATGAGTGCGATCGACATTGCGCTGTGGGATTTGAAGGCGAAAGCCGCAGGCCTGCCATTGTGGAAATTGCTCGGTGGCTCGGCGTCGAAGCAGGTCGAGGCCTACAACACCGACGGAGGCTGGCTCAACTGGCCGCTCGAAACGGTCGTGGCGGACTGCAAGCGCCTGGTGGAGGAAGACGGCTATCGCGCGGTGAAACTCAAGGTGGGCGGGCCAAATCCGCGGGAGGACCTGCGCCGCGTCGAGGCTGTGCGCCAGGCGCTCGGTCCGGAGATCCGGATCATGGCCGATGCCAACGGCCGCTGGACGTTGCCGCAGGCGATCCAGACCGCCGGTCGCCTCGTGGATTTCGACCTCGTCTGGATCGAGGAGCCGATTTACTTCGACGATGTCGAGGGCCACCGCCGGCTGGCGGAGGCGATTGCGACGCCGATCGCGCTGGGAGAGCAACTGTACACCGCGGCGCAGTTCCGCGATTTCATCCATGCGGGCGCGGTACACTATGTGCAGCCGGATGTCGCGCGGCTGGCCGGCATCACCGAATTCTGGGCGGTCGCGGATCTGGCGCGCTGCTACAGCCTGCCGGTCGTACCGCATGTCGGCGACATGTGCCAGGTGCATCAACACCTCTGTTTCGCGCACGCCGCGTGTTCGCTTTTGGAATACATTCCGTGGCTGCGCGACTGGATGGAGGAACCGGCCAAGATCGAAGCCGGTTTCTACCTCGCCCCCGAGGCCCCGGGTGCGGGCATGACGCCCAACCGCCGGGCTTTGGCCGAAATCAACCAAGTTTAAACATGCCAACCTCCGCCTCTTCCCAGACGCCCGCCAATCCCTTCCGGCTCGATGGTGAAACCGCGCTGATCACCGGCGGGGGCTCCGGCCTCGGCCTCGGCATCGCGCGTTGCATGGTCAATTCCGGCGCGCGCGTCGTCCTCGTCGGGCGCCGCGAGGAGACGTTGACGACGGCGTGCGCCGAATTGGGCGCGACGGCGAGTTTTGTCGCGCACGACATCACCCGGCTGGATGCGGCCGCCGATCTCATCGCCGCCGCGGAGACGGCCGCGCACGCGCCCGTGACCATTCTCGTCAACAATGCCGGCACCCACCTGAAGAAATTCGCGGCGGACACGACGCCCGGGGATTTCCAGACCGTGCTCAACACCCACGTGCTGGCGGCGCACGCGCTGTGTCAGGCGGCGATTCCCGGGCTGGTCGAGCGCGCCCACGGTTCGATTCTGTTCACCTCGTCGATGGCCGCGTTCATGGGTGTGCCACAGGTGCTGGCCTACGCGGCCGCCAAGAGCGCGTACTTCGGCATGGTCGCGACCCTTTCAGCCGAGCTCAGTGCGAAGGGCGTGCGCGTCAACGCCATCGCGCCCGGCTGGATATTCAGCGAAATGACCCAGAAGGCGTTGGACAACGATCCCGCCCGCAAGGCCCGCGTCCTTTCCCGGATCCAGATGGGGCGGATGGGTGTGCCGATGGACATCGGCTGGGCCGCGGTCTACCTCAGTTCATCCGCGGCCCGCTATGTGACCGGCGTCACGCTGCCGGTGGATGGCGGCGCCTCGGTGGGTTTCTGACGCGTCCCACTGCGCGTTTGAATGTTCCCGGACGGCGGTTATGCTATCGGCTATGAACCGCATCGTTCTCATCACCGGTTTGCTTGTTTTCGGCCGTGGGTACTTGTGTGCCCAGGCACCGACCAGCCCGGCTGCGCTCACGATCATCAACGATACGGCGTGGCGGAATCCGGCCGCGGCCATCGACCCAACGCGGGCGCGGGCCGAGTCGCCCTCAGCCCGGCTGGTCAATGTGTCGGTTCGCGCGCGGGCGGGCAGTGGCGACAGTACGCTCATCGCCGGGGCGGTGGTGCAGGGCCCCGGCACGCTCCCAATGTTGGTGCGGGCGATCGGTCCGGGACTGCGACCTTTCGGCGTCGCGGAGGCGTTGCGCGATCCCAAGCTCGAAATTTTCCATGGCGGCGTGCTTGCGGCGCAGACGAACATCGCCGGCCGGCCGGAGACCGCCGCCTCGATCTATGTCGGGGCGTTTCCGCCGGTCGAAAGCACGGGCGGAGTCGCCAGCGGCGATGCGGCGCTGATGGGCCAGCCGGCCGCCGGGACGATCACGGCGCATTGCAGCTCGGCTTCGGGCGGGTCCGGAGTGGCGTTGGTGGAGTTTTACGATGCGATGGCCGCGCCTTCCGCGGCGTCGGCGCGTTTCGTGAACGTCTCCTCCCGCGCCCGCGTCGAGTCCGGCGAGGGCCTGATCGTTGTCGGATTCGTCGTCGCGGGCGAAGGCTACGCCACGCTGCTCCTGCGCGCGGCCGGGCCGACGCTGCAGCAATTCAGGGTGTCCGACTTCCTGCCCGATCCGAAAATCGAGCTGTATTCGGGCAGCACGCTGATCGCGGCCAACGACAACTGGCGCAGCGGCGATGCGGAAAGCGTGAATAAAACGCAGGAGGCCGGGACTGCGGTCGGCGCCTTCGCGCTCTCAAGCGCGAATGACGCGGCGATGCTGGCCACGCTCCCCGCCGGGGCCTACACGTTGCAGGTGCGCGGGGTCGGGACCCAGAGCGGAGTGGCGTTGGCGGAGATCTTTCAGGTTGCGGCCGACGAGTTCGATGCCTCCCGCGCCACCAACGGCGCCGGTCTCGACGTCTACCGTGAGCTCGCGAAATCCCGGCCGGGCCAGAATCTCGTCATCTCGCCCTATTCGATCGAGAGCGCGCTCGCCCTGGCGTATGCGGGCGCGGATGGCAGCACGCGCAGCGAGATGGCGCGGGCGCTGTATTTCCCGGCTGGCAACGGAGCGCTGCAAGCGGAGTTCGCCCGGCTGCGGATCGCGCTCGACGCCACCGCCGAGGCGTCGCGGGCCACGGCGGACGCGCGCACCCGGGCCGGCGCCCGCACCGATCCCATCGCGTGGAACCAGGCCAACCGGTTGTTCGGCCAGCAAGGGTACGCGTTTCGCGAGCCGTTTATCGCGTTGATGCGCGACGGTTTCGCCGCGCCCTTTCAGCCGATGGATTTTCGCACCAATCCCGAACCGCCGCGGCTCGCCATCAATGCCTGGGTCGAGGAGCAGACGCGGCAAAAGATCAAGGACTTGATTCCCGCGGGTGCTTTGTCCGAATTTACGCGGCTGGTGCTCGTGAACGCGCTCTATATGAAAGCTCCGTGGGACGTGCCGTTCGCGAAAACCAGCACGGTGCCCCGGGCCTTCCGCCCCGCGCCGGGCAGCAGTCGCGACGTACCGACAATGCAACGCACGGCCCCGCTCGGTTATGCCGTCGAAGACGGCTTGACCATCGTCACGCTCGATTATCTGGGCGCCGGGTTGCAGTTCGTGATCATGCTGCCGGATCAAGGCCAAAGCGTGGACGCAGCGGCGGCCCGGTTGACGCCGGCGCACTTCACGCGCTGGGCGAATCTCCGGCAGACGAGCCGGAGGGAGGTCGACCTTTATCTGCCGAAATTCACCGTGCCCGGTGCCACGGTTCCACTCGGGCAGGTGTTGCGGGTGATGGGCGTGAGAAGTGCGTTTGACGAACCGCGGGGCAGCGCAAATTTCGATCCGATCGCGCCGCGCCGGCCGGATGACTATCTCGCGATTTCAGACGTGTTTCACCAGACGTTTGTCGCGCTGGACGAAGAGGGCACGGAGGCGGCCGCCGCAACCGCGGTCGTGATGGTGACGACGACCTCGATCGTGAATCCCCCGCCGCCGATCGAGGTGCGCGTGGACCGGCCGTTTCTCTTTGCCATCCAGCATCGCGGCACCGGGGTGTGTCTGTTCCTCGGCCGGATCGCGGACCCGCGGTGACGGGCGGTGAATCGATCGAGGAGGATCAGGCTGAAGCGGTCCGAGGGGCGGCGGTTCGCCTGACTTCGCCCTGGCGGTCGGATCGCTCCGGCCGCCTTCGGCCTCGTGCCGCGATCCACGCCGGACGGACTCACCAGCAAGTCCGGGCCTTTCCTGGTCCATCCGTGGTTGGCTGGAATGACCCCGTTACGCTCGGGGCCGAAACTCCGTCACCCACGCCACGCCACCGGCTTCATCGGAAAACGCCCCGTCGAGTTGGGCCTCGAATGCCGCGTCGATGATGGGTGTGAATTGGGGCCCCGGTTTCATCCCCAGCTGCAGCAGGTGGCGGCCGAGGATGATCGGCTTCGGGGCCGCATCGGCCAGCTGGAGCGCATGGGCGCGGGCGACCAGTTCGTCAATCCGCGCGTGGATTTCATGTGAAGGAAGCGGTGGCCGGCCATTGCTGTCGGCGCGCATCACGACCGCGAGATCGTCGATCGTCGCGGGTGCGAGCCGCCGGGCGAGCCGCCTGACGCTGGCGTTTGAGAATTCCGCCTGGCCGTGGTGGTGGGCGAGGTGATGCACCACGAGCGCGGCCGCGGGGGGATCGAGATCAAGCGGCGCGCCGATGCGACGGAGGAAACTCTGCGTCAGTGGACCGCCGGCAGATTCGTGCCCGGGACTGACCCAGCGTAACACGCCCCGTTTCTCGGTCCGCGCCGTGGTCGCCGGCTTGCCGAAATCATGGGCGAGCACCGCGAACATGAGCAGCCGCCTGCGCGCGGCATCGGCTGTTTGCCAGGCCGCGAGCGCGACAAGCGCGTCGCAGCAATGCTGGGTGTGCGTGAAGACATCGCCTTCCGGGTGCCACTCGGGTTCCTGGGGCGTTCCGCGCAAGGCTGCGACTTCGGAAAAATGTTCCAGCCACCCGGTCTCTTCGAGAACGGCCAGCCCGCGCGAAGGCTGCTGCGCCTTGATTGCCCATTTTTCCCATTCGCCCCAGATTCGTTCGACCGGCAGTTCGGCAAAGGCACCGGCAATCGTCCGGCACAGCGCCGCGGTCGCGGGCGCCAGCGTAAAATTGAAGCGCGCCGCGAGCTGGAACGCCCGGAGCACGCGCAACGGATCCTCGACAAACGCCGCGCTGGTATGCCGCAGCACCCTGCGGCGTAAATCCTCCTGACCGCCGTGCGGATCGATGATCGCGTGTGTAAACGGATCCAAGGCGATGGCGTTCACCGTGAAATCGCGGCGGGCCGCGGCCTCCGCGTCGCTCAGCGTCGGATCGGGCTGCACGGCAAAACCGCGATGCCCCGCCCCTGTCTTCGATTCACGCCGCGGCAGCGAAAAATCGTATTCTGCGCCGGTTGACCGGCTCCGCACCTTGATCACCCCAAAACTGCGCCCGATCACGTCGGTCGAACCAAAGGGCGCGAGCAGGCGATGCAGCGACTCGAAGTCAGTGCCGCCCACTTCGATGTCGAAATCCTTCGGGGACAGACCCAGCAGCCAGTCACGCACCCCGCCGCCGACCAGGCGCGGCCGGCCCGCGCGCCGCACCGCATCGAGCATCGCGCGCAAATCGGTCGGAAGGTGGAGTTCGCCGACCATCCGTCACTCCTCCCGCGCCAGGGCGGCCGCGATGACGAGCAACCATCCGGCCATCAGGGCAATCCCGCCGAGTGGGGTCACCGGTCCGAGCCAGCGCGGTCCGCCGCAGGCGAGCCAGTAAAGCGAACCGGAGAAGAGCACGATTCCCGCGCTCCAGCAGCGTGCGGCCCAGAGCATGCGGGAGGCCGCCGCCCCGGCCGCGGTGCGCAGCCACCCGGCCGCTCCGAGGAGGGCGACGGCATGAAAGAGCTGGTAGCGGGCCGCGGATTCCCAGGCGTGTGCGGTGCCCCGCTCCGCCAGCATCGCGGCCATGGCGTGCGCTCCCATCGCGCCAAGCGCGACACCGGTCAGGCCGAAAAATCCAGCCGCGACGAGAGCGAAACGGGTTCGAGAAGGCATAGTATTCGTCATGGTGTGCACATTTGGCGCGGAGCCGGCAATTCGGGTCGGGCCAGGCCACGTGGATTGCTTCGTCGCTTTCGACTTCGCGCAACGACAAACGGAGGGGTGATCGGCGGCCCCATCGACCGGCGACGGGTCAAGCCCAGAGCTCCGCGCGGCAGGGACGTCGCAAGTTTTCCGTCTCCGGGCGGAAAACTCGGTTGACACGCTTTCTTTTAACCCTAGCACTTGGCCTCTTTTCGCATGAAAACGTACCTCGCCAAGAAGGAGACAGTGCAACCCAAGTGGCATCTCATCGATGCTGCGGGGGTCCCGCTCGGTCGTCTCGCCGTCAAGGCCGCCAACGTAATCCGTGGCCGGCATAAGGCTTCCTATACTCCCACCGTCGACACGGGCGATTACGTCATTGTGATTAATGCCGAAAAGGTCGCGCTGACGGGCAAGAAAGAAGTGCAGAACCAGTACATGTTCTTCTCCGGCTTTGTCGGTGGCGAGAGCTACCGCAAGGTTTCCCTGATGCGCGAACGCCATCCGGAATTCATTATCGAGCATGCGGTCAAGGGCATGCTGCCGAAGAACCGGATCGCGGCCACGATGCTCAAGAAGCTCCGCGTTTTCGCCGGCCCGACCCATACGCACGAGGCCAACAGTCCCCAAAAACTCTCCGTCTGACACCTTACTGACCGAACATGAGCGCTGCTACACCCGCCAACGTCTTTCTCGGCACCGGCCGTCGTAAAACCTCGACCGCCCGCGTGCGCATCACCGAAGGCACCGGCAAATTGTCCGTCAACGGCCGCGAGTTCGAGAACTACTTCTCGCACGAGAATTTCGCCAAGCAGGCCTACGCCCCGCTCCTCGTGGTCGACATGCGGGAAAAGATCGATGTGACCGCCAACGTTTCCGGGGGCGGCGTTGCCGGCCAGGCCGGGGCGGTGGCTCACGGCATCGCGCGCGCCCTGCAGAAGCTGAACGCCGAGCTGCGACCCGCGCTGAAAAAGGCCGGTCACATCAAGCGCGACCCACGCGCCAAGGAGCGCAAGAAGCCCGGCCAGCCGGGCGCCCGCAAGCGGTTCCAGTTCTCGAAGCGCTAAGGTTTTTGCTGCGCAAAAACCTCCTGTATTTCAACGCCGCCCGCCTCTGCGCGGGCGGCGTTTTTTGTTTGGCGGAACTTGTTCGCAGTTGGCCCGGTCCTTGCTTTAGACGTTTAGGTTGCCCTGATGGCAATCACGGTCTGAAGAACAAAACCTATGAACAAGAAACTCATCCTCTGCATTGCAAGTGTTTGTGTCGCGGGCGCGATCGGCGCCGGCGCCCAGACGGCGGCACCGGCACCCGCACCTTCCGGGTCCTGGACGCTCACTCCCGCAGCCGTGTCGCAATACATGTTCCGCGGCGTGCGTCTCGGTGGCGCCTCCCTCCAACCCTCGGTCGAATATGGCTACGGCGATTTTGCCGCCGGCTTGTGGGCCAATTTTCCCATCAAAGACAAGGTGCCGGGGGTCTCCGATCCGGAATTCGATCTCTACGGGAGCTACACCACCGCCATCAACGACGCCACGACGTTTGTCACCGCCTTCACGTGGTACAACTATCCGGACGCCGACAAGTCGGCCGGGTTTTACAAGTCCACCTTTGAGCCGAGCGTTGCGGTCAACTTCACGATTCCGGGTGCCGGCGTAAAGTTGACGCCGAAACTCTACTACGACTTCGGGCTCAAGGGACCGACCGCCGAATTCACCGCTTTCTATGCCTTTCCCCTCAAGGATGCCGGCACCGAGCTGGATTTCACCGCGACCGTCGGCACGTACAAGTGGAAGTCTGCTGCGGCCAACACCAGCCCCGACATCAAGAACTGGGGCGACTACTGGCTCGTTGGCGTCGCGGCGCCGTTCCAGCTGAGCAAGACCGCCAAGCTGACCGTTGGCTGGGCCTATACGGATGGCTCGAACAACTACTACAAACAGGGCAGCGCGCCCCGGGCGCAGAATACGATGGCGGTTGGTCGCGGCGTTTTCTCGGTTAGCTGCGCGTTCAGCTTCTGATTCATCCGGCGAACGTCCACGCCGTATCTTTCAACCGCCCGCCCTGATTTCAGGGCGGGCGGTTTTCTTTGGCATTGCGGCGATGGCAGCGCCGGAGCAATCCATCCTCCCTTGCATACCATGAAAGTCGGCATTGTGGGGGCCTCCGGTTACTCCGGGGAGGTCCTCGTCAAACTCCTGCTCAACCATCCGCGGGTCACGCTCGCGGCGGTCACTTCGCGCACCCACGCCGGCAAGGCGCTCGCGGCCGTGATTCCAGCCGTGCGCGGCGCCGACCATGGGCTCCGCTTCTCCGACTCCGACCCGGTGGCGCTGGCCGCGGGGGACCTCGATCTTTTTTTCCTAGCGTTGCCCCACGGCACGGCCGCGACCTACGCGAAGCCGCTGGTCGCCGCCGGCAAGCGGGTGATCGACTTGAGCGCGGACTTCCGGATCTCGGCGCTCGCCGTTTACGAGAAATATTACGGCCCGCACCACGCCCCCGAGCTGCTGCCCGGCGCGCGCTTCGTGCTGCCCGAACTGACGCCGCCGGCCTGGAAAGCCGAGGCGAAGCTGGTCGCGGCACCCGGCTGCTATCCGACCAGCGTGCTGGTGCCCCTGATACCTCTGCTCACCGCGGGGATCGTCACGCGCGAGCATATCGTGGTCAATTCCTGCAGCGGCGTGAGCGGGGCCGGCAAAAAAGCCGAGGAGATGTACCTCTATGCCGAACGCGCCGAGAGCATGAAGGCCTACGGCCTGCTCAAGCACCGGCACCTCGCTGAAATCGAGGAACAGCTCGCGCGGCACAGCGGCGCGCCGGCGATCATCCAGTTCAACCCGCATCTGGCGCCCATGCGTCGTGGTATCGCCACCACCATTACCGTCCCGGCCGCGGCCGGAGCGACGATTGAAGCGCTGTACGATGCCTGGCGCGCCGTATATGCCCACCGGCCGTTTGTGCAGTTGCTGGCGGCCGGCGAGACGCCGGACACCGCCCACACGATCGGGACCAACCGCATCGACATGTCCGCCGTGCATGATCCGCGCACGGGGAATTTCGTGATCACGTCCGCGGAGGACAATCTCATGAAGGGGGCCAGCGGCCAGGCGGTGCAGATCATGAATCTCTGGTGCGGGTTCGACGAGACGTCCGGGTTGGTTTGAAACGTCGCGGCCTGTAGCGGCGGTCTGTGACCGCCGATCGCACGTCTGCGACTGCAAACCTCGGCGGTCACAGACCGCCGCTACAGGTTCAACTCACACCGCCGCAGAATAATTCTTGTCACTGCGCGCGCGGCTCCCGCACAGTCGCCGCGAGTTTTTCCAAAAGCATCATGATCGAATTCAAAAACAAGGTCCTCTTTGTCGGGTATGGCGCAGTGGCCGAATGCACGCTGCCGATTCTTTTCAAGCACATCAAAGTGCCGGCCAGAAACGTCACGGTCATGGACTTTGAGGATCGGTCGGAAAAGCTGAAGAAGTGGACCGCGAAGGGCGTGCGTTTCGTGCGGGACCGCGTCACCGAGGCGAACATGGGGGCGCTCCTCGCGCAGCACGTCGGCCCGGGCGACCTGCTCATTGACCTGGCGTGGAATATTGACGCGCTCGAAATCCTCCAGTGGTGCCACGACCACGGCGTGCTTTACATCAACACGTCCACGGAGCTCTGGGATCCGTACGCCGCCGGCCCGAAGCAGCACCCGACGGAAAAGACGCTCTACTGGCGCCACATGAATCTGCGGCGGTTGCTGGCCAGTTGGAAGACGAAGGGGCCGACCGCCGTGATCGAGCACGGCGCGAACCCGGGCTTGATCTCGCATTTTGTGAAACAGGGGTTGATTGACATCGGCCAGAGCCTCGTCGCCGACAAGAAGGTCAAGGCGAAGGACGCCGAACTCATCGGCGAACTCATCGCGACGAAGCAGTTCAACCACCTCGCGCGGGAGATCGGCGTCAAAGTCATCCATTGCAGCGAGCGCGACACGCAGATCACCGAGCAACCGAAGCAGGTGGACGAGTTCGTCAATACCTGGAGCATCGAGGGCTTCCGCGAGGAGGGCACGACGACCTCCGAGTTGGGCTGGGGCACGCACGAGCAGACGCTCCCGGCGCATGCGTTTCAGCATACCCAGGGCCCGCGCAACCAAATCTGCCTCGCCCGCATGGGCATCAACGTGTGGGTGCGCTCCTGGGTGCCGGACTACAACATCCTCGGCATGATCGTCCGTCACGGCGAGGCGTTCACGATTTCCGACTACCTCACCGTCTGGGAGGGCAAGAAGGCCGTTTACCGGCCGACGATGCACTATGCCTACTGTCCGTGCGACATGGCGATTGCGTCGCTGAACGAGATGCGCGGCTACAACTACCGCCTGGTCGAGAACCAGCGCATCATGAACGACGAGATCACCGCGGGATCCGACATCCTGGGCGCGCTTCTCATGGGCCATGACTACAACTCCTGGTGGATTGGGTCCGACCTGACGATCGAGGAGTCCCGCCGTCTCGTGCCCCACCAAAACGCGACCACGATGCAGGTGGCGATCTCCGTCGTCGCCGCCTCGATGTGGATGATGCAAAATCCGACCGAGGGTGTCCGGGTGCCGGACGAACTCCCGCACGATTTCATCCTCGGCATCGCCAAGCCCTATCTGGGTCGCTGGATCTCGAAGGCTTCGGACTGGACGCCCCTCAAGGGCCGCGACCAAACGTTCGACCGTCACCGGCGGCCCGATCTCGATCGGAAGGATCCGTGGCAGTTCAAGAACTTCCTCGTGACCGATTAGCAGCCTGCATCGCGGCGTAGTGGTCGACCTAGTTCCGCACGTTCGCGCCAAGGCGGGCAAACTCCCAATCCATGATCTCCCTCAAACGATTGCAGTCGCTCGCGAAGGAGCACGGCACGCCGCTCTTCGTGATCGATCACGATGCCTTGCGGAAGGCCTATCGCGAATTCCGCCGGCACCTGCCGCGCGTCCAAGTGTACTACGCGGTCAAGGCCAACCCCGATCCCGGGATTGTGCGCACGCTGTTTGCCGAGGGCGCGAGCTTCGATGTGGCCTCGATGCCGGAGTTCATGATTGTCCATGAGAACATCAAGCACCTGCCGGCCAAGGAGCGGCAGGACTGGATCTGGGACAAGATCATCTACGCAAACCCGACCAAGCCCACGGATACGCTCGAGGAGCTCAACCAGTACAAGCCGCTCGTCACCTTCGACAACCGGGAGGAGATCCACAAGATCAAGCAGCATGCACCCAACGCCGGCCTCGCGCTGCGTCTCAAGGTGCCGAATACGGGAGCGATGGTGGAGCTCTCGTCGAAGTTCGGGGCCTCGCCGGGCGAGGCCGTCGATCTGATCCTCGAAGCCGACCGCGTGGGCCTCACCGTCGAGGGCATCAGTTTCCACGTGGGCAGCCAGACCACCAACTTCGAGAACTACGTCCAGGCGCTGAGCCTCACCGCCAGCATCTTCAAGGAGGCGCAGGACCGCGGCTACACCAAGATGAACCTGCTCGACATCGGCGGCGGCTTCCCCGCGCCGTACGACGACTCGGTCAAGCCGTTCCGCGAACTCGCCCGGGTGATCAATGCCGAGCTCGACCGGCTGTTTCCCAAGCACATCCAGGTGCTGGCCGAACCCGGCCGTTTTCTGGCCGCCACCGCGGGCTACTCCGTGGCGAGCGTGATCGGCAAGGCCGTGCGGGACGGCAAGACCTGCTACTACATCAACGACGGGGTCTACCACACTTACTCGGGTGTCATCTTCGACCACTGCAAGTATCCGGTGAAGGCGTTCAAGAAGGGCCCGACGCAGATCTGCTCGGTCTTTGGCCCGACGTGCGATGCGCTCGATGTGGTTTCCATGGCGGAGAACCTGCCCAATCTCGAGCGGGGCGATCTGGTGTATAGCGTCAACATCGGCGCCTACAGCCACGCCTCGGCGACCTACTTCAACGGCTTCCCGCCGGCGAAGGTCGTGCACGAAGGTTTTCGCGCCGCGAAAACCTGATTTCTGATTTTCCGCCGCGGAAAATCAACTGCGATAGTCCGCGTTCTCGCTGACGTATTCGTGCGTGAGGTCGCCGCCAATCACGGTGGCCGAGGCGGGGCCGTTGCCGACCTCGATTTCCAGCTCCACGCATCGTTCGTGGGGCGGATAGTCAATCGGCGCCGTAAACACGCCCTCCCTCGGGGGCGCGCTGGCATAGAGCTCCGCGCTGCGCAGGTGCGCGACCAGCGCGGTCTCCTTGGCCGGATCAAGCTGAAACACGCCGCCGGCAAAAATCTCGATCCCGCCCATCCGCGCACGGAGCCGGGAGAGGTCCGTCTCGGGCGCATGGGCGCCGACGTGCTTGCCGATCGCCTGCACGAGGCGGCCGACGTTCGGGTCGTTGCCCGCGACCGCGCACTTGAACAGCGGGGCGTTCACCACCGCCTTGCCGAGCGCGCGGGCGAGGACGACGCTGGCGGCGTTCCGCACCGTCACCCGGATCACGTGCCGGATGCCCTCGCCGTTGCGGACGACGTCCTCGGCGAGATCGCGGCAAACCTGGTGCAGGCCGCGTTCGAAGGCGGCCAAGTCGTCACAGGGCACGCGCCCCGACGACAGGACCACCACGGTGTCCGAGGTGCTCGTATCGCTGTCGACGCTGATGGTGTTGAAACTCTCCGCCACGGCGCGGGCCAGCATGGCGCGCAACTCGTCCCGCGGCACGACCACATCGGTGAGCACGTAGACCAGCATGGTCGCGAGGTTCGGCTCAATCATGCCGGCGCCCTTGGCAATGCCCACGATGCTGCCCCGGCCGACGCTCGCCCGGCGCACCTTGGGATAGAGATCCGTTGTGACGATGCCCTCGGCGGCCGGCAGCACCGAACCGGCGGCGAGGGCGCCCGCAGCCTGCGGCAACGCGCCAATCAACGCCTCAACCGGCAGGGTCCAGCCGATGACTCCGGTCGAGCTCGGCAACACCTGGGCCGGCGTGAGGCCGAGGAGCTGCGCGGTCGCCGCGCAGATTCGCTCCGAGGCTTCGACCCCGCCGGGCGCGCAGACATTCGAGATTTTGTTGTTGATGATGACGGCGCCGAGCGTCGCCCCGTCGAGCCGGGTGCGGCCCACGATGATGGGTGCGCCGGGAAACGCGTTGCGCGTAAACATCGCCGCAAAATCCGCGGTCGGCCGATCGAGCGCGATCAGCGTGAGCGTCATCCGCGCCGGTTTTGGCGCTTCCCGCGGGATGAAGTCGAAGCGCGTGCACCCGACGCGAAAACCGGCCGGGAGCGCCGCCTGCGAGGCCAGCCACGCGCGGTGCGCATCGCGATGCTGAAAGACAAGATTTGTGCTGGGCACGCGAGAGAAGTGGCCGGGCGGCGCCGCGGTGTGAAGAAGATTTTTGCGTCCCGGCTGGCCCCGCCCGGGGGCAACGCCTCACCGGGACACCCGCCGCCTGGCCTTCCAACGCGCGGATCGCGCGCGCGGACGCGCCGGCGGGATCACAATTTGGAAAATTATTATGGAAATGCGTCCCGGGTGTGCCTTATTCACGCCTACTCTTCATACCACGCTGATGATTTTCTCACATCTCACCCAACACCTCGCGGCCACGGGTCGCGCGAACTGAGCACTGATGAGTGTCGCTGAAGTCACCGCCAAGGCAAAGGTTCTCCTCGAGGCTCTGCCTTACATCCAGGATTTTCGCGGCTCCACCTTCGTCGTGAAATACGGCGGGAGCTTCATGGACGATCCGGACCCCGTCACCCACACGCGGGTGGCCTACGACATCGCATTTCTCGCGGCCTGCGGCATCAACGTGGTGGTTGTGCATGGCGGCGGCAAGGCGATCACGAAGGCGATGGAGTCTTCGGGCCTGAAGGCCAATTTTGTCAACGGGCTGCGCGTGACCGACGAGGCCACGATTACCGTCGTGAAGAAGACGCTCGACGAGATCGTGAACCAGGACGTGTGCAACGCGATCTCCACCGCCCGGGGCCGGCCCAAAGGCCTGCCGGGCGACAGCGTGCTCGTTTGCGAAAAGCTGGTCGTGGATGATGACGGCAACCCGATCGATCTCGGTTATGTCGGGGACGTGACGGAGGTGAAGGTGAAGTTGATCAAGAAGGAGATCGCCGAGGGTTTCGTGCCCGTGATCTCGCCGGTGGCCGAGGGTCACGATGGCAAACCCTACAACGTCAACGCCGACCTGGTGGCCGGCCGGGTGGCGAGCGCGCTGCGGGCGCGCCGGCTCGTCTACATGAGCGACGTGCCGGGCCTGCTCTCGAATCCGCCTGATCCCGAGTCGCTCATCTCAACGCTCAAGATCAGCCAGGTCGAGGATCTCAAAAAGAGAGGCGTGATCGACAAGGGCATGCGTCCGAAGGTGCAGAGCGCGATTCGCGCGCTGCAGGAGGGCGTGCAGCGCGTGCACTTCATCGACGGCCGGCTGGCGCATTCGCTGTTGCTGGAGATTTTCACCGACACGGGCATCGGCACCGAAATTGTGCACGGGTAGGTTTTTGCGGTGCAAAAACCTCCAGCACACTTTGGCGCGCTAATTCAGTCCTGCTGTTGTCGCGGGTTGACGAAGTTCGTTTCAATCGCCGGGCGAATCGTGTGAACTCGTGCTTTCCCGATGAATGCTCCCGCCATCGCCCGCACCAGCACCGCCGAGCTCTACGACGCGCACGTTCTGAAGAACTATGCGCGCGCCCCGCTGACGCTCGTGCGCGGCCGCGGTACGCAGGTGTGGGACGACGCGGGCAACGCCTACCTCGATTTCACCTCGGGCATCGCGGTCAGCGCGCTCGGCCACTGCCATCCGCACTGGGTGGCCAGCGTGCAGCGCCAGGCGGGCGAGCTCATCCATGTCAGCAATCTGTTCCGCAATCCGCAGCAGGGGGAACTGGCGCGCCGGTTGGTGAAGTTCGCCGGACCGGGCCGGGTTTTTTTCTGCAACAGCGGCGCCGAGGCGAACGAGGCGCTGATCAAGCTCGCCCGGCTGCATGGCGGGCAAAAGGCCGGTGGCGATGAGGGCAAGTGCTACAAGATCATCTGCGCGCAGAGTGCGTTTCATGGCCGCACCTATGGCGGCATGAGCGCGACGCCGCAGGAAAAGATCCAGAAGGGATTTCGTCCGCTCGTGCCCGGCTTCGCGTTTGGCGAACTGAACAACCTCGCGAGTTTCGCCAAGCTGGTGGATGCGGAGACCGCGGCGATTTTCGTTGAGACCATCCAGGGCGAGGGCGGCATCCACGCCTGCACACCGGAGTTTCTCCGCGGATTGCGCGAGCTGTGCAACCGGCACAACCTGCTGCTCATGCTCGACGAGGTGCAGTGCGGCGTTGGCCGCACCGGCCGGTTCTTCGCCTTCGAGCATGCGGGCATCACACCTGATGCGATTGGGATGGCGAAGGGACTCGGGGGCGGCTTCCCCATCGGAGCGATGTGGGTGAGTGAGCGCTCCGCCGATCTTTTTCATCCCGGCAACCACGGCACGACGTTTGGCGGCACGCCGCTCGCGTGCGCGGCGGGGCTCGCGGTGCTCGATGTCATCGAGCGGGACAGTCTCCTTGAAAAAGTCCGCGTTCAGAGCGGGCCATGGCTTGCGTCGCTCCGCCAGCTCGCGGCCGATTTTCCGTCCCAGATTCTCGCCGTGCGCGGTCAGGGCTACCTCGTCGGCCTGCAACTCGCGACCGATCCGGCGGCGTACGTTGCGACCCTGCGCGAGCACGGGCTGCTCGCGCCGAGCGCGGGTGGCAACGTGGTCCGTCTCCTGCCGCCGCTCAATGCCACGGTGGAAGAGCTGACGCGGGCGGTGGAAATCTTCCGCACCGTGCTCGCGGCGAAAGCCTGATGCGGCGCGATTTTTCACTCGTGAGCGCCGGACCGCGCGCTTAGACCCGTCCGCTTCCATGAAGCATTTCCTCCACGAGACCGACTTCAAGGCGTCCGAATTGCCCGCGCTGTTCGCCTTGGCGCGCGAGTTGAAACAAGACCGGGGTCGTCACGCCCGGCCGCTGGACGGCCAGACGTGGGCGATGATTTTCTCCAAGTCATCCACTCGCACCCGCGTCTCGTTCGAGGTCGGCATTCATGAACTCGGCGGCAACCCGCTTTTTCTGAACCGGAACGATATCCAGCTGGGGCGCGGCGAGACGATTGCCGACACCGCCCGCGTGCTGTCGCGCTTCGTGCACGGTCTCGTGGTGCGCACGTTCGATCACGCCGAGGTTCTGCAACTCGCCGAATTCGGCGCCATTCCGGTCATCAATGCGCTGACGGATCTGTTGCACCCCTGCCAGATTTTCGCGGATGCCTTCACGCTGGCCGAGCGGTGGGGCCGGGGCGACGACCTCGTCGGCTCGCTGCGCGGACGCAAAATCGCGTTTGTGGGCGACCGCGGCTGCAACGTGGCCAACTCGTGGATACTCGGCGCCAATCTCTTCGGCATGAAGATCTCCCTCGCCGGCCCGCCCGGATTCGATGCCGCGCCGGAGTTCGACCAGCTGCTGGCCCGCGAGGGCTTCGCCGGCGGCTATCACTTCACCACCGACCCCGTGGAGGCGGTGCGCGACGCGGATGTCGTTTACACCGACGTGTGGGTGAGCATGGGCAAGGAGCAGGAGACGAAGGATCGC
>JBIJCX010000088.1:0-25159 GCA_044344465.1 Opitutaceae bacterium
GCAAGGCGCTCTACGAGAAGCGCGTGGAGCTGCCGGATCTGCTCGCGATTGCGGGCTGACGCCGCGCGTCAGCCCCGCGGGGTGAAAAGGTAGTCGCCTCCGACGGTAACCTCCGATGTCGGATTTGGCTCATCGACCTGGCGGACCGAGTAGCTCAACGGCGCCAACAGCGCCATGACTCCATCGAGTTCCGAGGGACTGTGGAATCCGACGATCAGGATCGGGCGGGCCAACGTCAGGGTTTCGCGCATGCCCGCCAGCGCGTGGTGGCCATGACCTTCAACATCGATTTTTACGAATTGAGGGATGCGCAGTTCGCCCGCTCGGACCAAGTCATCGAGCCGAATCTTCGGCACCCGGATGGCGCCGACGTGGGCGGTGTGCGTCTCGCCATCGTACGGCAGGTGGGTCGTAGTGGCTCGAACATTGCCGTAGGTGTAAAGCTCAGCCGTGCCGGAGCGCTCCGAAACTGCGGCGCGATAGAGCTTGAGCCACGGCAACCCGTTCATGCGGTGGTGGCGCTCAAGGCGGGCAAAACTCAGGGGATTTGGCTCAAACGCGGCCACCTGCCCGTCCGGCCCGACCCGGCGCGCGAGACCGATGCTATAGAGACCGAAGTGGGCGCCGAGGTCCCAGCAACTCCATCCTCGGATACTGCCGTTGCCAAGGCTGACGAGAGTGGACTGAAGTTCGGGCTCGTGCGTCCCTCGCCAATAGGAGGTCCACGGGAAAAGCGTCCAACGCGCCCCCACCGCCACTCCGCGGCGGACGTGCACCGGCCAGAGCCCCAGCGGCGTGCGCCCAAGCAACAGGGACGCGGTTGCTTTGAGCGCCCGCGTCATGAAGTCCCGATCTTCTCCGCAATTTCCTCGAGCGGGTAGGTGATGATCTCCGAAAGCGTCGGATGATACCACGGTGCGCGGAGCAAGTCGAACACGGTGGCCTTCATCGCCAGGGGGCCGCTGAAGGCGTGGATCAGTTCGCCCGCATCTTTGCCCACAATCTCGGCGCCCAATATCCGACCGCGTTTCGGCTCGGCGATGACCTTTACGTAGCCATAATTTGCATCCATCAGGATCGACTTGCCGTGGTCATTGAACGGGTAACTGGCGCAGAGATAGGGCCGACCACGCTCTTCGAGCTCTCGCTCGAGCACACCGATGGTCGCGAGTTGCGGATCGGTGAAGACGACGTTCAAAAGCAGTGCGTAGTCGACCGGTTTGAGCTTCTTTACGCGGGCGGCATGGCGGGCGGCCAGTTCGCCCTGCTGAATGGCGATGTGGACGATTTCAACCGGGCCGGCGCAGTCGCCTGCGGCATAAATGTGCGACACATTTGTCTGCTGCCAACGGTTCGTTACAATCTGCCCGTTTGGACGAGTGTGCACGCCAGCGGCCGCGAGCCCAAGTGCGGCGGTATTTGGCTCGCGTCCGAGGGCGTTGAAAAGATGGGCGGCGCGGCGCCGGATGATCTTCCCATCGTGCAGGAATTCGACCCTGAATCCTCGCCGGTCCTGCTGCACCTCCTGGAGTTTGGTTCCGGCGAAGAGCTCAATGCCCTCGTCGACCAGTGCCTTTTGCACCACGGACGACGCATCGGCCGAGTGATCGCGGAGGATATTCTGGCTGCGCTGCACGAGGGTAACGCGGGTGCCGATACGGTTGAGAAATTGCGCCAGCTCGCAGGCCACAATTCCGCCGCCCAACACGATTACGCTTTTCGGCACGAAATCGAGGTCGAGCACGTCATCGCTGTCCCAGCATTTGAGGCCGGCGAGTCCTGGCACGGGTGGCACGCTGACCTTGGAGCCGGTGCCGACCAGGATGTGGCGGGCGCGGAGTTTCTTTCCGTCGGAGAGTTCGAGGGTGTGGGCGTCGAGAAACCGTGCCTGGGCACGAAACAGATCGAACTTGCCGGCTTTGAGCGCACGCGCACGGTAGTCGGCGAACTCAGCGATTATTTTCTTCTTCCGTGCGTGGATCGCTTTCATGTCGGCACGGGCCGAGGGAATGCGGAGGCCAAATATTTTCCCCTTTTGGGCCAGGTGCAGCACTTCGCCCATGTAGAGCAGCGTTTTCGACGGCATGCAGCCGCGCAATATGCACAGGCCGCCCAGTTCCCGCGCCCCATCGACAGTGGCGGTTTTGAGGCCGAGGTATGCGGCCACCCGCGCGGCATTGAATCCGGCGCTGCCGCCGCCGATGGCTATAAAGTCGTAGGTTTTCACGTCGCTGGAGAGAGAGTGAGTTCAGTATGACGGGTCCGCCGGCGACCCTTGCGCCACAGTTCGACCCGCATTTCGATAAAACGGAAGAAAATGTGAGCCGCAATCAGCGCGCCAGCGATGGCGATCAACGGGACGGCAAAGAGCAGCGGTCTTGGCAACTCGGGAAAGCGCAGCGCCAGGCGGCAAAGACGGGAGACAATCGGATCATGGATTAAATAAAGGGAATAGGAGACAACCCCGCAGGATTGGAGCCATTGCAGTGTCGTCTGACGAGCGATCCAACCATCGATTGGATGAAGGCACAGGAGGACGAAGGCGAGCACCGCCGGCATCCAACCGCGCCAATAGCTTGGGTCTTGATGCCACGAAACAAGTCCGAGGAGGACGATGCCGGAGATCGCCAAGGCTTTGAGCGGTGGTTTCAAGGACGGCCGGAGAAGAGTGCAGCTTACCAGAAAACCGCATATGAAGTGTCGCCAACCTGAAACGGCACTGCTGGCAAAACTCGTTGGATTGTCGGCCGGCAACGCGGCCGTCGCGAGGGCGAGGGCGAAGCCGGCAGCGACCAGAAGTTCGGGGCGTCGAGTCAGTCTACTGAGGGAGAGGCCGATCGAGACCAGCAGGTAGTAGCTGAGTTCTGCCGAGAGCGTCCAACTGACGCGCAGCAACGGAAACCGATCCGAAAAGATCTCCGTGAGCGTGAGGATCCGCAGCAGATCAAGCGGGTTGGCTGGGAATACGCCAGGTGCTTCGGAAGTGCTGAACCATTGGCTCTGCGACAGGGGAAAAAACAGAATGCCCCAGAACAGCATCAGCCCGAATGCCGCGTAATAGACCGGCACGATGCGGATGAGCCGGTCGATCAAGAACTGACCGCCGCCGGCCTGCCCCTCCCAGTCGTGACGGGCGCGGACCCCAATGCAAAATCCGCTGATTAGGAAGAAAATCTGAACTCCAAAGCCGCCCTGGGCTGCGGTATCCGCCAACCAGCGGAATCCTGTGGGCGGCGGCAGTCCATCCAGTGGCATGAACGCGTGGAGCAGGCAGACCCATAATGCCGCCACGCCTCGCCAAAGATCGAGGCTCCGATACCGGGAGGGGAGGGGAACTCATCGGCATCCGTCAACGAGGCCGTTTCGGGTCTCTTTCAAGATGATCGCGGCATCGTCACGGGGCACACTGGAGGTTGTGGCTCGTTCGCACGCGGACTTCAGGCACTCGCCATGGAGCGCAAGAATTCTGGAGTCGTTCCGGAGTTGGCATTCACGGCGGACCGAGAACTGGCTTGCGACGAAGGACGATCATGCCCGCTACGGTTTCGCCGGGCACATAGCGGTCAAGCCTGCCACCGAAGAGGGTGGCGCCGTGTCTCTCAGGTACGAGCATGGCGGCAAAGTAGCCTTGGTTGATCAGTTCGCCCACGCCGCCGGATTCAAGCGCAACGCCGGAGCGCCGGTGAATCTCGTAGTTAAACGCGAGGACCAGCGGCGGTGAATGGGGATTTAGCCAGGGTTGGTTCAGTCGGATGTCCGTGGAGAAGCGTGGTTCGGGCAAGGTTCGGAGCACGGACCAACGTTGCGCCAGTGGCTGCGTTTCCGCGGTCAGGTCGAGGCGTCCAAACGCGCCGGCGAGAATCAAAAGCTGCAATGCGCCCATCAAGGTAAAGCCGGCGCTCGCCGTGAAGTATTGTCGCGGCAGGGTTGCCGCAATGAGGCCGAGCATCAGCGCGGTGGTGAAGTAATAATTTGGCGCGGCCCCAACCTTGCAACTCGCGGCGAAGGCCAGCGGGAATGCCAGGCCCAAACCGAGCATGCCGAAGCGCCGGATATCGCGGTCGCGGGAACACGCCTCGACCGAATGATCACGATCAACGCGGCGAATCGTGATCCAAAACGCACCCGCAACCATCAGCCAGAGGGGGACGGTCTTGAGCAGAAAGTTGCCGAGATTGTAGAGCCCGGTTCCGAGGTAGAAATCGTTGGCGACCGCGGTGTGCTGTTGCGCCGTGCGGTAGTCGGCACCGAGGAGCAAGAAGGTGGCCGTCCAGAGCAGCGGAGTGCCAAGCGCCAGAACAAGTGCCTGCCAACGCCGGCCGTGCCAGAGAAGAAACAGGACGCCAGCGGCCGGACCCACCACGTACGTTTGCTTGCAGGACCACGCGACGAAGAACAGGCCGAGCGCGGCGAGCGTCGCCCGCCAGGGTCGTACACGGTGCCAGTACAATAAGCCGGCTACCCCAGCAGTCTCGGCGGCCAACGCCCAAACATCGGGACGCGCGGTATGCGCCCACCAACCCACCAAGGGACCGCCGAAAATGAAGGCGACGATGGCCGCGGTTGCGAGGTCTCGACTGCCGTCACCTCGGCGCAGCAAGCCAAGGAGCGTCAGCGCCCCGGCGATCGCGCCGCCTGCCGTCAACCAGCGACTGACGCGGACGATCATCGTGCCGTTATCACTGATGCCAAGACAGCGGATCGGCACGGAATAGCCCACGTAAAACAGCCAGTTGAAATACGCGGAGGCAAAGGGCAAACGCGTCTCATCGAGATAGACCGTCTGCCCGTGGGCGGCGCGCCAGAGTGCGAAGTGAGTTTCTTCTTCGAAGCCGGAGGTGACCCCGAGTCCGGGAGGAATGGTTGTCGCCTCCCAGGCTCGCCAACCCCGGATCACGAAGACCGCGATGGAGACAAAGATCACACCCGCGGCCAGCCATGGCACGAGGTCTGCGGCCGACCGGCGGGTTGGGGGCGGCGTGGGCATCGCCTCAGCGTCCCCGGCCAAAGAGCATGATATGGATCGTTTTCAGGATGATCGCCGCGTCCAGCATGAAGGAAAAATGCCGGATGTAATAACAATCGAACTCCAGCTTCCGGACTGTGTCCTCGATGTTCGCCCCATAGGGATAGTTGACCTGCGCCCAACCGGTGATGCCAGGCTTCACCAGGTGGCGAAAGTGGTAGCACGGGATTTGGCGTTCGTAATCTTCGACCAATCGATCCCACTCGGCCCGCGGACCGATCAGGCTCATCTCGCCGTGCAGCACGTTCCAAAGCTGGGGCAGTTCGTCGAGTCTGGCCGCGCGAAGAAAACGGCCCACGCGGGTTATGCGCGGGTCGCCCGGCAGCGTATAACGGCTCCTGTCGCCAGGGCTTGCCCGCATCGTGCGCAACTTGAAAACACGGAAAGGCGCGTGGTTCTTGCCGACCCGGGTTTGGGTGAAGAACACCGGACCCCGGTCCTCCAGCCAAACCGCGAGGCCGGCCAGCGCGATCACCGGCGCGGCCAGGACCAGCCCAAAAATTGAAAACCCGACGTCTGAAATGCGCTTCAGGCGATCGAAGAACGGTTCGCGGGCGATCTTGAACCCTTCCTGGAACAACCACGTCTGATTGAGCCGGTAGAGGGGAATTTTTCGCCAGTAGATTTGGTGAAAAAGTTCCAGCGTGTAGGTCGGCACTCCGACGAAATACAGATCAACCAGCTGACGCGAAACCTCCGGTGCCAGCTCATTGGCCGTCTCGCGCAGAATGATAGCTTCCACGGACACCTGGTGTTGTTTGAGTCGTTCGAGCACGAGGGCGAAGGGCTGGAGATCAGTTTCCTTTTCGCCCTTAAACGGACTGGACGAAACCGAATCCACGACCGAAAGAATTACCCGCTGCGAGATTCCCATTTTGTGGCACTCGGTGCGGAATTCCTCGCAGCTCGAACGGTTGCCCAAAAATACGATGCTCTGGACTTCGCGCGATGCCAGTTCGCGTAAATGGATCAAGCGCCGGTAGACCAGCGTCGTGGGAATCAAAATGAGAAAACTCAGCACAATCACGAGGCGGCTGGACTGCAGCTGATAGCCGTCGGGAATAAACACGTAGGTGACGATGAGCATCACGACCATCGCCGTGAGCAGCGCGATCGCATGCTGGCTCGCGTAATCTACGCTCAGCATGTCGGTACGGGCCTTGTAGCCGTCGATGAGGTAGATGCCAACGACGATGACAAACGCCGGAACGATGAGCGGCGCGACAATCAGGTGACCGCCGAAATTTACCTGGCGCAGATAAGTGACGAGATTGAAAACGATCATCGACGCGATGACATCGAGCGCGAGAAGGGCCAGGGCGATGGTGCGATAGCGCTTCATGAAGTGGGTCTGGGCATATCCGCTGCTGCAACCGTTCAGCAAGCTTCAAGGCCGGACAAGAGCTCGCTCCAGCGTGGCACCGTGCGCGCATTTTCTGCGACTGCGAAGCCACGGGCGGCATCTGCGAACCGGCGGCAGCTTTGTGGATCGCCCGCCAGAGCGCGAAGCGCGGTGGCCAACTCGGCGGTCTGATCGCGCGCAAATACCAGGCCAAGCCCCTCGCGGATGATGATCTGCGCCAGTTCGCTGCCTACGGGACCGATGTAGATCACCGGGCGTCCAGCGGCGATGATACCGTAAAACTTGCTTGGAAATACATAATGCTCGCAGCCCGGCCGGAGGGTGACGAGGTGCAAGTCCCCCATGGCGAGGCTCTCGGCCAGACGCGCGCGCGGTTGGGCCGGTTGGAACTGGACATTGGGCAGTTGGCGCTGCGCCGCCTCCCGCTCAAGGGCCGGACGTTGCGCACCGTCGCCAATGAAAACGAAGGCGATCTCGGGCGATTTGCGCAGACGGTCGGCAACCTCAAGGACCGGCTCCAGGTCGTGCACGCGGCCGAGATTGCCGGAGTACGCCACGACAAATCGTCCCTCAAGGCGCCACTCGCTGCGCAGGCCAGTCGACACCGGCGGTGGCTCTGCACCGACTTCAGTGGGTGCCGCATTGGGAATCAGCCACAGGCGATCTGCATTTACTCCCGCTTTCATGAGGATGGCCCCCATATCACGTCCGAGCGTGACACAGCGGTCGGCGCGCCGCCATGCCAGGTCGCGCAACAGTTTCAGTGGCGCCAGCCAGCGGTGTCCGGTCAACTCGATTGCGATTTCGGGATATATGTCCTGCACCCAGTGAATCACGCGGGCATCACGCACCCAGGAGGCCAGTGAGACCCCGATCCCGAGCAAGGGCGGATCAGTCATCGCGATGACGGTTGTTCCACGTCGGGTGTGGAGCAGCAGTCTCCACACCGCGGCGACCAAGAAGGTGCCCCAGTCCAACACCTTCCCGGCCGAGAGGGCGTGCGCCCTCCGCGTGCTGCGCACGCGCCGAATGCGAACGCCATGCCGCGTCTCGGTCCAAGGTGTTTCGACTGCGCCCGAATGACTGGTAATCACTTCAACTTCGTGCCCGCGGGCGGCAAGGCCCTCGGCCAGGTCGGTCAACAATTGGCCGGTTGCGGGCGTCTCGGGCCAGTAGAATCGATTGATGAAGATCAGTCGCATGGCTTGGCATCTATCATGCAACCCCAGAGGCAAAACGCGTTTTCCTCAAGACGGGAAGAACGACGGTTTTCGTAGCCCTGCGCGTGAGCGCAGGGACCTCCCGCATTCCCGCTGCTCACGCAGCGGGCTACCACACGGGCGTTTCTCAAGAACTGGCTCGAGGTCGCCGACTCACCTCTTGGTGCTCGTTGGTTTATCCTCAATGACGCTCGACTATATCGTGGGCTCAACGAGTCACTGTGCGCAGGCGTTGCAGCTCCGCCGTGATGAAAGATTCGTAACGGGTCAGGAGCCGGCAATAGTGCAGACCGGCCCGACCATCGAGCAGGCCGCCGCGCAAGAAGTACTGGTAAAGGAAACGCATGACCGGCCGCGCCGGAAGCCGGTAACTAACCTGCTTCAGCGCCCGTCGCCGTAGCAGCGGATCCCCGATAAACAGATCACGCCAGCGGAATCTCCCACGTCCGTTCAGATGTTGCCGTGCCTCGGCGCGGGCGTAACGGCGATGTCTTTCCAGCCATTCCGCATCTCCACCCGAGGAAAGATCGTGCAGATAGTTGGCTTTCAATCGATCCATCCGCATGTGCGGTGCCTCGCGCTGACCGTGGCCGATCTCGATGAACTGAAAGTCAGGAGAGCGTACGAAGCGAGCCTGCCACGCGGGAAAGTCGGTGCAGTGCGGGATCCAATGGCCTTCCCAAAGCATTCTTGGGGCCACAAAAAAACCATCGACATCATGCCGCGCGGCGGCGTCGCGGCATTCGGCGTGGAGTTCCGGGGTGAACTGTTCATCAGCGTCAAGGTGGAAAACCCAGGGGTGACGAAACGCGATTTCGCATTGGGCGTAGTTGCGCTGTCCCGCGAAAGTGTCGAATGGGCGGCTGAATACGCGCGCGCCCACGGCGCGGGCGACTTCGATCGTGCGGTCAGTCGAACCGGAATCGAGCACGACGATGTCGTCACAAGCCTTTACTGAAGCCAGACAGAGAGGCAGATTGCGTTCCTCGTTCAGAGTCAGGATGAGGATGGAAAACATGCTTTGGTGATGCTGCGCTTCGGTCAAGGGATCGAGGGACCAAGGGACAAGAGACCAAGGGACCACAGACTACGGACCAAGGTCTACGGACTACGGACTTCTGAACTTTCATTTCGCTTTCATGCAGAAGGGTTGTCGTGGGCAGTTGATGGAGGAGGGGTGCCCTCTCACCACGCAGTTTGCCGGTTCCGCCTAAGAAATCTCGAAATCGGGCATCGCCCTGTGGCGAATAAGTTGGCAGCGGGCACCGGCACTTCCCGAAAGTCCCTTGGTCTCTTGGTCCGTGGTCCTTTGGTCTGAGGCTCCGCCTCACTAGCTACTCGCATCCGGACTGATCACCTTTACTGGCGCCGGTGCCTCGCGATCCTGCAGACGGGCATATTGCACCGCGACGAAGAAACACACCCACCACGTGAGCACGACCGCGATATTGCCAAACGGAAACTCGATCCAGGCGTACAGCAGGATCAGCCCGCAACCAGCGAGCAAGTAAGCCGGCAGCGGGCTCGAAAAATGCCGTGCGCGCAACCGCAGCAACGGCAGAAGACCGCAGAGCCCGAGCAGCGCCGTGCCGATAAAGCCGTGCTCCGCCAGAGCCTGCAGCCAGTCGCTGTGGGCGTCCTTATAAAAGACGGGCAGGCGATCCAACTTCGACTCACGTGAATTGTAGAGGGTGAAGACGTGTGGATATGAAGCCATGCCCCAGCCAAACCAGGGTTTGGCCCGCGCCATCCGCCAGGTGTCGCCATAGAGCTGACCGCGAGAGTCTACATTGCCCTCGGCTCCGAATGTTTCGAACTGCTCCTGGGTTTTGGCCACGCGCGCCATAATCGTGTCACCGGCGAAATACCAGACGGCGGCTCCCGCCAGCGCCAGCGCGACAAAGGCGCCAGCCACGGGCGGAGCGACCGATTCTCCGAAGCGGAGACGTTTTTGCACGAGCCGCACAATCCAGTGCCCATAGGCTGCGCCGAGGATGATAATCGTCAGGAGCGTGCACGACCGCGACGTGCTGAGCGGCACGGCGATCGCGAGGATGAGTACCACCACCAGGCCGGCGAAGGCGGGCGAGTGATAAATGTCGCGCGTGTCGCGTCGGCGGGCGTGGTGCCAGACGAGTCCGAGGCAGGCGGCCATCATGAGCACCGCGAAGCTGCCCCAGTGGTTGTGATAGATGAACGACGAGAAAAACGCCTTCTGCGGCGATGGTACGGTGCCGAAGAACAGGCCCTTCGCGTTGACGAGTTTTTGAGCGGTGCCAAAGACCGCGAGCGCTCCGGCGTTGATGACGGCCACGACCAGCAATCCGCGCAGCGCGCGGCGCTGACGGATGACAAGGGCGAGGTTGAAAGCGGAGATCCAAAGAGCGTCGAACAACCAAAGTCCGTGCAAGGCGTCGCCCGGTC
The DNA here is from genome assembly GCA_044344465.1 of Opitutaceae bacterium. GTDB lineage: Bacteria > Verrucomicrobiota > Verrucomicrobiia > Opitutales > Opitutaceae > ER46. The sequence goes on from JBIJCX010000088.1 coordinate 10,034, forward strand.
GCGCCGAGCTTGGCAGTCCGGTCCGTTCACCGCCTTGCACCAACATGATATCGGTGCCGAATTTCACTTCGCGAAAGCTGGGATTAAGGCTCGCAAGGAGCACGAGGGCGTTGAACGCGACGAGAGGCAGCAGCCAGCTGAGCGGGCGCATCCAGCCGTCGCGCCAGGCCTCGCGGTCCTGCAATGCGGTCAGAGTGATGAGCAAACCGAGACTGCCCCACCAGGCGAGGATTGAGCGCAGGGACTCATGGCCACCTCCGAACGCCCAGGTCGTCCCCACGACGTAGACAGCGACGTGTGTGAGGGTGACCCACTCAAGTGCTCCGAGGGGGCGCTGCTCCGGGGGCACCCGCGCGCCGACGCCGGGGGCATATTTGATCCCGGTTTCGCTGCTGGAGGAACTGCGACGGCGTGAACTCATGTTCGATCCCCTATTCTAAACACGCTGCCAGTGATGAATGAGCAAATGTCGTATAGCACTGAAGGTTGAAGACCATTTGGTGACCGAGTGTCTGATGTAGGAGCCTGCTTGCAGGCGATTTAATCGCGTTTCGTTTTCCGGGGCAATCGCTTGCAAGCAAGCTCCTACCTCGAACCAACTGCATCGCTACGGCGGAGTGTAAGATAAAAGTTTGCCAGCTGCTGCGCGGACGCGTCCCAGGAAAATTCACGCAAAATCCATTCGCGCGCGGCGGCTCCGCGTTGGGCAAGTCTGTTCGCACTCTCGCTGGTTGCAACCCGTAGAACATCTCCGTACTCGGACCACGGAACGCACCAGCCAAGATCGTGATCGTTCAATGCGCTCCATGGCGTCGTGTCCGTCACCAGCGCTGGCACGCCGTGCGCCATCGCCTCGGCAATCACGAGCCCGAAGTTTTCATTGTGGGAAGGAAGGACGAACAGGGAGGCAATGGCATAAGGGGGCGGTCGGCCCGTGCCGGAAAACGCCACGACACGGCCCGCGCCGGACATTTTTGCCACGTAGCGCTCGAGCATGTCCGGGTCGTAATCCTGGGGGATTCCCACCAGCAGCAGCAGCCAGTCGCGCGGGCCGCGCTCGAGCCAAAGGTCGATCAGTTCGAGCACGCGTTTCTTCTGGTGAAACCGGGAATAGAAGAGCGCCACCCGTCGCTGCGCGGCGACCGGACAGGCCTGGAGCCAATGCCTGGTTGCCTCTGCGCGCGCATCCTCGTCCGGTGCGTCCACCCCGTTTGGCGCTACGCACACCGGTTGTTTGAAACCAAGGGCGCGGATATCCTGTTCTTCTTCGACGCTCGTCGCATGCCAGCCGGCAACGGCTTCCAGGGCGCCGGGATGAATGATCCAGCGCGAGATTCGTTTGCGCCAGTTTCGGTGCCGCCATGCCCACTGGCTCATCATGCCGCGGGGCGATACCACGAGTGGAGTGGAATCACGACGGGCGCGACGATGGGCGTAGTGGAGCGTGCGCAGCCAGAGCGAGTGATGATGAATGACCTCTGCGCTGCCGTTCCATAACGCGTGGCGCAGTCCGGCGGACGGACAGAGGCGCCCGGGCCAGTCGCGGCGAAAGATTTGCACCCGGAGTTTGCCTTCCAGGTGTTCGTCGCCCGCGGCGCTGGCGGTGAGGTGAGTGGCGCACAGCGTGACGTCATGCCCGGCCCGTGCGAGCGCGGCAGAAACAGAGCGGACCGATTTGCTCGGTCCGCCGTATTGCTCCTCGAGACTGGGGACGATTTGGCAGATGTTCACTGAAAAAGGAAACGCACTGAGTCGTAAGATTTCAGTTGAGAGCTGAGTGCTGAGAGTTGAGAGCAAACCCAAACGTGAATTTCATTCGCATTGGGTCCGATACCCCGATGCTTGCTTCCCCTTGGTTGGCTGTAGGAGCGGCTTTATGCCGCGATGGATTGCTAAAATCGCGGCGTAAAGCCGCTCCTACAGTTTTCGGCAAATGCCCCGGAGCTTGCTGCGGTCCTGCTTCCCGTGGTCTATTGTCCGTGGTCCCTTCATACCGGCTCCGGCCGGTCCTTGATCGCCCGACACGGATGGCCGACACAAACCTTCCGCGGCGGCAAATCGCGCACGACGACCGACCGGGCGCCGACGACACAGAGTTCGCCGACCGTGACACCCGGACCAACGAATACATCAGCACCCAGCCACGCGTTTTCACCGATGACAATTGGCTTTGCCACGAGCGGCATGCTCCAATGCCTGAAATCGTGGGTGCCCGCGCAAAGGTGGCAGTTTTGGCTGATATTTGCGCCCCGCCGCAGTGAAATGCGTGCGAGATTGTAGAGGACGACGCGCGGTCCGACCATCGAGCGCGGGGCCAGTGAGAGCTTCCAGGGGAAGGTGATCTGTGCCGTCGGAAACACGACGACCTGCGACGGTTCGGAAATTTCCGCGCCGAACAGCCGCAGCAGGCGAGTGCGAAAGCCATGCCATGGTCGCGGGCTCCAACGAAAAATCGTAGCCTGCACGAGAGCCCAAACCCAGCGTGCCAGCACTTCGCGCCGCGGGTACGGAGTGACACAGCCTTGGGCGAGATAAGGGGCTTCAGACATATTCATCAGGGAACACTATCGACTCGGTCGCGAGTCACTTTGAGGGTGAGTCTACAAGCATCATGATATAGGCGGCGATGTGCAGGCAACGGCAGGGAAACAGTACCGATGTAGCCCGCTGCGTGAGCAGCGGGACCGTCAGAGTTCTTGAGATCCCAAACTCATTGTGAACAGGTCAAGTTTCCGAAAAGTCCCTTGGTCCTTTTGTCCGTGGTCCCGGGTCTGAGGCACCGCCTCGCTCCAGGCTGATCAATTGCGCAAAGCGGGTGAGCAGAAGCCGGGCGGTCTCAGCGTAGTCAAAACGCCGCGCGGTGGATTGCGCCTTGGCGGCGGCGGTGGTGCGAACGGCCGAATCACCCAACAGGTAGCCAAGGATGCTCGCGAGTTCGGCGGATGGGCTTGGGCCTTCGTGATCGAACACAAAACCGTTTTGCCCCGGCACAATGAGGTCCTCGTAACACGCCAAGCGCGATACGACCGGCACCGCGCCGGCCGCCATGGCCTCGATGGGGGCGATGCTCAATCCTTCACCTTGGGCGGCGACGCTTGGGTAGCAAAATATATCGAGTTCACCGTAGCGACGGGCGAGTTCATCTCTATCGAATATGGGCGGGAGAAAAGCCAGTCGATCGCCGAGTCGCGGTGCATAAGAAGCCTGTAAGGCGTCGCGATAACTCTCGCCGCCGCCGCCTTGGGCGATTGAGACCGGACCGATGAAGACGAGGCGCCAAGGCGGCAGATCCTCGCGATTGGTCAGTGCACACGCGGCGTCGAGCAGTTGTTCGAGGCCCTTTTCCGGATGAATGCGTCCAATATACCCGATGACCAGTGGTCGGCCGGCGCCACCTTGTTGGGAGGCGCGATGATGGAGATCCCAGTCGATCGGATTCGGAAACTGGAAAATCTTTCCAGCGACTGCGGGATTTTCGCGCCTGGCCTGCTCTGCCACGGCACTGCTCGTGGCGAGGATCAAATCAACTCCGCCATAGCAGCGGTTTTGTCCCTTCGGCATGCGGCCAAGCACGACGGCCACGCGACCGGCCGATGGCCGGATACGGCGCAGATAAATCGGCAGCGAAATGGTGTTGCACACCACGACATCTCCGGGCGGGAGGGCACGGAGGACCCGCAGGCCCCAGAGGAAATCAAGTGCGAGGTTGGCCGCGAGGTGACGCGTGTGGCCGATGCCGGGCAGGCGCAGATGGGTGAGACGTTCCACCGTCGCCCGGTCCGGCAGGCCCGGCCAGCGACGGGAAATAATGGTCACGTCGTGGCCCTCCGCGGCCATCAGTTCGCCGAGGCGATGCCAGATCTTTTCCGTCGCGCCTCCGGCGAGGGCCGGGACGGGCAGAAAAAATCCCATGACGATGGTGATTCTCACTGGGGAGCGATTCTATACCTGGAAGCCTGCTTCTACTTAGTCGGGCGAAAAGATTGATGAATGGAGACGATGCGTGTATATTGCAGGAGCCTGCTTGCAGGCGATTCGAGACTCGTTTCGTGACACGGTCTACCGAACTGAAATCACGGGCTCAAGTGTCCGTGCCACTACAAACCATCGCCTGCAAGCAGGCGCTTCTCCCGATTGTCGGACCCGAAAGCATGTTATTGTAGCGGCGGTCTATGACCGCCGGAGAATTGCCATGACGATCAGTCAGACGCGGACGACGGTCCTAGACCGCCGCTACAGGGGGTGACCGTCGATCGGGATGTGGGGCCTCTGCCATCAGGCTCCTACGATTGGACTCGCTTATCGGGGGCCGTGGCCTGCGTCACGGCCTGGAGGAGTCCCTGCGCCGCCGTGGCGTAGGTGTAGCCGGCGATGCGCTCGTGCACGCGACGCCGGAAGCCTTCGCGATCGGTGCTTACGCCCTGCAGCGCGGCAGCTAGGGCCGGCGCGAGGGCCGTAGGTTCGGCGGCGCGGAAGATCCAGCCGGTGTCACCCTCGGTAACTAGGTCGCGCTGGCAGCCCACCCGATCGCTGACCAAGCAAGGCACGCCCATGTGCATGGCCTCGTTGACGGCAAGGCCCCAGGTTTCGTACTGTCCCGAGGACGGGAGCGCAAATATGTCGGCGAGCAGGTAACGGACGGGCATTTCGGATTGGTTCGCGAAGGGAAGAAAGTGCACGTCGGGTGCGCCCCCGGCGGCGGCGACCAGTGCGGTTCTTTCCTCGCCATCGCCGACAAAGATGAGCGCGCTGTCGGCACGAGGTGATGTCAGATAGGCGGAGAGAAGCGCCATCGGCTGTTTGGCCGGCACAAGTTTTCCGGCGTAAAGGATGACCCGCGCGTCCGGCTGGAGGTCAAGTTGGCTACGGAGTTTCTGAGCGGCCGCGAGGTGGTCGACTCGGGCAGGATCGTACAAGGAATCATCGACGGCGTGTGGCGCAAAATGGAGCCGCGACTCAGGCACGGAGAGGCGACGGAAGTACTCGCGATTGGCTTGCCCGACGTACGTGATCGCGGCGAACTGGCGGTAGAGCAACCGGAGGATTGCGAGTTTGAGCCAGCCCGGTGAGGTCCGGCCGAGAAAATGCGAATCGCCGCGGAAGATCAACGGCACACCGTGCGCTCGAGCCCACAGTATCACGCGAATGTGTGTTGCGTAGTTGTAGCCGAAGAGCAGCAGTGCATCGGGCCGCCAGGCGGCGAGTCGGTTGGTAAGCGTGGAATTGCGCAGGCCGCCAAAATGATGCGTGCCGGGGTCGCGGGCGGTGTTGGGGACGAATTCGTGACTGTAGCCGGAGAGAAGATCGTTGTCCCATATAATCGCAGTGCCAAATTGCGGGTCGAGCCGTGCAGTAACCCCGAATTCCCAGAGATAAAAAAGCCGGAGGTCGATCGCCGGCGCGTGTGCCGCCAGCCATCGAAACCACGGGCTATAATATTGCGTGGGGTGCGAGAGGACGACTGCGAGTCGGCGGCAGGCGGGAGCAAGGTCGGAAGAATTCAAACTAAAGTCTCAAACTCGTTGTGAACAGGTCAAATTTCCGAGGAGCCCCTTGGTCTCTTGGTCCGTGGTCCAGGGTCTGAGGCGCAGCCTCTCTAGCCTCATCGGCCGAAGAAATTGCGCACCAGGAAGGGTACACCCAGCACAGCAATGCAGGCTTGGTAAAGAGATGTGATCCAGCCGCTCAAGGTCAACTCGACTTGAAATGACCACGCCATGAGTACAATTTGGAACAACCCAGGATAGGAAAGCAGCGGGCTGTAAGTCGCCCAGTCGCCCACAATCTTGAAGACAAAGGCGAAGGATATTCCAATCATCGCGAGGCCTAGAAATCCAAAGTTGGCATAGGCTTCGGAAAGCAGCCCGAATGCGATCGTGGTCTTCCACGTCGATTGCTCGTCCTGCAGTCCGTAGTAGATGGACAGCGTGTGGGTGCTGATATGCCCGACCGGTTTGTCGGACCAAAAGAAGCGCGGTACGAACTGCCCGGGGATGTGCCCGTAGGTTTGTCCCTCCAGGAAGGGCAGAGGATCGGGGGTGCGGGATACGACGAGACAGAGAATATGAATGAGCGACGTACGCTGGAGGAGGGCATTCGTCTCTTTCGTTTTCCTCGAGATTTCGGGGTCGAGGCTATAGCCAATCCATTCCGAGAAGAACCCTGGGATCTCGGTCAAGGTCGGCTTCGGAGCACGCCCTTCCCAATATTTCAGCCGCATGGCGCTTTTCCCGTTATGCAGGGTGGCCGCTGCAATGGCGGCAACGGCCATTGGGATGATCGGCAAGCGTTTGCTTCCGGTTATGTAACCGAGGAAAGCGAGCACCAAGATTGAGATTCCACCGACGAGAAACAGGCCCGTCCAGCTGAAGAGCACCTGAAGGATCAGCAGCGTAGCGAAAATCGTTCTTTTTCGCGGTGCCAGGACGCCCTCGCCCCACATCCGGCTAAGGATGAATGATGTCATGATACCGACGCCGTAGCAAACGGCACGCAAAATGCCCGCAAGATCGTATGGGATCCAATCTGTGAGCAGGATGATCGCGGTGTACGCGGTTGTAATTATCATTCCATACTCAAGGTAATCGACCACATTGGTCGCGATGACATCCTCGGTCCACGCCCGGGAAGTCTTGGGCCGCCCTTTACTGGCAAAATAGGTGAGATTGGCGACGACCTGGAACAGCAAGACGCCAAGCGCAGCCACCGTGATGTCCTGATTGCTATATTGCGCGAGCTGCGTGTGCCCGGTGAGCAGGGGAATCGCGTAGGTGTTGACGCCGGAAAGCATGAATACTTCGAATACCGGAAGTCGAAACTCACCGCGCCTGGCCCAGAGCAGTACAGGAAGTGTCGATCCGACAAGAATAAGCAGCCCGAAATAGAGATGAAGCGGATCCTCGGTGTCGGAAATTACCGAGAAATATACGATGGCCGCAATGAGGCCGCCAACGCCCGCAGAAAAGAGCGGCCGTCGGACCGGCGATGGGCGCGTGCCCTCGCGGACGGGCTCCGGGACTGCCTCGGGATGGTCGGTGTCAGGCTCGGTCATCGGTTATCTTTCAGGGCCGACACCACCGCATGGTCGAATAACTTGCCCTGTTCGTGGGTCAGCGATTCAGCAAGGAAACAGGCCTCGAACGACGCTTCGTGGCGGGGCGGCAACGCGGTTGCCAAGCGACCGTTGAGGGCGAGGTCGAATGCCTGGCCAAGACTCGCGTAGGCGGTCGCGAGATTCCCTTTTTCACTCATTGTGACGATCCACGCGCCGCCCAGTTCACCGAGCACCCGTTCAAGTACGCTGTCGCGGAACACCAAGCCGAGGATTGGTCGGCAGGCTTGAAAATAGGGATAAGTCTTCGACGGTGAATATGCCGTGTCGTTGGACCCTGGCAGAAGCAGTACATCGGCCTCATGCTGAAGTCGCAGGCACTCGAGGTGACCAAGTCGGTGCGGCACTTCGGTCACCAAGTCGGCGACGCCGTAGTGTTCAGCTAGGGGGATCACTGTCTCAGTCCCCTGGCTCGGTGCGACGTAGCTGGTCCCAAGAAAATGAAAGCGCAGCCGGTTGCCGCGTGCAGGATGGCGCTCGCGAAACTGCCGCACGGCTTCGAATAACACGGTGAGCGCGTGTGGCATCACGGGTCCGGACGCTCCCGTGTAAACAAAATGAACCTCACCGTCCAAGCGAGAGAACCGTGGCTTTGCCGGCAAGCGCAGCGCAATGGCAAGATCCGCCGCACTGGTGCCGAACCGAATGACGGCCGACGGGACATGTTTCAGCTCAGGATAGCGGGTCCGTAGATCGTTGATGTAGTCGGGCGACACGCTCATCACTCCGGCGGCGCGGGCAAAACACCAGCCTTCGAGCAACCAGGCGAGGAATCGAGCCACCTGATACTTCCAGCCGCCCGGGGGCGGACGCGAACCCGGACGTTCATAGTAGTCGGTCCGCCATGGGTCCTGCAGATCGAGGACGAAGGGCGTCCCAAGCCGCCACCGCCAAATCCGCCCGAGCGCGAAGGTGACAAATTGGGTATTGGAGAAAAACACGAGGTCGAAGCGCTCACGCCGCAGCAGGCGCGAACCTGCACAGAACAGATAAGGCCAGGCACGCAGGCCGAGGTTGCGTAATCCCAGGAGACGCGTCCATCCCAGGGACAGAGCCCGAGTCCTCTCCACGCGGATATCAGCCGGCACAGTCTCCAGCAACTCCGGCTCAAGCGTGCCCTTCTGGCACTGCGAGTCGACGCACAGCACCACCGGCTCCCATCCGGCTGCCCGGTAGTAGGGCAAACTCATCCGCACACGCTGCATGTCCGGCGCGTTGATCGGTGGAAAGTGGGGGGAGACGATCAGGATGCGGCGCAACGGTGAACTCATGCGCGACTGGTCAGGGCCGTTGCGACAAGGTCAAGCAGCCGCGGCTGTTCTCGTTCCCAACAGTATATTGTTTCTGCGAGGCGGCGGGCGGCCAACTGGCGCGCGGCGAGCTGAACGCGGTCGGTGAGCAGTTCGTCAAGCAACGAGGCGCACGCGACTGGATTGTCGAGGGGGACCACGATTCCAGCTGCGGGATCATGGTCGATCACTTCCCGTTGGCCGGCCGTCTCGCTCGCGACGACGGCGAGGCCTCCGCCTAGGTATTGAAGGATCTTGTTCGTGATCGTCAGATCGCGGTTCAGAATCGATTTGTCCTCGAGCGCGAGCCCAATGTCGTGCCGGGCGATCATTGCGGGAAGCTCTTTGGGGGAGACCAAGGATAGAAACTCGACCGCCGACCGACGCTCGGAGGGTACAGTTGTGAGCAGTTCCGCGGCAAACTGCGGCCGTGTCTCACCGAGCAAGACGACCCGACTTGGGCACGTGGTGCGCGACCAGGCGGAAAGGAAAGGTTCGAGGCCCCGGCCTGGCCCGGTGGTCTGGGAAAACCAAAAAAAGATCGGCGGTTGCCTGGAATCCACCCGCCTCGGCTGCGGGGGAAGCGCAGGTGAGTTTGTTATGACTTGGGGGGGGCGGCCACCGTAGCGCGCATGCAACGCGTCGGCCAGTGCGTGCGAAGTCGTGGTGGTGTAAATAGCGCGGTGGAGCAACGTGCGTTCCGTAGTTCGGATCAGTTCCAATGGTCGCTGCACCCGATCGCTGGGCAGAAGATCCTCGGAGTGCCAATCCTCGATGTCAGCGGCCACACGACGTCCGCGGTCAAGCAGGTGCACGCCAACGCAGTGCGCCACCTCATTATGCACGATCGTAAGATCGGCTGGCAGGGCGCGTGCCCGGCGCAGCAGGCGATCGAAAGGACCCAAGGCGCGGGGTGTCTGCAAACCGACCAGCGCTACCAATCGTCGGGCCAACCAGAGTGAAAGCCGCGGGCCAAGGCGGGCACCGGATCCCGTCCTTAGCGTGTCGACAGATTCGTGGCGAAACCGCGCTCCGCGCAACAATTCCGCATCGGCTGGGTCGGATGGCAGATGGTTGCGAACGCCGAGTACGGTGACTTCATAGCCTGCATCGGCGAGGGTGGCGGCCTCTTTAAACGTCCGCGGATTGCGGCAGAGGTGTCCGTTGGTGATGATGAGGATCCGATTCGAACTCATGAAATCGGGCCGGAGTGCTTGGCGAAAACGGTCGCCCGGACCTCGGGCGAAACTCCTCCATCGAGGAGCGGATGGGCCAGTAACCAAGCCCATGTTGCCGCGTGTTCGCGACGGAAACGCAGACCGCGCAGCGCCGTCAGCGGATGGCGGACGACTCCGCGCAAGAAGGCGACCCAGTCCGACGCGACGGCGCCCTCGAGCAAATTCCAGCGACGGAGGGCAATGGCGGTGAAGAAAAGTATGGCGGTGTCGCGAGGGCGTTGGGCGCGTCGAATGCGCCAGAGTGCCGCGAGCAAGGCTGGCTCAGGAGGGTGGCGCGTGAAGAACGAACAACTGAGGAGAAGCTTGCTCTGCAACCACCCGACGCGGTCCGAACCGCGCGCCGTTACACGCGTGACGGCGAAGTGAGCGAGTGGCATGGGTAGGAACAACAGCGGACCGAGCGCGGCGCGCTCGCGTACCGGCTCAATGATCGACAACGGCGTGTCTGCCGGAATCGGGACAAAACGCGATGGTCGAAAGACCGCCGCGCCGTGCGAATGCAGCGCGTCGAAGGCCTGGTAAATTTCGGGCCAACGGTATTCCCTCTGACCGGTACCGGCAGCTGTGTCGTCCCAAATGACATCACCGGTGTCCGTCCAGCTGTGATCCGATTCTTCGCGCGAAATTCGCATGTTGGCCCAGGCAACGGCGGCATCGGGGCACCCAGCCAGAGCGGCGGTCGCTGCTGCGAGGAAGTTGGGCTCCCACCAGTTGTCGTCCTCAAGCAGGCTCGCGAATGGCTCGGGCCCGCCCGCGTAAGCGTGGCGCATGGCGGTGACCGCGCCCCAATTCCGCTCATGCTGGCGAAGCTCAATCCGGGGGTCGGCCAGTTCGGCGACGAGCCGACGTGGCGTGTCGTCTTCGGGCGCGTCGTTGTGCAACTCGCACACCCAGTCGGTCATCGTCTGCCGGAGCAGGCTGTGCAGCGCGCGACGCAGCAGGGCCGGGCGGCGACAGGTGAGGACAAAGACACGGACCGCGGGCATCGCTTACCGACTGCGCCCCCAAGCGTGAGGGTTGACGAACAGCGTGTTGAAGTACGCTAGTCTAGCGGGTGGCTCCCAGATGACTTGATCGTAGATGGCGGTAAGGTGGAAACCGAACGGGGCGAGAAAGTCTGAAACGAGCGCGAGCTGCGTGTGTGTCGTGTCCGCAGGATCGAGGGTGGTCTCCAACAGCACTGCTCCAATTCGCTTTTGCTCGAACTGCTGCTGGGCCCCACGCAGAACTGCGAGTTCATGGCCTTCGGTGTCAATTTTCAGTAGATCGACTGTCTTCCATGCCCGCGAGGTGGCGAAGGCGTCGAGAGTTGTGACGGGTACGGTCTCGACCGCGGAGTGTCCCGTCGGCGAGGCAGGGTTGCGCGGTTCAAGACTGTGCGTTTGGGAGTCCGTTTGCAGGATGATTGGCACGTCACCAACTCGATCGCTGAGCCCCAGCCGAAAACAGCTCACGTTGGGCCACCGGCCGCAATTTTGCTGGAGGACTTGAAAATTGGCGTTGATCGGTTCGAGCGCCAGAATCTCGGCCGCCGGAAAGGCGCCCACGAAGTGGCCGACTGTTTCGCCGTGGTGCGCTCCCACATCGATAACGAGACGCGGGGTGGGAAGTCTGCATCTTAGGAACCAATCACCTTCCAGGCTGACGCCGGCTGAAAGTCCGGCGCATCTCCGCAAAAACCAACCGCTAGACTCCAGGCGTTGTCGAATTGTCTGTCTTATCGAATTCAAATGGATCGGCCTCGCGACTCAGCGTGCAACGCGATTCGGCGAGGCCATGAGGTTTCTCAGCAGGGAACAATCGGCGATTCGCTTGGCGAGCCGCCAGCCGAGCAGCCGCGCCGCAAACTGAAAGCGCGGACCGGCTGGAAACGGCCGGGGGCTGCCGCCCAGTTCGGCCGACTTTCGCTCAGCCGCGCGGGAGAGAGCGGGCGCACCCGGATAGAGCTCAAAGGCCGTCCACTTCCATCCGTGGGCTGCGGCGGCCTGACTGCGGGGCGAACGGTCCGCGGCGAGAAGGTGCCCCGTCGTGAGTTCGACCGACCGAAAAAGCGAGGCGAGCGCCGCGGCGTCGCGGCGTCGGCTCAGGCTGCGGTGCGCAGGTGCCCGATAGTAGCATCGGGCTGTTGGAGTGAAGACGATCTGGCTCGCAGCAAGCATGACACGGGAAAAATACTCACCGTCGTCGTTGAGGGAGAGCGTTTCGTCCCACGGGCCCGCGCGATCGAGCAAGGCGCGAGATGTGAGCCAAGCGCCTGGCTGCATCATGCTTCCGGTTTCGTAGTGCAGTTGGAGAAACTCGGTGCCATTCCTCGCCTGGTAGACGGCTTCAGCGTTGAACACGGCCTGGGCGGGTGAGTCAGTGAAGCGACCCCATTGGCTGGCAGAAAGGGCGATGGCCGGTGTCCTGGTGAGGGTGGCGACTTGCGCCGCAATCTTGTCGGGCGCGAGCAGATCGTCGGCATCGAGAAACTGAATGAATTCACCGCGGGCAAGGCGCAGGCCGTGATTGCGGGCGGCACTCGCTCCACGGTTAGGTTGCGATACGACGTGCACTCCGCGCGACTCAAACGTACGAGCGACGACCAGACTGTCGTCCGTAGAGCCGTCGTCCACCACGATGATCTCAATATCCGGATGGGTCTGGGCCAGGGCCGATTCCAAGGTCTGCGCCAGCCAAAGCGCGGCGTTGTGGCACGGGATGACAATAGAAACCAACCGCGGGCTCACGGCGGGGGAGTAAGTTTGCCTTGCTCTGCCAATTGCAGACGGCGAAAAAACCGCACGAGCCCGTCGGTTTCCGGGCGTTTGGTGTCACCGGTCGGCCAATACGGTGGCTCGGCCTGAGCCGGCGGCACGCGGTCAAGATGCTTGAGGGCCTGAATAATGCCTCGCGAGGTCTCGTGCTGCGTCAGATAGAGCCCGCGCCGGATGATGGCCCGCTGCTCGAGCAACCCCGCGAGGTTGCAGACCACCAGCGCTGTGACGATTAGCAGGGCGTGACGAGGGCGCCAACCCGGCCAGCGGCTGAGCGCCTTTACGGCCAGCGCGGTCAGGAGCCAAAAGACCACCACGCTCGGAAGGCCGTAGTAAATCCGCCGATAGTCCAGGTTGAGCATGGCCTTCACCCGCAGGATCATGAGCGCATTCATCACCAGCAAGGCCGCCGGGATGAGGCCGAACCAGAGTCGGCTGACCATACTCGACGATGGTTGGATCGGACGGTCGTCCCTTAACGGCCAGCGGGGTGATAGAAACCACCAACCGGCCACCAACAGGAGCGCAGCCGCGGCCAGCGGGATCCCGCCGATCAGGAAACGCAGATTGTCGAGCATCAGCACCGGCGCGTAGAGTCCGACTGTAATTGCTGTTTCCGGCGAGTGCGCCAGATCGCCGAGGGGAAGTTGCTGAAATTCAAACGAGGGCGTGTAGTGGTTGATTCGGGCGATCAACGCCGGCCCAATGACGTGATTATAGAACACAACCGCGAAGGGCGCCGCCACCATCGCGACAACCAGCGGAATGGTGGCGTGGCGGCGAAGCCACAGGGCGCGGAGCGTAATCAAAAAGGCCGCAAGCATGCTCAGGGCGAAACCTTGGCGGTCGAACAGCCCCATGAGCATGGAGGAGACTGCGACCCCAAGAAGGATCGGGAGGCGGGAGAGGCGATCTCTCATGGCGAATTCCTCCGCTACGGCTCTCGCGACCAGCAGAACGCAGATAATCGTGCACATGGCCGCACCGATTTTCGCCGAGCGGAAAAAGCCGCCGCCGAGAAAAAACGCGGGCGTGGTGGCGAAGAGGAGAACGAGCGCACCGGCCAGCACCGCACTGAGTTCCAATCGACAGCGCGCAAAAAGCCACATCGCCAGCATGATCAGGATGCTGAAGGCATAGTGGGTCAAAGAAAGGAAATGCGGCCAACCGTGTCGCACGCCCGCGGCGATCACCTGGCAATCGAGGTAGTCGAAGACGTAGCTGAGTTCACGTGCGGTATAGCATCCGGCATCCGCGCCGTTTGGATCGAAGATCTTCGCCAGGGCCGGGCGTTCGCTGAGGTAGTGAGGAATAATCTGGTAGGCCTCGGCATGCACCAAGCCGCGGTTCAGCGCGAACGGCGACAACGCGAAGAGCAAGACCACGCCGCTGGCGGTCAGCGCGCCGGCGTGCCGGAGCATGAAACGATAGATTCTGATCAGTTGGGTCATGGACTGGGGGCGGGGCCCATGTTCGCCGGGAGCCCAACCGTCGTTCGCTCGAGAACAACCAAGCCGGGCGATTCGACGAGGTAGCGGTGCGCCCCTTTGGCTACCGCGCGGGCCAGAAGTGTCCGCCATTCGGGCGCGATGTCACCGCTGCCGCTCCGATCACGGGGCTTCGCGGCAATCACGACGAATCGCTCGGGATTGTCGGGGGTCCAGTACTCCGGGAATACACGCGTCGTGCGTTGCGTCAGATGGGCCGAGAGAGCGAAGGCGTGATCGTTGATCGCGATGCGTTCGTCCGTTCGCAATCGAGCACGCAGCGGGGCGACGGCGGGCCGCACATCGCCGCCGACCTCCCGACTGATGCCGCGCACTGCGGCTATCGCCCCTGTGAACAGTAAGCCGGCGCAGGCCAGTAGAACCCAGATCCGGCGCGTACCGCACTGTTCGACGGCAAGCAGGCCCAATGGGAAAAGTGCGGGCAGGAAGGTGCGCGCGTTGTAAAGGGCATCGAATTCCCCGATACAGTGCAGGACGCCCATGCCGGTGGCATATCCGAATGCCGTCAGCGCAAGCGGCCGGGAAAAGTCGGATTGAGGGCGAAACCACGCCGCCAGGCAGAGGCCCGCCAAGAGAGCGAAGACGAGCCCGCCCAGGAGCAATCCCAACGTCGACTCGATTCCGATGCGATCCCGGATGCCACCCGCAATCAAGGCGGACGGAGCTGACCAGCCAAAATCGACCAACTCTCGGGGGAGGGCGGCGAGTCCCCGGGTTGAACCGCGACCCGCACCGCTGGCGTGGCCGGCCTTCAGGACATTGAGGAGGAGCAGCGCTCCGGATGTGGCTGCGGCGGCCAACACCGCACCGAGAGCGTCCCATTGGCGACGCGCCCGCTTAAGATCCAGCCAGCGCCAAAGCATCCACGATCCAAGGATCGCCAGCGCGATGACGCCGGCATACCTGATGGTCAGGGCGATCACGGCGAAGGCGGCCGCGCCCCAGATGGCAGCCCGCGCCGGCCAGTGCGCCAGGCAGACCGCGAGAGCCAGCAAGGCGGCAGCGAAGGGCAATTCGGTGAGGATGCCGAAGAATTGCACCGTGACGATGGGCGCGGCGCCCAGCGCTGCGATGATCAGAATTCGAAACGGATGCGAGGGCAGCACCCGGGCGACCAACGCGAAGAGGGTGAGGAGCGCTCCGGCCGAGACCAGCACGAGCGATTCGAAGGCCGGCAGGCCGAGTCGACCCAACATTGCCCCGGCCAGCGGATAGCCGAATGGC
>JBIJCX010000212.1:0-14173 GCA_044344465.1 Opitutaceae bacterium
ACCTTTTCTCGTTACCCGTGGCGGCGATTAAACACATCTTCAACGAACTCCACTACGAGATGACTCGTACCATTGCCGCCGGCGGCATGGGCGTTGTCTACGAGGCGGTGCAGCTCGGCGCAGGAAATTTCCGCAAGGTCGTCGCCGTGAAGCTCATTCGGGAGGAGTATTCCGCGATCGAGGAGTTTCAGAACAACTTCATCGGTGAAGCCCGTCTCGTCGCCGACCTCATCCATACCAACATCGTACAAACCTACCATCTCGGCCAGGTGGGCGGGCAGTATTTCATGGTGATGGAGTTCGTGCGCGGCGTGAACCTCGAGCAGGTGCTCGAACAGCATCGCAAGATCAACCGACCCATTCCCCTGGATTTGGCGGCCTTCATCGTTTCACGGGTGGCGCGCGGGCTCGCCTACGCGCACGCCAAATGCGACCGCGACGGCCGGCACCTCAATATTGTCCACCGTGACATCGGCCCGAAGAACGTGCTGCTCGCGTACGAGGGCGACGTCAAGCTGACCGACTTCGGCATCGCGAAGGCCCTCGACCTGATGTACAACGAGGAAGGCAAGGTCATCGCCGGGAAGGACGAGTATCTTTCGCCCGAACAGGCCAGTTATGCGATCACCGATGCCCGCGCGGATCTTTTTCCGCTCGGCATCGTGCTCACCGAGTTGCTGCTCGGAAAAAACATCTTCCGCTCGGTCGACCGCGCGCAGTCGCGCCGGAACATCCTGTCGATGACGATCCCCCAGTTCTCGACCCTGCGTGCCGACATCGATCCCAAGCTCGAGGCCATCATCCAGAGGGCATTGCAGCGCGATCGCGAAAAACGTTACCAGTCGGCCAACGAGGTACTCACGGACCTCGAGCTCTACATGTACAGCGGCCGTTATGGCCCCACCAACGAGAAGCTCGGCGTTTACCTGAAGGAACTCTTCGGCGTCCGGGACCCCGTCATTCCTTCGCTTTCCTCGCGCCCCCCCATCTGAGATGAACGCAGCTTCTCTTCATCCACATGAGCGGGTCCGGATTTAGTCACGAGCTTCGTCAGCGTCAGACTCAATCGCTGGTCTTGGCGCCGCAATTGCGGCAATCGCTGAAGATCCTGCAGGTGGCCGCGCTCGATCTCCGCACCGTCATCCAGGAGGAGTTGCAGAGCAATCCCACCCTCGAAGAGCTGCCGATGGAGGGGGTCAGCCTCGATACGCCGGCGGAAGACCGGGTGACCGACCGCGACTCCGACGCCAACGGGGACACCAGCGGCGACGCTGCGGTTGCCAGCGCCCCGGCCGATCATTCGGACAGCAAGCGTGAGGAGCTGGATTTTTCCAAGGACCGTGAATTCGAAATCCTGGGCAAGCTCGACGAGGACTGGCGCAACCACATGTCCAGCGTCGGCGGAGCGCAGCCCTACACCTCGGAGGACGCCGAACGCCGGCAGCATTTCCTGGACTCGTTGGTGAGCGAGACGTCGCTCCAGGAGCATCTGATGCGGCAAGCTGAGATGGCGGACCTTGCCGCCCCGGTCCTGGAGGCGATGAAGAACCTGGTCGGCAGCCTCGATGACCGCGGTTTTCTGACCCAGACCCCGTCCGACATTGCGCTGCAGGCCGGCCTGCCCCTCGACGCGGTGCAGGAGGCGCAAAAAATCCTGAAGTCCTTCGATCCACCGGGAATCGGCGCGCGCGATTTGGCCGACTGCCTCCTCGCGCAGCTCGCGGCCAAGGGCCACGGCAGTTCCCTGCCGGTGCGGATGATCCGTGATCACTTTGAACTGCTCACGCGCCGCCGGATCCCCGAGCTCGCCCGCCGGCTCGGCGCCGATGCGGACGACGTGCAGTCCGCGATCGAGGAAATCGGCAAGCTCGACCCGGCCCCGGGCCGGCGCTTTGCCGAGGACAGCAACCGCGTGGTCATTCCGGACGTCACCGTCGAACGCGAGGGGGGCGATTGGAAAATCACCCTCAACAGCGATTACATCCCGCGCCTGCGGATTTCCAGCACCTACCGCGACCTAATCGCGAAGGGCGCCTTGTCGACCCAGGAACGCGAATACCTGCGCGAACGGATGCGCTCGGGCAAGTTCCTCATCGACTCGATCGAGCAGCGCCAGCGCACGATTGAGCGCATCACCCGCGAGATCGTCAACGCGCAGAAGGAGTTTTTCGAGCATGGCGTCTCCCTGCTGAAACCGCTCACGATGACCCAGATTGCCGACGTCGTCGGCGTGCACGAGACGACCGTCAGCCGGGCGATTGCCAACAAGTTCATCCGCACGCCGCACGGAGTGTTCGATTTCAAGTATTTCTTCACCCCCGGCTACCGGGCGGAAAGCGGCGCGGCCGTTTCCAACACCAGCGTGAAGGAGATGATCGCCGACCTGATCAATCTGGAGGACAAGGCCAGCCCGTTGAGCGATCAGGATCTGGTGGAGAAGCTGCTGGAAAAGGGCATCACGATTGCGCGCCGCACCGTGGCAAAGTACCGCGAGGAGCTGGGCAGCCTCCCGAGCAACTTGCGCCGGGATTACAAATAGCCCGGGCCAAGCCGCCCGGCACCCGCGCGGAGGGCGATCAGGCGGCGCGCCACCGTCACCGCATTCCCAAAACTCGTCGCGCTGGCCACACCCTGACCCGCGATGCCGAACGCCGTCCCGTGATCCGGGCTGGTGCGCACATGCGGCAGGCCGAGCGTGACGTTTACCGCCACGTCGAAATCGACCGCCTTCAGCGGCGCGAGACCCTGATCGTGGTACAGCGCGACGACGACGTCGAACTCGCCGCGCAACTGGCGCGCGAAGAGCGTGTCGCCCGGTTCGCAACGCGATAGGCCCGGAAACTCAGCCCGCAGGTGATCGAGCGCGGGATCGATGAAGTCGCGCTCCTCGTAGCCGATTAGTCCGCCTTCGCCGGCGTGCGGATTCAGGCCGCACACACCGATCCGCGGATGCATGATTCCCTCCGCCCGGCAAAGATCGCTTGCCGCCGCCACCGTGCGATGCAGCTGGTGCGGACCGAGCAGCCGCCCCACTTCGTGCAGGGGCACGTGCCAGGTCGCCAGCGCCACGCGCAGCCGCCCGCCGCAAAAGGCCATGACCGGATTGCCGCCCCAGCGCGCTGCGAAAAATTCCGTCTGACCCGGGAACGCGTAGCCGATCCTGGCCAGCTCCGCCTTGCTCACCGGCCCGGTGACCACACCGCAGAACTCCCCGTTCGCGCAACCCGCCGCCGCCCGCTCCATCGCCGCCCACGCGACCAGCGCCCCTTCACCCGTCGGTTGCCCGGCCGTGGCCGAAAATTTCTCGAGCCCGACCGCGATCTTTTCCGCCGGTGTATCCAGCGTCGCCAACCAGCGCGCCGGCCCAATCACCGCCATCTCCCGCGCCGTCTCGCCCGCCGCCGCGAGCCAGGTCGCGATAATCTCGGGCCCGACGCCAGCCGGATCGCCACAGGTGAGGGTTAATTTCTTGGAAGCGTTCTTTTTCATCGCGCAGGTCGCAGAGCCTGCGGAGGGTTTGGGGAGACCGCCAGCCTTCTCCGCGCCTTCCGCTTTCTTCCCGTTCAGTCGATTGGGTCGGCCTCTTGCCCGCGCTCCCGCCGCGCCCGTGCAAAGCCGCGCTTGCCCCCGGCGAAGAACTCTAGGAAGCGCCTTGCCTCCGCCGTCTCAAAAGCATTGGACGCGAGCCGCTGCCCCGCCACCGCGCGAATATTGCCCGGAGTAAAATACACGTCGTGAAATGCCCCCTTGAGCTCCGTGATCGCCGCGCGGCTGAAACCGCGTCGCTTCAGCCCGACGACGTTGAAGCCGATCACGTCGTCGCGCTCCGCCACCATCGTGTAGTGCGGCACGTCGCGGGTGATGGAGGCATGACCCGCCACCATCACGCTTTCGCCAATCCGGCAAAACTGATGCACCGCCGCGCCACCGCCGAAGAACGTGTGATCACCGACGCTGACATGCCCGGCCAGGAGCGCCGCGTTGGCCAACACCACATTGCTGCCAACCGCGCAGTCGTGCGCGACGTGGCTCGCCGCCATGAAAAAACAGCTCTCGCCAATCGTCGTGAACTGCCCGGCGGCGATCGAACGGCTGATCGTCACGTGCTCGCGAATCACCGTGCCCGCCCCCACGCGGACGCCCGAGGCGATCGCCCGATCGAACTTCACATACTGCGGATCCCCGCCCACAACCGCGAAGGGATGTACGACCACGCGTTCGCCGAGCACGCAATGCCGCGTGATGATAGCGTAAGCCATAACCTCGCAGCCCGCACCCAGCTGGGCGCCGGCTTCGATGATGGCAGTCGGATGGATCATGGCGGGAAACTCCAGATTCCAAGCTTCAAGCACCAGAGAAATTTCAAGTCCCAAGCACCGCTCGCATCCGGTTTCATGATTCAGGCTTGGTGTTTCTATGGAGGTTGGAGCTTGGAATTTGGAGCTTTCAAGCGCGCGTTTTGCGGGCGCTGGAACCCAGCAAATCCAGCTGGGTGTCCTTCAGGAGATCATAGTTCTTCAGGATGCGCATCACCTGCAGGGTGTCGCTCTTGCTGTAGTTCTGGTTGATTTCGATCTTCTCGAGCAGATCGAGCAGCATCGCGCGGAAGGAGATGATGGCATCGACCCCGCGCGCCTTGAGCAACTCGACGCTTTGGGTGCGGAACGGCTCCGCGGTCGGCAGGCTTGGCAGGACGAGAATTTTCGTCGGGGCCCCCGCGTGATCTTCGGGCACGTCGGCGGGAAAGAGCCGCGCCACTTCCTTGATCACGTTTTCCTCGAGAAAACGAAAAATCTCGGGGCTGCTCTTGAGCGTGGCCGGCGTGAACACCCCGGTATGCCAGCCCTTCACCGCCACGATCGCCTTCTGCACGTAGGGCAGCTCGTTCGAAAACAGGAAAAAATCCGGTTTGCGCGCCCCCCGCTGCCAGGCCGGATTGAACACGATCAGATCGATCTCCTCCTCGCCCACCTTGCGGCGCGCCTGCACCTGATACTTGCGGGCCTGGCGGACCAGAAATCCGTTTTGTTCGAAATACTCGCGGACGATGCCTTCGTCGATGGCGGACATTTTGTAATTTCAGCTGGGCGGTTGCGGAGGACGGTTCCGGCGCGCCGCAATCGAGCGGCCCGGCGGCGGAGATTGAATCAAGCCGCAATCAAAAATCCGCAATCCGAAATCAACGGGCCCCGACCTCGCGGAAGCTCGCCTCGACCAGCCCGGGCGGGATGTCGCCCAGCGTCACCGCCTCGCCGAGTGCCTTCAGCAAGACGAAACGCAGTCCGCCGGCGCGGACCTTCTTGTCGCGGGTCATCGCGGTCTGCAGTGCGACGTAATCCAGCGCCGCGCGCAACCGGGTCGGGAGCGCGTGCGCCGCGACGGCCCGCTCCACCCGGGCCACGTCGCCCGCCCCGATGTAACCAATCTTCTGCGACAAACGCGCGGCCGCGCCCAGACCGATCGCCACCGCTTCGCCATGCAGGTACTCGCCGTAGCCGGCGACATTCTCGATCGCATGGCCAAACGTGTGACCGAGGTTCAAGAGCGCCCGGCCGCCGTCCTTCGCCGTTTCACGCTCGTCCGCCTCGACAATCCGCGCCTTCAGCGCGCAGCAGCGCCGGATCACGGGGGCGAGTTCTGCCGAGGACACGACCAGGGGCGACTGCTCGAGTTGCGCGAGCAACGCCGGGTCGCCCAGCAACGCGTACTTGATCACTTCGGCCATCCCCGCGGCAAATTCGCGCGGCGGCAGCGTCGCCAGCAGGTGGGTCGAGATGAAGACTCCCCGCGGCTGGTGAAAAGCGCCCACGAGGTTCTTGCCCGCGGTGATGTTCACCCCCGTCTTGCCGCCGACGGAACTGTCCACCATCGCGAGCAGCGTGGTCGGCACCTGAAAAAAATCGATTCCCCGCAACCAGGTTGCGGCCGCGAAGCCGCCCAAATCGCCCATCACCCCGCCGCCCACCACAAACAGCACTCCGCTGCGATCAATTCTCTGCTCCGCCAGGAAGTCGAGCACCTGCCCAAGCCCGGCGAGGGACTTCGCCCCCTCCCCGCCCGGGATCGCCAGCATCGGCGTGTCGCCGAACATCGCGCGCAAGCCGTCGCCTTGAGCCCGCACGAGATTCGCGTCGGTCAGCACCACAGCCTTCCGCCCCCCGGCGGCGAGTCGCTGAACCTCAGCCCGCACGTCGGTCGAAAGGTCCGCACCGAGGCGGATCGGATAGCTGCGTTCGCCAAGGCTGACCAAGAGCGTATCGACCATCCATCGGTTAAACGATTGGGGCGGCGGCGCGTCGAGGACAAGTTGGGCCGGTGCCAGGAGAAAAAATCGAGGAAAGGCATTTTCCTTGCATTGGGTGATATTGGGTCTCAATAGCTATAAGCCTCGGCGCCGGCTTGCCGGCACATCGCGCCGCCTATGATCGATTTCCAACCAGGAGACACCGTACAGCCACCTCCAGCTTCTGCTACGATGCTCAAAGGCATTCCCTTACGATTGCTTCCGTTCTGTGCCCTCATCTCGGGCTATCCCATGGTCCTGTTCGCCCAATCGCCGTTCCCGGTCGGCACCCTGGACCCAATGGCGAACACGATACCCGTCGAAATGGCCCCGTATCGAGTAGAAGCCGAAGCCGAATCCGATCACAAGGTCCAAGGTCCCTTTCTGCCTGACGTGCAGGGAACGCGGATCAACGCCGGCAAAAAGACGACGATCCTGGATTTTGATGCCCTGCCCAGGATCACCGGCAACAACTACCGCCAGGCGCTCGCGCAGGCACCAGGCTTGGTGCTCAGCGAGGAAACTTCGCCCCTCATCAGCATCGGCTACCGCGGCCTCGAACCGCACCGCGCCCAGTTCACCCAGGTGCTGACGGACGGCATTCCCATCCACGCCGACCAGTTTGGGTATCCCGAAGCCTACTACGCACCTCCGCTCGACACGGTTGACCGAATCGAGTTCACGCGCGGGGGCGCAGCCCTGATGTATGGCCCGCAGCCCGGCGGCGCCCTCAACTACGTCACCCACCGACCGCGCACCGACCGGCCCATCTCGGGCTCGACGCTGCACACCGTGGGCAGTGATGACTACTATTCCACCTTCAGCCACATCGACGGCACGGTCGGACGCGTCGGCTACTACGGATATTTCAACCACCGCGGGTCCGATGGCATCCGCACCGCCAACAGCGACTACTCGCTCAATGCCTGGCTCGGGCGCGTGGTGTTCGATGGCGACTCGGCCAGCCGCTGGATGCTCACCCTCGAAACCTACGAGGAAGAGCACGGCGAACCCGGTGGACTCACGTTCGCCACCGGTCCCGGCACCGCAAACTACCTCCTGGATCGCCGCGCACCCTCGCGCCGCTTCGACCGTTTCAATCTCGAACGTCAGGCGGCGTCGCTCATTTGGGAGCGTGATCTTGGCCGCGGAACGCTCACTGCCCGCGCCTGGGCGATCGACTATGCGCGATCCTCCCGTCGGCAGGGCGGCGGCGGTTTCGGGCTGTTGCCCGTCGGCGCCGCCGCCAGCACCAACACGATCGAGCGCCAGCAATTCACCACGCTCGGCAGTGAGGTCAGGGTCCGGCTCGATTGGGGCGAGCGCCAACGCCATGCGTTCACTGCCGGGGCGGAGATTTTTCACACCGCCTCACCGCGCACCGATCGCCGCGGCACCACTCCCGCCGCAGTGACCGGCAACATCTCGAACCAATCCCACCGCACCACCCTCTACGCGCCAGTCTATGGCGAAAACCTGTTTCGTTTCGGCGCCTTCAGTCTCACGCCCGGTGTGCGGTTGGAAACAATTGCCCAGAAGGTGCGGGAGCAGGTGAACACCGCCAAGACCGCCGCCGGCACCCCGCTCGGCGCCCGCGACAACCACACGACCATCCCGCTCCTGGGCGTCGCCGCGGCTTATGACCTGCTGGGAAAGTCGCAGATTTACGTCAATGTCTCGCAGAGCTACCGGCCCGTCGTTTTCACCCAAGCCGTGCCGAATGCGGCCACCAACGTCGTCAACGCCGACCTCGCGGCCGGCCGGGCCGTGCAATACGAAATTGGATACCGCACGTCTTCCGTGGCTGGACTGGTGCTCGACGCGAGTGTTTTTCACCTCGAATTCGACAACCAGATCGGAGCGATTGCGCTGCCCGGCGGCCGTTCGAGCGTCGGCAATGTCGGCCGCGCCATCCACCGCGGCATCGAAGCTTCCGTGCACTACGACCTCCTGCGAAACATCTCCCCTGCCCAGGGCGCCACCCTCAACCTCTATGCCAACGCGCTCTTGCTCGAAGCCCGGTTCAAGCACGGCCCGGTCGCCGGCCGCACGCCCCAATACGCCCCGCAGCACGTCATCCGCAGCGGCCTCATCTACACCCAAAGTGACCGCATCAAGCTCGGTCTCACCGGCACCTTCTCGGCCGACAGCTTTGCCGATGACGCGAACTCTGCGTCCCGCCACGTCCCCGCTTACGCGGTCTGGGATCTGACGGTAGAAGTGAAGATCCCCCGGACTCCGCTGCGCGTCATCGGTGGCATCAATAACGTTTTTGACGAAGACTACTACAGCCGCATCCGCCCCGACGGCATCGATCCTGCTCCGCGCCGTAACGCTTACCTGGGTGTGGCGGCCGAGTTTTGACCGTCTGGACGGCGTTTGCCGCGGTCTTTTAAGGCTCTTCGCTGTTTCCAGTGGTTCGATGGCTTCGTGGTCGTAAGCCCCGAAGGGGCGGAGTTCGAAAGCCTAGGGCAACGCCCTGGGAATCGGATGAAGGGGATGGTTTCGCCCTGAAGGGGCGACACCAGGATGTGGTTTCGCCCCTTCAGGGCTAGGATTCTTGTGTGAATTTTTCCCAGGGCGTTGCCCTGGGCTTTCAATTTTTCGCCCCGTCGGGGCTCTCAGCCGCCGGCAGCGACCCACTGGAAACAGCGAGGAACCTCTCTAGCCGAAGAGAAAATGGCTACTTTGCACCATCATGGATGGCCAGCAGGGATTCTCCACTCCCACTTGGCTTTGCTCCGGCACGTTTTGCGACGGGGTTTCACAATCGACCGAGTATTTGCTCGCAAATGCGACACAAAAGACCAATGATTTGCATTCACCAATTTGAACCGTGATCCCCGCAAGAAAGGTATGCTCTCTTTTTTTCGCGATGGCCGCTGTCAGTATTGGACTGCTGGCGACCGCTTCGGCCCAGTCGATCATTCTGCCGAACTTCAGCTCTACCACTGGGCTCACCCTCAATAGCTCAGCCACCACGACCAATTCGGTCTCGACCGACGGCACGGTGCTACGGCTGGCGGCCGCGACCTCCAATGACGTTGGCAGCGTCTTTACCAACACGGCGCTGAATGTCGCGACAGGTTTCAGCACGTCGTTCAATTTCCGCCTGACATCGCGGGGTGGCTCCAGCGACGGCACCGCAATCGGCGCTGACGGAATTGTATTTGCGGTACAGCGCGTCGGCCCGGCTGCATTGGGCGCGACAGGCGAAGGTCTAGGATATCTCAACATCGGGTCGAGCGTGGGGATCGAATTCGACACCTATCAGAATTCCAATCGGAATGACCCCAGTAGCAACCATGTCGGGGTGAACCTCGGCGGCAGTGTCACTTCCGCCGTGACGGCTAATGTCTCGCCGGACTTTGACAGTGTCGCGAACAACGGCGCGAAATGGACGGCATGGGTGGACTACAACGGTTCCCTGCTTGAAGTGCGGGTGGCGCAGAACGGTATTAGGCCCGCGACGGCTCTGCTCTCCCACGCGCTCAACCTTGCAACCACGATTGGCGGGGACACAGCTTATGTCGGGTTCACGGCTGCCACGGGCGGCGCCTTGGCCAACCACGATCTCCTCTCCTGGGCGTTCTCCGACTCTTTCCTGGCCAATGGCCTCACGATGTACACCTGGTCCGGCTCGGGGGTGTGGTCGGAGACGGCACGCTGGAATCCCGGGGCGATTCCCGGCGGCTCCGATATTGCCCTGGTCTCCGCCGGCGCTGCCACGGTCGGCGACGCGCGCACGATACGAGCGCTGCAATTGAGCGGGGGCACGATTACCGGCGGCGGCACCCTCACGCTCGCCGGTACGGGATCGACTTGGAGCGGTGGAACGTTGGGTGGCACCGGCACCCTGCGGATCGCCACCGGCGGCTTGCTCGAGGTCGTGGGCTCCGTGGATCACGTCTTCAGCCGTGCCGACGGCAACACCACCGGCGGACGCACGATCGAAAACGCCGGCACCGTGCGCTGGTCCGGCGGCAACCTGCTCGGTGGCGATGGCTCCACCTTCATCAACACGGCCAGCGGCCTGCTCGTGATCACCGGCGCGGGCACGTTCGGCCACAACCTGAGTGGCGTCAGCCCGTCGCTTACCAACGCCGGCATACTCGAAAAAACCTCCGGCGCTGGCGGTCCCACGGACATACAGGTGCGGTTCGACAGCACCGGCACGATCAAGGCCAGTGCCGGCACGCTCAAACTCTCCGGCGGCGGCAGCAGCAACAACACCGTTACCATCGGCAACGGCGCCAAGCTCCAGATCGCCGGCAACGATTTCGCGTTCACCGGCGGAGCGATCAACGGGAGCACCGGCAAGCTCGACCTCAGCGACAAGATTACGACTTTCAGCAATGCGACCAGCGGCGACGCGGAGGTTTCGGTCAGCGGCGCCACCGCCACCGCGAAGTTCGACGGCAACCACACCGGCACTGGCAAACTGACCCTCGCCAACGGCATCGTCAGCGGCAGCGGCACGGCCGACTTCGCCACGGTTGAATGGACCGGCGGAGCCCTCAACGCCAGGGTCAAGAGCACCGGTGCGACGGCCATCTCCGGCGGCGCGAAGAGCCTCGCCGGCGAACTCACGCTGGCAGGGAACACCGGCTGGGACGGTAGCCCGATCAACGCGAGCGGCGCGGCCAAGATCAAAAACGAAACCGGGAGGACCTTTAGCGCCAATGCCGACGGCCTCATCGCCAACTCCGGGACGGCCGTGTTCACCAACACCGGCACCTTTGAAAAGACGGCAGGGCTTGGCGGCGTCAACGCGACTGAGGTCCGGGCCCGGTTCGAGAGCACCGGCGAGATCAAGGCCACGGGCGGAAATCTTAAGCTTTCCGGCGGCGGCAACAGCAGCAACACCGTCACCATCGGCAACGGCGCGAAGCTGCAGATCGAATCGGGCAACTTCGACTTCACCGGCGGGGCCCTCAACAGCACGGCCACTGGCGCCCTCGAGATCAGCGGCGCCATTGCCACCTTCGGCGGCACGACCGGCAGCGCCAATCTCGCGGTCAACGGCACCGGCACGGCGAAGATCAACGGCTCCCACTCGACCTCCGGCAAGCTGACCCTCTCCGGCACGGGCAAGCTCGACGGCGTCAATGCCGCGAGCACCGCCACGGTCGGCTCCCTCGCCTGGGACGGCGGCGACATCACCACCGCAGTGGTCGCCAGCGCCGGCACGACCATCGGCACCGGCGCCGCCAAGAAGCTCTACCTCGGTGCCCAGCTCAATCTCTCCGGCGCCACCCAGTGGACGGCCGACAGCATCGGCACCGGCGGCGGCGCGCAGATCAAAAATAGCGGCGCCTTCACCACCAGCTTCGACGGCACCGTCGCCCATGACCAGGGCGGCGGCCGCGCCACTTTCAAGAACGACGGCGCCTTCACCAAGTCCAACGCCACCACGGGCATCACCGAGATCCAAGCCGTCTTCGAGAGCACCGCCGTCACCTCCAGCGTCAACGTCGACGCTGGCACGCTCAAACTCTCCGGTGGCGGCAGCAGCAACAAACCGGTCAACCTGGGCGGCAGCGCCAAGCTCCAGATCGCCGGCAACAACTACACCTTCGGCGGCGGCGCGCTCAACACGACCGGCACCGGCGAGATCGAGATCACCGGCGCCACCGCCGCCTTCTCCGGCACCAGCGGCAGCGCCAACCTCCGGGTCTCCACCGGCGGCACCGCGCAGTTCGACGGCAACCACGCCGGCTCCGGCAAACTCACCCTCTCCGCCGGCACCGTCAGCGGCACCGGCACCGCCACCGTCGGCGCCCTCGAGTGGACCGGCGGCAGCGTCAACGCCAAGGTCAGGAGCACCGGCAATGCCAGCATCACTGGCACGGCCAAGACCATCGGCAGCCTCGGCGAACTCACGCTCGCCGGCACGGCCAACACCGTCACCGCTGAACTCACCAACCAGGGCAAGTTCGCCAAGGACGGGGCCTCGACGACAGACCTCACCGCCAGGTTCACCAACTCCGGCACCGTGAATGTCAATACCGGCACACTGCGATTCTCCGGCGCCGCCAGCAACGCCGCGCATTCCGCCGTCATCGTGGCAGCAGGCGCGCAGCTCGAAATTGCCAACGATGCCGTCCTCGCCGCCAATTCGGAGCTCAAGGGCAACGGCCTGGCCCGTTTCGTCGGCGGGATCCTCGATGCCAATGGCGTCGTTGGGATTCAAAACTTTGATTTCAACAACGGCCAGCTCCTCGGGACAAATCTGTTCTCCGGCAACCTTAACTGGAACGGCGGCAACTGGAATGCCAGCGCACCCGGTCCTACGACCACGATTGACACCTCCGCAGTGCTGAACCTGCGCAGCAGCACCGGCCACAACGAGTTCAACTTCCGCAATATCCTGAACAAAGGGACGGTCAATTGGAGCTCTGGCACGATCCGCGGCGGCAACGGCAGCACGTTCGTGAACGTCAATCGCTTCAACGATCTGAATACCGGGGCCAACACGATTGAGAATCCGACCGCGTTCGGCGGCACGTTTACCTTCACCAACAACGGCCGTTACGAGAAGACGGGTGCTGGCACCACGACGTTCGCCGCCGAATTCACCAACAACGGAGCCTTGGTTGTCACCGCGGGCGAGGTCGTATTTTCGGGTCTGTTCACGAACAACGGCCGCATCCAGCTCGGCAACGGTGCCTCGGCCCAATTCGCCAGCCCGCTTACGTTCGCCGCCAACGCCCCGCTCACCG
Organism: Opitutaceae bacterium; assembly: GCA_044344465.1. Taxonomy (GTDB): domain Bacteria; phylum Verrucomicrobiota; class Verrucomicrobiia; order Opitutales; family Opitutaceae; genus ER46. The sequence continues at coordinate 13,006 of JBIJCX010000212.1, forward strand.
GCACCGGCACAATCAACGCCCCGAGCGTCACCGCCGCTGGCGTTGTTTCCCCCGGCGTTTCGCCCGGGAAGCTGGCCCTCACGGGCGACCTGACGCTGCTCGGCACCAGCGAGATTCTGGTTGAACTTGCCGGCACCAACAAGGGCGTGACGTACGATTTCCTTGATGTCGGCGGCACCGCCACGCTTGGCAGCATCGCCAACGGCTACGCCACGCTGAAGGTCACCTTCCTCGACGGCTATCAGTCGACGGTCAACGAGACCAACACCTTTACGGTTCTCACCGCCGCGGGAGGATTGAATCAAACCTTCGCCAACGTCTCCAATGGCCAGCGCCTTTTCACCATCGACGGCTTTGGCTCCTTCCAGGTGAACTACGGCGTCGGCAGCGCCTTTGCGGCGAACAGTGTGGTGCTCTCGAATTTCGCCGCTATGCCCATCCCGGAGCCGTCGACCTGGGCGCTCCTCGTCACCGGGCTCGGAATCGTCGCGTTTTTCGCCCGCCGCCGACGATAAAGCGGAGAGTGAGTGGCGCGATTCGACTGCGGCAATCGGCCGGCCTGAATTCCGTCGCACCGGCGGTTGGAATCCCCACGCTCGGCGCCTGAAAATGAGCACTGCCCTCGCCCGCGCCCGCGAACTCGCGCTCCGATTTCGCACCAGAACAAAAACGGTCGTTCTCGGCACGACGTCGCCCGATGGCATCCCCGACGCCTCGGTCGCGCCGGCCGTACTGGGAGAGGATGGTGCGATTTACGTCTACATCAGCGGTCTCGCGGCGCATACGCGCAACCTCGCGGCCACGCGCCGCGCCAGCCTGCTCCTGCTCGAAGACGAGTCCGCGACCACCCAATTGCTCGCCCGCCGTCGCCTCACCTTTCCCGCCACCGCGGCACTCGTGTCCCGCGAAGGCGCGGAGTGCGATGGCATCATCGCGGGATTCCGGGAAAAATTCGGGGCCCCGATCGGCCTGCTGTCGACCATGCGGGACTTTCAGATTTTTCGCCTTACCCTGCAACCCGGCCGCCTCGTCGCCGGTTTCGGCGAGGCCTACACGGTCGATCCACTCGACTGGACCAACCTGGATCCAGTCGGGCCCAGGCCGGCGGGCAGCGCCGATCCTCGGTAGCCCTAATCCGGATCCATGCAGTCGACGAGGTGGGCCGGGG
>JBIJCX010000383.1:0-7762 GCA_044344465.1 Opitutaceae bacterium
TGCAGAAATCCACGCATTCGAGAATTTCGGCACAGATCCGAAGTCCATCGTCAACTGATACGGACGCGCGAGGCTGGTGCGCTAGGCATCGTGATCTGCGTCAGTCTGGCGCGTTTCTATTTGGACCCTATTCGCAACGGGGCCAAATTTGAGTGGAAAACGTGGATCCACGCACGCGGAAGTCGTTGAACTTCGTCCCGGGAGGCTGGGGCGTTCCCGAAATGTACCTTTCCGAGACAAGGTGAAAATCGTAGTCGGCTGTGCACTGACCTACGGAGGTCAATCGACTCGCCATTCGAAGCTGGGAACGAGATCCAGAGGATGGAGCGGTGGAGGCATGAGCCTCGTTCATGGTTCCCCTCGGTTTAGCGAGCGAACCATTCATTGGCCGGCGCCAGCGGCCTGGCAGCACAGCGATTCCAGCCGCGCCACGAACCGGCCCATGCGCACGCGACCGTTATAGCGGAAGAGCGTTTCGACGAGCTCCGCATGGATGCGCCCGCAGTGGGTCGCATATTGGATCGCGAGCCAACGGTAGTAGGTCTCCATGCTCTTCATGTTTTGCCGAAAGACGATTCGGACCAGCTCCGTGAGCAGCGCATCCGCCTGTTCGTCGAAAAACCGGCCGCGGAAGGGCGGCGGGCCGCCCGTCACCGGCAGGTAGCGCTGCACGAACACATAGGCCCCGGGCAACGAACGCAGGAAGCGGAACCGCGCCACATCCTCCGCCAGGGTTGTATCGTAGCCATACATACACACGAAGGCTACGTTGTCCATGGCCCGCGTCCGCAGCAGGGCGTAGCGCTCCCGCAGCAGCTCCAGATGGCGCGCGTCGTTCAGGCTGAAATAAAGATTGCGCCGGGTGAATGTGACATTCGAACACCGCAGCCGCCGCAGCAGCGCCGCCACCGCGGGGGTCACGAGCCGCAGGTCGAGAGTTTGATTGAAATTCACGGCGAGGTCGCGCCGGAGCATCTCCTCGAGGAGCGGCAGCGCGTCGCGCTGGGCCAGCAAGTTGTCGTCGAGCAGGATCAATTTGCGGCGGTCCTGCAGCAGGGAGTCGAAATCGGCCACCCGGCGGGGCGCGCCTTCCTTCTTCGGCACGACGCAGAAGGGGCAGTGAAACGGGCAGCCGCGGGTCAGGAAACCCAGGGCGCGGTCGCCCAATTCCGGATAGAGCGCATAGTCGGGCGCCAGCGCCTCGATCTCCGGGGCGAGGCGAAGGTTCAAGTCCACGCCCGAGCCGCCGACTTGCAGCGCCGGGCCATACTGCCGACGGAGCACGGCGACGCGTTGGTGCGAAGCGGGAGTATTGAAGACGCAACTCGCCAGCACCGTGTCGGCGGCCGGCAAGGATCGGACTCCGCGCTGCAGTTGCACCTTGCGACCCTGCGTCTTGAAATGACGGCTGAGCTTCATGAGCGCCAGGTTGGGCAGCGTGCCGTCGATCTGGATCAGCAGCACGGTTTCGCGGGGCAGGCGCCGGACGGCAGGCAGTGGGCGACGCAGTTGGGGCTGCGGGATGGGCAATCGCTGTCGCGACAACTCTGGGGGGAAGGCGCGCCGAGCGCCGGCCGAGAGGGCGGCGATGAATTGGATCTGGGGAAACAAGCCATCCAGCGCCCGGAAGAAGGCCGGCTGCAGGCGTTCCGGACACCAAGGTTTCATCCGGTCGAACAACACTACGCCGGGCTGTCGCAAGGGATCGCTCTCACCGAGCCGGGCGGAGGCATCGTACGCGTGGCGGGCGATGTCGACTGCCACCATGGCTGGAATCCGGCGCGACGGTGGCGTAGCGCTCCACTTTGCATCGAGTTCGCCCTTGTCCAGGCGCTGAGTGACGCTCCAGTCGAGCCAGGGACTCAGGGCTTCATTCAGCCGATTCAACACCGTTCGCGCACGGCCGTTGCGATATTTGCTCTTGTGGAGGAGCCGCTTGAGATAGGCGACGGGGTCGGTGACGGTCGATGTCGCACTGAAAAGGCTCGCGCACCGTCGCCAGCGTTGATCCGGGGCAGGGTCAAAGCCGTCGGTGCCCACCTCGAGCGTGCCGCCGTATCCGAGCAGCAGTCGCCCAGTTTGAGTGTGGCCCAGTTCTACTCGGCCCGGCCGGGCGCCCGGGATTTCGGTATGCAGCGTATGGCGTCGGAGCGCTTCCGCCCGGCCATCGGCGTGCAGGCGCCAGCCGTAGTGGCGAAGGACCGGACCTTGAGGTCCACGTTCCTGCGGCGCGTGCTGGATCAAGACGAATTCCAGCCGGGCGGGATGATCGGGAGCCGACGCGAGCAGGGGCGCCACCCGCGCCATGATCCGCGACATCTGCCAACGGCCAATGTTGACGAGGGCCACACAGCGCAACAAGGCCGTCGCAGCCTCTCCTTCGCGCAGCAGTGTCCAGCGCCGGAGGTCCTGCCCCTCGGTGGAAAACACGTGCTCGACCGACGGAAGGTGGCGGACTTTTTCCGGCCGAATGCGTTCGAGGTACATGCCGGCCTAACGACCGCAGCACTTCTTGTATTTCCTGCCACTGCCGCAGGGGCACGGATCGTTGCGGCCCGGCTTGATCGGCGCCTTGGCCGGCGGGAGTGGAGGCGGAGGTAACGGCTCGGGCAAAACTTCGCTGGTCTGAAGCCGTGGGGCCCGGCGCGCGTTGCGGACGCCCGAGGGGATCAGCCGCCCCGCGAGGCGCCGCAACTGGCGGTGACGCTCCTGGAAGAGCGCGTTGCAGTCGGGGAGGGCTGTGCGGAGCGCAGTCATGAGCTCCTTTGCCTCTGGACTGCGGAATCTTCGCTCTTCCACGGTGCTCCTGTCTCGGATGTAGTCGTGACGCAGAACCGCGTCGAAACGCAGCGTGCGTTTTGTTCGCGTGAAGACCCGGGGCAGGCGACTAAAACTCAGAATCGTCGTCTGGCAACCGCAGTCGGAGTCGACGCAGTATTGGTCGTCGACGATCCACGTGTCGCCGGCCAGCGGGAGGCGAAGTTCTTCGGCCCAGGGAAACACCTCCACATAGCCCACCATTGAGGCCAGGCCGCGCTCCACCTCCGGCGGGAGCCACGCGGTGACCGTATCCAGATCGAGCGTCTTCATCTGGCTGCGCTTGGTGGCGAGGAAAACTTCGGTCCACTGCTGCCAGTCGACGGTTTGCAGATCGGCCACGACGGCGTGGGCGAGTGCGAGCGCCTCCGCGGGCGTTTCGACCTCGGTATCGACCGCGCGATCGAGTGCCTTGAGGCTGAAACGCAAAGGATGTGACGGCGCGGCGGAGGTCGCAGCTGTGAGACCGTTGGGATCGGCGTCTGGTCGGCAGGTGAAACGGAGCGTCTGGCAATGGCAACAGGGGTTCGGACAAATGAATAGGGTGCCGGCAAAGCTGTGGCCGGCAAAGGCGCCCTGTTCGAAGGTGAATCGGATTGGTCGCTCATCTTCTGTGCCGAGCGGAACGAAGGAGAGAATGGGCGGTTCGAACCTCATCGCGCGATTATTGCAGCCGCCGCGTGAGACAGGACAACCTTTCATCGCGCGGACCGCAGTTTTTCTGTCCGGCCTCTGCTGCAGCCGATGGTTCGCTTCACTCTGGAACCTCTATTTCGTTTGCACACCCGGCCCGAATGAACGAAGCTATCCCCATGGCCGAGAAACTCCATCATCCGCAGAGGCCGCAGAGTCAAAAATCTGTCGGTGCGCACGGGGCGTTCAAGCATACGTCCAAAGGGACGACGCTCAAGAGCGTCATCGGAGCTTACGGTCTCACTCAGTCGGACTACAAGCGCGTGCGGGAGTTAGTGGCCGGCAAAGAGACTGCCCATGCCAGGTGAACGCCGGCGCCGGGTTGATCAGGCGCAGGTTTTTCTCAACGTTCCCTACAATCGTTCCTACGAACGGACGCTGGTTGCCTTGACCGCGGCATTGGTCGCGTTGCGCCGGGTGCCGCGGCTCACATTTCAAATCCCCGACTGAGGCCAGGGTCGGCTCCGCCGAATTCTAGACCTGCTTCAGTCCTGCCGAGTGTCGATCCATGACCTGAGCGCGGTGGGCCAGCCGGTGCGTTTTAACATGCCGTTCGAACTCGGCCTCGCGTGCGCCATCAAGGAGCAATCCGGTCAGCACGACTTCCTGGTGCTGGAGAAAAAGCCGCATCGCCTGCATCGGCATCTCAGTGACCTTGGCGGTATCGATCCCCAAAATCCATTTTGGTACCGCCCGCGGGGCCATCAGCGCTGTTCTCGACGTGCTCGAAAGACCAGAAGGCAACCCGTCGGCGGCCCACGTCATGCGCTTGTATCGTCGCATGATGCGGCTCGTGCCGGCGCTCAAGGCGCAGCATGGTAATCGCGACCTTTTTAGTACCCGCGTCTATGGGCAGTTGGTCGCCTCTGGCTGGCTTGCCGCTCGCGATATGGGTTTGAATTAGGCAAGGGACCGATTTCTTAGGTAACGCAGTCGTGGCTCGGCTCGAGCGCAGCTGTTTCCAAGACGTTGGTTTGAACTAAACCGCTTCGCGGAGGCCGGAGGTAGGCGGTTGTAGTCGAAGCGCACGGAGCGTGGTGGGGGCTGCAAGTTGGCGGCAGCCTTGGGGTCGCCATGACCACATTACGTCAACGCTTCATCGATGAGATGGAACTGCGCGGGTTGTCAGCGAGGTGTGCCGACTGCGCCCGGAACACATTCTGAGCGAGCGCGGGCAGATCCATGTGGTGCAAGGTAAGGGTTTGAAAGATCGCTATACGATCTTGTGTCCACGGTTGCTCGCCGAGTTGCGGACGTACTACCGGATTTATCACCCCGAGGGCTGGCTGTTCCCCTCGGAACTCAAGCCTGGCCGTCACCTGGTGAAGGAGGCCATCAAGCGCGCGTTTCATCGCGCGGTGCGGGAGACCGGGCTGCCGAGCAATGGCGGCGTACATTCGTTGCGCCACTCGTTCGCGACCCATATGCTCGAAGCCGGGGTGCCGGTGCCGATTTTGCAGCGTCTGCTCGGACACCGCAGCTATGCCACGACCGCGCGCTACCTGCACGTACGCCGCGAGTTTATCTCGCAGTTGAAGGGCCCGCTCGAAGCCCTCGATCTGCGGCCCCTGCAGCAAGCCTTCTGAGGCGACGGCCATGTCACCTCAGGCGGGTGGCGCCGCCGCCAAGCCTGCCTTCACTGTGGCCGAGGTGTTGCGCGTCGGCCTGCCGGATTACGCGCGGGGGCAAGCGATGCCCCCGCAGCACTGGCGCGTGCTGCGCGCCATCATGGCGTGCCGCACTCCGGAGATGGGCGGTCACTTGTACCAATGCGCCGGTTGCGGCGAACGGCAGTTCATGCCGCATTCGTGCCGCAATCGGCACTGCCCGACCTGCCAGGGGGCCAACGGCTATGCGTGGTTGGAGGCCCAAAAGGACGTCCTGCTGCCAATTCCGTACTTCCATGTCGTTTTCACGCTGCCCCACGCGCTCAATCCGCTCATCCGGCAAAACCCCGCCCGCTGCTACGAACTGTTATTCGCCGCGGCGTCGGCCACGCTGCTCACCTTTGGCGAACACGAACTCCACGCCCAGCTCGGGCTCACGATGGTGTTGCACACCTGGAGCCAGACGCTCCTCGATCATTACCTATGGGCCGAAGCACATAGGTAATGATATGTGGCGAGTCGGTCTATGTGACGGGACCGGTCGGATTGCGTGGCGTCATACTCGGTCGGGCGGCGTCAACGGCTACACATAGCCTGGAGCCATTTTTGCTTGCTCCGCAGAGGCTTTCTTTTGGAGCGAGCAATCCTTCACGTCGACGCTGTCATGAGCAAGCCGTTTTCCCATGCAATCGCGTCGGCGCAACTGGGCTTGGAACATTTCTATCGCGAGCGCCGCACGCTCACAGATTTTCGGCGGGGCCCGTTGGGCCCGCATGTTGATGGCTACGCCAATGCGCTGAAGGCAAAGGGGTATTGCCACCATCTCGGCAGAACGAAACTCGGCATCGCGTGCCAGTTTAACGTTTTTCTCATGGACCGTGGAATCACGACTCTGGCGGATGTACCGTTACCGGCGGGAAGACATCGAATCCTATCCAGCGAGAGCCACGGCGTACTTTGGACGACGCCGCCGACAACAGAAAAAATAAGATGGCACTCGAAATAAAATGGGGGCGCAGCCCCTTCTGGTATGGGCGGTATATTCGTGACGGTAAGAAGAATTACCTCAATCTCGGTGTGAGGATTGACGGCGAGCCACCGCCAAGCCGGCGGCTAAAGGACAAGGGAAACGCGGCGTTTGAAAGGTCACGGCTCAAGGCAGAGCTGAAGCTGCAGGCAGCGATCCAGGAGATGGAGTCGAGTACCAGCGAGGAGCACCTTTTGCGCCGGATCCATCAACTGCGAACTGGAAGAAAAATCAGGTCGATTGAACTCGATTCGATGTTTGAGCGATTCAAGCAGATTCCTCGCGAAGAGGAACTCAGCGACAGCACCCTGGTGCAGAGCGAGAGTCGCCTGAAAAAGTTCGCAGCATTTCTGCGCGAATCGAAGCCTGAGGCGAAATGCATGGCGGACGTGGACTCGTTGGATGCCGAAGATTTCATGGCGGACATCGCGAAGCAGGGGGTGTCGAACAATACCTACAACAAATGGCTCATCTTCCTTCGGGGAGTCTTTGAGCGTTTACGAAAGCGAGCGGGTATGTCAGAGAATCCTTTCGAAGAGATTCCGCTTAAGGACGTTGGCGAAATCACCGGCAGATGGGCCTTCTCCCCGGAGGAGATAGGCCTAATCCTGGAGGTCAGCGAGAAACCTGAGCATGAATTCATCCGGCCAATCATAAAGACGGCGGTGTGCACCGCCATGCGCCGAGGCGATTGCTGCAAACTCTTGTGGGCAGATGTGGACCTGAAGGCGGGTTTCATCGATTCAGTCGCCAGCAAGAACGACTCAAAGGTTACCATCCCGCTGGCCGCCTTGCTGCGGAAGGAAATTGAAAAGCGACTGCCTGCCCGGGGCGATCATGTCTTTCCGGAGCATTTGAAAATGTACGAGGTAAACCCAGACGGAATCACATGCCGTGTTAAACGTGTGCTCGCTGATGCAGGGTTTTATGATCCTGGTGCGCGAACCAAGTCGGTCCACCGGGGGAACATCACGAAAAAGCGCAAGGGCCTCCGAGTCGCCTCCATTCGCGGTTGCCAAGCGTTCAGGGTGACTTGGGCGACAACAGCGCTGCTGAGCGGAATTAACGAGGAACTGGTTCGAAGGGTAACCGGACACAGGATGGTCAGCACACTGCGCGATTTCTACTTCAAACCGGGGCGTGAGGACCTGCGCCGAGAGTGGGTGGAAAAGATGCCAAAGCTCTTCTCCCTTTCCTCCCCGAGCGGTGAACCCGCTTCGGGCGCAGAGGGCCTACAGGAGAAGCTGGATGCCATGAACGCGGAGAACTGGGAAAAGGTCCGGGAGGAGCTGCGGAAGCAGATTGGTGCCGGGAAGCCATGAAGCGTTTGGTTTCCTGCTTCCGAGGGTGGTGGTCGTGTTTGGCTCCAGATCAGGCACGGCGCGTGCCTCGGAAAGGGGCTTTGACTGTCTTGTGGGGCCGATTGTGGGGCTACCCCCCGCCTATTTTCGCCATGGTTCGCCAGTGTTCGCAACCATGCGGGTAGACCGTCGGGTCAAAAAGAAACCCCTCGCAACCACTGGGTTACGAGGGGCTAAATTGGGTGCAGGGGTTGGATTTGAACCAACGACCTTCAGGTTATGAGCCTGACGAGCTACCAGGCTGCTCCACCCTGCAA